>NTJY01000041.1 GCA_002457245.1 SAR92 bacterium MED-G29 | reverse complement strand
TCAGAGAGCGAGTTTGATACCTTTGGCGTTGGCCATTCCAGCACCTCCATTAGCGCGGCACTTGGCATGGCGATGGCCTCAAGTCAGCTTGATGAAGATCGGAAAACTGTCGCAATTATCGGCGATGGTGCTATGACCGCGGGAATGGCATTTGAGGCTATTAACCATGCCTCTCATGTGGATGATGATTTACTCGTTATTCTTAATGACAATCAAATGTCTATATCCAAAAATGTAGGTGGCTTGTCGACGTACTTTTCCAAATTATGGGCTAGCAAGTTCTATAACCAACTTAGGGAGAGAGGAAAAAAAGCGCTTAGATCTCTCCCTCACGCAAAGGATTTTGTTCGCCGAACAGAAGAATACATGAAGAGCATGGTATCTCCGGCCACTATTTTTGAGGAATTAGGCTTTTACTATATTGGCCCTATTGATGGACACGATCTGCCACTTTTAGTGCAGACATTGACCAATCTGAAAGCTATTAAAGGGCCCGTGATGCTTCACGTTATCACGCACAAGGGTAAGGGCTTCTCACTCGCTGAAGATGACCCAGTTGGCTATCATGCGCTGAATAAAATCGAGCCTAAGCAGCCTATTATTGAGGAGGTTGTGCCGCAGCCAAAAATTGCAAAGCCAAAATATCAGAAGGTCTTTGGTGATTGGCTGTGCGACATGGCAGAGCAAGATCATAAACTGATAGGCATTACCCCAGCCATGTGTGAAGGCTCTGGTATGAATGATTTTGCTGAGCGCTTTCCTGACCGCTATGAGGATGTTGCCATTGCTGAGCAGCACTCGGTAACACTTGCTGCCGGTATGGCGTGCGAAGGCCTAAAACCCGTCGTTGCTATTTACTCCACCTTCCTGCAAAGAGCTTATGATCAACTCATTCACGACGTTGCTATTCAAAATTTAGACGTTCTCTTTGCACTAGATCGCGCAGGCCTAGTAGGAGAGGATGGCGCCACACATGCTGGAGCATACGACATCAGTTACCTTCGCTGTGTTCCCAATATGGTTGTTATGACACCATCAGATGAGAATGAAACTCGACAGCTACTTTATACCGGTTACACGCACATTGGACCAGCTGCAATAAGGTATCCTCGGGGAACTGGGCCCGGAGCCACTATTGAAAAAACGATGACTGCCGTCCCAGTGGGTAAAGGTAGAGTCGTTCGTGACGGTATTGGCGTCGCTATTCTAAACTTTGGTACGCTGTTAAAGAATGCTGTTGTTGTCGCAGACCAAGTCAATGCTACCGTTGCAGATATGCGTTTTGTAAAGCCTATCGACGAAGACTTGATTCGATCACTGGCCTCCAGTCACAATCTACTCGTCACACTCGAGGAAAATACAATATCTGGTGGTGCAGGTTCTGCTGTGACAGAATTTCTCTCAAACGAGGGCATTGTTATGCCTGTCATGCAGCTGGGTCTTCCAGATAGGCACGTGGACCATGGCTCTCACGCCGAACAACTCGCAGATATTGGGTTGGATTCTGACTCGATCCATGACGCGATCACTCAAAGACTTGAGCTACTTAAAATACCCGCCCAAGCTTCTCAATAAAATGTAAGGAGAATTTATGAAATTCTATGACTGCTCCACAGCCCCAAGCCCTCGAAGAGTCCGTATTTTTATTGCTGAAAAAGCTATCGAAATCGAAACGATACAAGTTGACTTATCAAAGGGTGAGCAATTCTCCGAAGCATTTAAGGCTATTAATCCGTTAATGGAAGTACCCTATCTAACGTTGGATGATGGTACAGGCCTTAGCCAAGTTGAGGCTATTTGTCGATATTTAGAGGAGGTTTACCCTGATAATCCTCTCTATGGAAGAACTCCCGTTGAAAGGGCTTTGGTCACGTCCTTTAATAACCAAGTGAATACCAATGGCTTTATGGCAGGCGCTGAGGCATTGCGGAATGGCTCTCCAGCTATGAAGAACAGGGCCATGCCTGGCCCACATAACTATAGTCAGATCCCTGAGCTGGCGGCAAGAGGTCTAGAGCGAATCGATAACTGCTTTGCCGATCTTAATAAGCACTTTGAATCGAGCCAATATATGGTCGATGACTATTTCTCAGTAGCTGATATAAGTGCTCTAGTTTTTGTAGATTTTGCCAAGTGGGTCAAAAAGAGAATTCCAGAGGATCATAATCACCTTGCTCGTTGGTATGAGAGCGTTATTCAAAGGCCCAGTGCTAAGGCGTAAGACTGCACCATCGAAAACGCTTGATTACGAGTCCTTTAATCTGCGTAACACACTCAATCAAATTTTAAGCTCCTAAAAAAAAGGCCCCTTTAGAGGGGCCTTTTTTATTTTGTAGCAATCTTAGATAGAACCGGGAATTGCCCACTCCGCAAACCATGGAGTCGTTCCGGGTTTGACCGCTCCTACAAAATCCGTGGAGTCAAAGACGAAGGATGATCCAGTATCCTGCGGCGCGATTGCCTCTGCAGTAACAGCAGCTGAATCATTAGTGATCGCGTAGTTGCTATCCATAATGATTGTCTCTTCGATAACTGAGGAACCATCCACTGGCTGCTCCTTATTGAAGGCAACACCTACCGTATCGCAAAGGAAGTTTCGCATTGTAATAGGCGTATCCAGCTTGGGCGTAGATGAGTCACCGTCAGTATCAGAATCATCAATTCGAGCACAGGTCACATCGTATCCCGTTACCGCCGAATTATGTATAGCCGCAGTCACAGATCCTCGAAGACGCATGCCATATTCTCCAGCAGAGTTTGCAGCATCACCACCAATGATTGTTACGTTGGCAATAACACCCGCTGTCTCCGGCGTGTAATCAGCATCAGAAGAATTTAACTCAATACCTCTTGGATCATTAGAGCCCACTGGCGTTGCTCCCGCATCTTGGCGCTTGATGATCAGAGCATACTGAATATTACCTTGATAGCCCTCGTCAAAATCGATGTCATCATCATCGTTGTTAGTTAGGAGTGCATGCTTAACATCCACAGTCCCGCCAAACCACTCGATTCCATCATCCTGATTTCCATGCACTTGGACATAATCAATCAATGTTCCATGGCCAACTCCCTGAAGCGTCAAGCCATTGATTTCATTATTTGGACCTGCAATTAGGCCGCCCTCTGCAATTCGTACGTATCGAATGATTCCACTGTCATCAGCGGCTTCACTTCCACCGTACTCTTGAACGAAGTCACCTCCCTCGCCCAACACATTACACCAGGTCTCGCCAGCCGCATAACAGGCTCCAGTGCCACCCTGACCGTACTGAGGTGCAAACCCTTGTATCACAACACCACCCCATTCACCCATACCATCGTAGCCTGGATCGATACTGCTGAATGTAATCGGACTAGCTGGAGATCCGTTTGCAACAAGCTTGGATCCTCGAGTAACTAGCAGGACCCCATCATCAAATGCCTTAACATCTACACCTGCGCGAATCGTTAAAGTAACGCCGGCAGCAACTATTGCGTCTTTTTCAGCTTGACTTGTAATTTCAACATTTCCCTCACCAACCTTAACAACTCCATCCAAGCGATATTCAACGCCAGCAACCATTGTGTAATCTTCATCAATAGTCCCAGAGACAGTACACTCAGTTTTAGAGCTATTGCATGATACAAAACTAGCCTCTTGAACTACTTCCTGAGTGATTACCGAACCTGGAATCGTCCAATCTGCCCACCATGCTATAGAAGAAGATGGATCAACAGCGCCCACAAAACGAGTTTCATCAAAAATAAAGTCTGACCCATTATCCTGAGCAGGAATCGAAGTAGATGTAGCAAGAAGAGCTGACGTATTAACAATAGCTAGGTTCTGATCAAAGCTTATACCCTCTTCAATTACAGTTGAACCAGCAAGCGGGTCCTCCTTAAGGAAAGCCACACCCGCGGTATCGCAAATAAAATTGTTTAGAGTAATAGGCGTATCCAGCTTGGGCGTAGATGAATCACCGTCAGTATCAGAATCATCAATTCGAGCACAAGTCACATCGTATCCCGTTACCGCCGAATTATGTATAGCCGCAGTCACAGATCCTCGAAGACGCATGCCATATTCTTCGGCAAAGTTTGCAGCATCACCACCAATGATTGTTACGTTGGCAATAACACCCGCTGTCTCCGGCGTGTAATCAGCATCAGAAGAATTTAACTCAATACCTCTTGGATCATTAGAACCCACTGGCGTTGCTCCAGGAGTTTGATTTTTAACAATGAGAGCATACTGGATGTTACCTTGATAACCCTCATCAAAATCGATGTCATCATCATCATTATTGGTTAGAACAGCATGCTTCACATTGGCAGTTCCACCAAACCACTCGATTCCATCGTCCTGATTACCTTGAACTTGAATATAATCGATCAATGTTCCATGGCCAACTCCCTGAAGCGTCAAGCCATTGATTTCATTATTTGGACCTGCAATTAGGCCGCCCTCTGCAATTCGTACGTATCGAATGATTCCACTGTCATCAGCGGCATCACTTCCACCGTACTCTTGAACGAAGTCACCTCCCTCGCCCAATACATTACACCAGCTCTCGCCTGCCGTATAACAGACACCCGTTCCACCCTGACCGTACTGAGGTGCAAATCCTTGTATCACAACACCGCCCCATTCACCCATACCATCATAATTATTATCCAGACTACTAAATGTAATCGGATTGTTAGCATAGGCATCTGCGATAAGCTTAGATCCGCGTGTCACAAGCAAAACGCCATCGGCGGTCCCCTTAACTTCTGTCCCCGGTTCAACTGTTAATGACACCCCATTAGTGACAATCGACTCGAACTGCGTCTGGCTAGTAATTTCTACGTTACCAGCACCGACAGTAACCACGCCGCTAAGAATGTATTCAACATCCTCTATGAGCGTGTAATCGGAGTCCACTGTCCCTGAAATTGTTCCCTGTGAACAATCAGAATTGAACGATACAAATGATGCTTCAGTTACTTCAGCACAAAGTCCTGTTGGACCAGTGTCTGTTGTAGTCTCTTCCGTATTATTATTGGTGACACTATTATCGACTACATCACCTTCAACGTTGACCGTTATATCTCCCATGCTTTCGACATCTCCATCGCAACCGGAAAGAGCGATGGAAGCAGCAAGAAGACACCCTGCGTAAATAGTATTGCGTTTCATGATAACTTCCTTTCTTAGTGTTGATTAAAATTTTGCAGGGCTAAATAACCCAGCGTGTCTAAATAATTACCGGCCGTTATAGCGAATAGCTAAGGGATAAATTGACCGAAGTCCCTGTTTCGTAAATCTCCACCTCACTAACATTCTGACTGTAGGCAACCGCCTCATTAGTCAGATTTTTAACCTTCAACTTAACTGTCCAATTGTCAGAGAATGTCTTCTCATAATTGAAGTCGACGATCGCTCTGCCTTCCTCAATAATTGGGCCAAGTGCAGCACCCCTTGCGACTCGATAAATTCGATCATCAAAGTAATTGACTAGGAGTGTTGCTTTTTGAGAGGAAGGAAAGTGGTCGTATCCCAGCTGAAGATTTGCCAAGTATTCAGACTGACCCTGTAGCTTTCGGCCATCAGATCCAGTGCCTTCAAGTTGAAGTGACTTCGCTCCTAGTGCGACCTTAGAATCAATAAAGGATATGTTTCCATTTAAGAATAGAGACTGCTCATCTGTGTCTACTAAGAGCGTTTTAAAATCTATTTCGATACCATTTAATTCTGCAGAATCTTGATTTCTGAAAGTAATACCAGCGGCAGCTGAACCGGATGCGTCAGGAATGGCTCGCTCAATTGGGTTGTCTATTTCTTTATTGAAGACTGCTATGGAAACTCTATTTTCAGCGCCAAAATAGTACTCTAATCTTAAATCTAAGTTATCCACATCTGAGACTGTAAGGTTCGGGGAGCCGAAGATTGGGTCATCCGTGGTAGGGTCATAAGATTGAGATGCAGAGCGCTCAATAAGTCCGGGATAGGAGACTGTTTGGCTATAACCCAAACGAAGCTGAATATCTTCAATCACCCGCCATGAAACGTTCAACGCAGGATAAACACCATCTGCCTCTAAAATGTTTTCACTGCCTTCACTATTGGGGTAGACGATTAGCTGGCTGAAGTCTTCAACCCTAGCACCAATTTCAGCGGTCCAATTTTCACCAAATTCATTTGTCAAATTCACAAAGTAGGCATTTATCTCTTCTTGAGACTCATAAGAATCTGTATTCGCAGTAGCAGCCCTTAGTCTAAATCGATCCCCCGCGAAGTTTTCTATAGAAAGAAGCTCATCAACACCATTTGCCATATCTAGGGAGATTGACTTATCACCAAGGCGAACGCCAAATCGGTATAGATCGACCGTCCGCTCCTTATCTGATATTAATGCTCCAAACTCTAATGTTGAGTAGTTTGCCTCCCCCCAATCGAAGGAGATTGAATAATCCAGACCAAGGTCTTTGCTAACCTCGTTGAGGTCAGACCACCTGCGTTCAACCGACGAGGTTGCCAGGAATCCATCGAGTCCGTAATACTGTCGTCTGTCAGGCTCTAATCTGTCAGTTTCAGAATATCCTGCACGCCATTCAATTTGGCTGTCTAACCCCATCATTTGGATATCTTGGACACCATTAAAACTCTGCGAGAACATTTGACGCTCGACATACTCAAGAATAGTTGCGTCCAAGACATTTCCCTCGACATCGGTAGCAGAGGTTTGGCGCGTAACATCATCTGTTGAACGGAGCAGTGTTGTCTTGGCTGATACTTCGCCTGAATCGTGTTCATAACCAAGATAGCCATAACCAGAAACGGCAACATTGTCCTTGGTGCGGTTATATCCGCCGTCCAATCCATTAGGATTAGATAAGGTTGCATCTCCTCTATAGCCTGTCGATCTTCCGTAGGATCCTGCGATGTAGTAGCCGAGATCCCCTTGATCTAACTCGTATCGATCACCAAATGAGCCATCAAAACCAACATCTGGGTCGGCAGTGATTGGCCTAGGGTCATAGTCAGGTTTGAATGTAAGCGCGTAGGCAAGCGCCACCTCTTGACGAGTGCATAAATCTCCAAGAAGATCTGGATCGCAAATAGTTAAAGATCGTGCGCCATTGGTTGCCTCAAGAACTCCAGAGTGAACGTCTCTTAAACCTCCATCGAACCCCCACTCCTCAGTCGCACTGTCCCGATAGCCCTGAACTGTGTCTCCTGTAAAATCAGAATTTGCTCCAATGGAAACAGCGAAACTTCCAGATCGCTCATCAGGCATGGATTTAGTAATAACCGAAATGGATCCTCCAGTGGTTGATGCTAATTGATCCGCAGTAAATGACTTTTGAACTTCGATCGTTTCAACAATATTTGAGGGGAATAAATCAAGCTGGATATCGCGGCGCAACGGATCCGTACTTGGCATCAAGATCCCATTGAATTCTGTAGATATGTAGCGCCCATCCAAACCACGGACGTTTGCATACTTATCATCAATCACACTTAATCCAACGATTCTACCGAGCACAGCGCCAATATCGCTATCACCAAAACGAGCCATCTCATCGGCATCTACGGCACTTACAATAGATGATGCATAACGCTCAAGGTTTTCAGATCCATCAGTGGGATTGAATACACCCAATGTAACGACTTCCTCCATTGCAGCTGCTGATAGGGAGGCAGGAGGACCTGAAGTTGGTTGTTTAAAGAGTTTAAATGTGGCATTGGCGCCAAGATCAGCGAACACTCTAATTGCTGTACTGGCTGATGGTTGAAACCCTGATTGACTGGCCTGAACAGAATGAAGACCACGAGGCACCTCAAGGGAATATATCCCCTCCTCGTCAGTCTTTGTCGACAAACTAAGATCTGTAACTTCAACAGTGGCACCCTCAATAGCAACGCCGGAGGGAGACAGGACTCTACCAACGATGTAGCCCTTATCATCACTGATATTACTAAAAATTTGGCTTTTGACTACGGGTTCTATTTCTGAGTCGCGGTTATAAACTGCAGAGATTTCAATTTGCCCATTCTCTGGAAGATTAAAACGAACCGGCACAGCGTTGTCGTCAGAAATTAAATACAGCTTGTGGGGGCCTGTCTCCAAGTCAGCTTCAACTAAACCCTTTGCATTAGTTACACCAACAATTTTCCCATCCACCGCCACCTTAATAAATCTCAGTGGGGCATCTTCAAGAAAAACAAGCACAAAAGCCTTTTCAGAGAAAGCCCAAGGCGAAATAATCGAGCCTACCAAAATTAAGATTGCATACCACTTTTTGGCCATCGCTATTCGACTCCTGTTAATCGCTTACAAAGGATTGGAGCAAAGTTTTTGAAACTATTTGCCCCCTTTTTTTACAGCTTAAGGTAGCAACGAAAAATGACCGTACAATGAACTTTTGATGACAGAAATATTACAAGTGAGGCACTTAACTAATTAGTCATTACAAACACATATAAGAATTTATTACCCAAAAAAAGGAGGCAGAAGCCTCCTTTTAAAACAAGATTATTTGCTACTTTAGCAATGTCTGATATCTTTACCCTTAACCACAAATACAATCTGTTCACAGAGATTTTTTGCGTGATCTCCAATTCGCTCGAGGGAACGCAAGACCCAGAGGATGTTAATAGCCCGACTGATACTTCGAGGGTCTTCCATCATATAGGTAGCTACTTCACGAAGTGCTGTTTTGTAGTCAAGATCAACTTGCTGATCCTCTTCAATGGTGCGGATAGCGGCATCTGAGTCAAATCGAGCAAATGCGTCCAAGGCATGAGCAAGTAAATTGGTGACAGAAGTTGCAATGTGTCGAACTTCAGGATATCCAACCGAGGACTCGTTTTCCTCACTCAAGATTATGGCATGATTTGCAATTTTTCTAGCCTCATCTCCTATACGCTCAAGATCATTCACTGCCTTCGTTACCATCATCACTAAACGCAAATCACTAGCGGCTGGCTGACGTCTGGCAATAATCAATATGCATGCTTCGTCAATATCTACCTCCATAGCATCAATACTCTGATCCGCCAATATCACCTGCTCCGCAAGCTGACTATTGGCATCACTGATGGCAAGAATTGCATTCTGAAGTTGTTCCTCTACCTTTCCTCCCATCTCCATGAGGCGCGTGCGTATTTCCTCGAGCTCCTCATCGAATTGTTTCGTGATGTGATTTTCAAACGACATTTTTGCCATGACTAGTTTCCTGTTATGTATCTATTTAAGCTATAAAACCTTAACCAAATCGTCCGGTGATATATGCCTCTGTCAGCTGATGCTTTGGCATAGTGAATACCTGCTCAGTGGGATTAACTTCGATTAACTTTCCCAAATGAAAGTAAGCTGTGCGATGAGAAACCCGAGCTGCTTGCTGCATGCTGTGAGTTACGATTGCAATAGTAAAATTCTGACTCAGCTCCTTAATAAGTTCTTCAATTTTAGCAGTAGCTATTGGATCTAGGGCAGAGCAAGGCTCATCCATTAAGATAACTTCTGGACTCACTGCAATCGCTCGAGCAATACAAAGCCTCTGTTGCTGCCCGCCTGATAGTCCGGTTCCTGGCTGGTCTAATCTATCTTTCACTTCTTCCCATAGCCCTGCTTTGCGTAAGCTTTTTTCAAGTATCTCATCTAGATCAACTCGAGTATCCGCTAATCCATGAATTTTAGGGCCATAAGTGACGTTATCTCGGATAGATTTTGGGAATGGATTCGGCTTTTGAAAAACCATCCCTACTCGGGCTCTAAGCTCAACAACATCAAGCTTCGGCGAATATAGATCTTGACCATCCATACAAATTTGACCGTCTACCCGGCAGCCCTCCACCGTATCATTCATACGGTTGAGTGTTCGTAAAAAAGTTGATTTACCGCACCCGGAGGGCCCAATCATGGCGATAACTTCATTCTTGGCAATATCAATGTTTACGTCATATATCGCCTGCTTGTCAGAATAAAACACATCAACATTACGCATAGTCATTTTAGGGTCATCACAGAAGCTCTGGCCAACCGTGACATGACTTTCATCTAATTCTAATGCCTGTTCTGATTTTAGTTTCACTTTGACCTATCCTTAACGTTTCCACCAATCTATGAGTTCAATATCAGCTGACTTGCCAACTTGATTGTTATTTTTTTACTTACCAACGCCTTTCTAAACGTCTTCTTAACCATACAGCTGTTGTGTTCATGGCAATTAAGAAGCTTAACAAAACCATAATGGCGGCTGAAGTCTTCTCAACGAAAGCTCGTTCTGGACTATCTGCCCAGAGGAAAATCTGCACTGGTAAAACTGTAGCTGGATCAGAAAATCCATTTGGGATGTCGACAATAAAGGCTACCATACCTATCATCAAAAGAGGTGCCGTCTCTCCCAGTGCTTGCGCCATCCCAATAATCGCGCCGGTTAACATGCCCGGTAGTGCGAGCGGCAACACATGGTGCAAAACCATCTGATATCGAGATGCCCCCACCCCTAGTGCAGCTTCCCGTATAGAGGGAGGAACCGACTTAATAGCCGCTCGACTTGTGATGATAATTGTCGGTAACGTCATCAGTGTCAAAACTAACCCACCTACAATGGGAACTGATCTAGGCACATGGAAAAAATTAATGAATATAGCGAGACCCAGTAAGCCGAAAATAATTGAGGGTACTGCTGCTAAGTTATTAATGTTCACCTCTATAAAATCTGTCCATCGGTTTTTTGGCGCGAATTCCTCTAGATAAATTGCAGCGCAAACACCGATAGGAAATGAAAGCATTAGTGTCATTACTAAGGTTAGAAATGATCCCACGGCAGCTCCGCGAATACCGGCTTGTTCTGGCTCTCGAGAATCACCGCGATTAAAAAGATTACTGTTGAACTTGAGCTTTATTGAACCTTGTTCATGGAGCTCCCCAATCCATTGAATTTGCTGACCTGTAAGTCTAGCCTCATATGCGTTGCCATCAAGCCATGACTTGTAATAGGTGTCGATATCATCATCCGCCAAAACCCAAACTGACTCTGTTTTACCTAGTAATCTTGGACTGGCCAACAAGCGATCTTTTAAATCAAATCCTGCTCCATTACTTAATAGATTATTCAACCGCCGCTTATCTCGACGGCTAGAGACATCAGGGAATCTCTCTCGCAATGCTGTTTTTGGCAGGGCCTGCCAATTTCCTGCAGACAGTTGCTCAGTGTCAGATAAATTATCAATTCCTATTAGATCCGCATCATAACGAATATCTAGATTAATGTAGGTTGCTCTGAAGGCCCCATGCCCTTTGCCAACAATATCAATAAAAAGTAAAGCTACCGCCATCAGTCCGATCAAAATAGCAATTCGTCCATACCAATGAAAGCGAGCCTCAGCACGGTTTCGCTGAGTCAAAGAATGTTGAATTTTAATTAACGTCTTACTATCACTCATATTGTTCTCGATATTTTTTCACAATATGTAACGCAAAAATATTTAATAGCAACGTGACTGTAAACAACATAAGTCCTAGCGCAAAAGCAGCTAGCGTTTTTGGGCTATCGAATTCTTGGTCGCCCGTAAGCAGGGTGACTATTTGTACTGTAACCGTCGTTACAGATTCTAATGGGTTTGCAGTTAATTTTGCCGCCATACCCGCTGCCATCACCACGATCATCGTTTCACCAATAGCTCGTGAAATGGCCAGCATAATTCCACCAACAATGCCTGGGAGGGCAGCGGGGATGACTACCTTCCTTATGGTTTCTGACTGCGTTGCTCCCATCGCCAATGAACCATCGCGCATAGATTGTGGCACGGCAGTTATAACATCATCTGCAAGAGATGATATAAATGGGATGATCATGATCCCCATCACACCGCCCGCGGCTAGAGCGCTCTCTGATGAAATAGTTAAACCGACGCTCGCCCCTAAATCACGTAAGAACGGTGCTACTGTCAATGCGGCAAAAAACCCATATACGACAGTAGGAATGCCCGCTAGGACTTCCAATGCTGGTTTTGCATAGGTACGTACCTTACTATCTGCATATTCAGCTAGGTAAATCGCTGACATCAAACCAATTGGAACTGCAATAAACATAGCAACGGCGGAAACCAGAAGGGTACCAACAAATAAAGGAATAGCACCGAAACTTCCTGATGATCCGACTTGATCTTCTCTGATTGCCGTTTGAGGACTCCATTCAAGGCCAAATACAAAGTCATAAATAGGCACTGAACGAAAAAACTGTATTGATTCAAACAGAACTGAAAATACAATTCCTAGTGTTGTAAAGATCGCAACGCAAGCACAGGCTAGCAACAAATTTTGCATAACCCTTTCTACAGCAGGCCGTGCACGGAAGTCGGGCTTTAGTTTATGACTACTCCAAGCCAGCCCAAACATGGCTAAAGTGATTATCAATAAGGTTATCGACCACTGAGATACAACATTCAGAGATAGCATATTATCTGCTGCATCAAGCAACCCGCTGGGTTGGCTCTCTCTGGGAAGGATTCCGTTAGCTATGTTGGCTACTTTGTTGAGGATAAGGTTATAACTGGCATTACCAGATGGGATTAATTCAGGTGATAAGTCAGTCATCACCATAGCATTGATAACTATCTCATCAAAAATCAGCCAGATTGCAAGCAAAAAAGTAGCCGGTAATGTGCACCACAGAGCCGCATGCAAACCATAATATGATGGCAGGGAATGTAAGTTTCTGATTCCTCCTAACGGATTTGCCAACGCTAGTGAGCGGCCTCGGCTCACGTAAAAGCTAAATGAGCCCAAAACTATAAGTAAAGATAAAAGATGTGTGGCCTGCATATCGCTCTTAAATTCCCTCAAAAACGTAAAAGCCCAGCCTTCGGGCTGGGCAGGTCTAACTGTGTCAAACTATAAGGATTATTTCAACGCTTCTTTGCCTGTCATTGGTACAAGTGATATTGTATTGCTAGCCATGTCCATACGCATTTTTGTAGGTAGAGGAATCATTCCTTTGTCTGCTAAATAGCCCTCCTCACTCCACGCTCTCTCGCTAGTAAATTCCTTGAGGTAACCCATTATTCCTGGGACCACGCCAACATGCGCCTTCTTTACATAGAAATATAATGGGCGAGAAATAGAGTATGATTTGTCGGTAATAGATTCAAAGGTTGGTTCTATCGCTTCTATTTGGGCACCTTGAACTTTATCAGCATTCTGATCTAAAAAACTAAATCCAAACACACCTAACGCGGTTGGATTGGCCTCTAGCTTTTGAACAATCAAATTATCATTTTCACCTGCCTCAATATAACGTCCATCTTCACGGACAGTGTGGCAGATTGCTTTATATTTGTTTTTATCAGTCTTTTTAATTGCGGCGATCCAGTCTATCTTTTTACACCCACCCTCTAAGGCAAGTTCTGCGAAAGCATCTCTGGTGCCAGAGGTTGGAGGAGGACCAAGCACTTCAATCTGCGTATCGGGCAAGGAGGAGTTTATCTGCTTCCATGTAGAATATGGATTATCAATCAACTCTCTATCATTAGCGCCGGGTACTTTCTCTGCAAGAGCTAGGAAAATATCTTTTCTCGTTAAGTTCATTGGTGCGGCATCAACCGAATTAGCTATAACAATTCCGTCATAACCAACTTGCACTTCGATAATGTCCTTCACGCCATTTGACTGACATTTTTTAAATTCAGACATCTTAATTCGACGAGATGAGTTAGTAATATCAGGATAATTTGTACCAACGCCAGAACAAAATAATTTCATCCCTCCACCAGAACCTGTTGATTCAATCTTGGGTGTAGGGTTTCCAGTAGATCGCCCATAACGCTCAGCCACTACGGTTGAGAAGGGGTAAACCGTCGATGAGCCGACAACTTCGACACTTTCTCGAGCAACTGAAATCGGTGACATCAGTATTACTGCTAAAGTAGTAGCTGTTGAAAAAAGTGTTATTTTGTTAAACATATTGAACTCCAAAAACTGATAGTGATTTAAAATGTCTATTCCGACTTGGG
>NTJY01000040.1 GCA_002457245.1 SAR92 bacterium MED-G29 | reverse complement strand
AGACAGAGAAAACGAGGGGGACCTAGTTATGGCGGCGCCAATGGTGCGACCGCAAGATATTAATTTTATGGCTACTTATGCCCGAGGACTCATCTGCCTAACTCTTAATCAGGAACGCTGTGCGCAATTGGACTTGGCGATGATGGTCAATAGTGACAATAATAACTCTAGTCATGGAACCCCTTTTACTCTCTCAATAGAGGCCGCTGAGGGGGTAACTACTGGAATTTCAGCTTCTGATCGCGCTAGGACTGTTCAGGCAGCAGTTGCAAGTAATGCACGACCTAAAGATATTGTGCAACCTGGACATATTTTCCCATTAAAATCACAAGCTGGTGGAGTGCTGAGTCGAGCAGGTCATACCGAGGCGGGATGTGATCTTGCAAAAATGGCAGGATATGAGCCAGCAGCGGTAATTGTCGAAATTATGAATGAAGACGGCACGATGGCTCGTCGAGATGACCTTGTTAAATTTGCTGAAAAACATCAATTAAAGATTGGCACCATCGCAGATCTCATCCATCACCGTTTGGTTACTGAGAAAACTATCCAGTGTATTAATGAACGCTCAGTGAAGACGCACTGCGGTAGTTTTATACTCAAAACCTACTTAGATAGTGCAAGAAATGAGAAACACTTCGCCCTAGTGATGGGGGATGTTAGTAATAATGAGCCTGCTTTGGTGAGAGTTCATGTCAATAGGTTGGCAAGGGATATATTGTCAGTAGAGTCATCGGGTGAATTTAAAGCTTGGTCATTTCATCGAGCGCTAGAGATGGTTGCGCAAGAGGGTCGAGGGGCAGTAGTGCTTCTCTATTACCCTGAGAGCGCAGAAGATATAGATAATGCGGTTGAGACGATACTTAATCCAGCACTGGTGACTAGGCAGTCGGCCAGTGATGTTGTATATCAAAAAGTCGGTACTGGGTCTCAAATTTTGATGGATTTAGGTATTCAAAAGATGCGTTTGATGAGTGCGCCCTTCAAATTTACAGCTATCTCAGGGTTTGATCTAGAAGTTGTCGAGTACGTCAACTGCGAGTAATTCCGTGTACTTCAATAAATGATAATTAATAAAGTAGAATTTAGGAAAGGATAGTCTGATGAGTGAGTTTAGACCTTCAGAAAAAATACTCGATATTTTGGAAGCTCGAGTAGCGGTCATTGCAGCTAGATGGAACGGGGAAATCACAGATGGACTGTTAAGCGGAGCGATTAAAGCTCTGACTCGTCACGGCATAGCTCAAAATAATATTGAGATATTTAGAGTCCCAGGTGCGTTTGAATTACCTCTGGCAAGTCAACGAGCTGCTCGCACTGGTAGATTTTCTGCCGTAATCTCTTTGGGTTGTGTCATTCGAGGAGATACACCCCACTTTGATTATGTCTGCTCTGAGACGACGCGCGGTATTGGACAAGTAAGTCTCAACGAAAATTTGCCAGTAGCTTTTGGCTTATTAACTACCGACAATCTGGAGCAGTCATTGGAGCGATCAGGAGACAATTCAGAAAATAAGGGCGAGGAAGCGGCACTCACCGCGCTTGAGATGCTCACAATGCTCCAAAAAATGGATGGTTCTTAGTATGACAAAAGCTAGGGAGCGTCAAAAAGCACGAAGAATGCTGGTTCAAGCGCTCTATTCTTGGGATCTTGGTGGTTCTGATCTTGAAAGTATTGAAGCTCAATTCCATGCTGATAACAATATGACTAAGGTTGATACCAACTTATTCCATGATGTTTTGTATGGAGTAGCAAAAAATCTTACCGAGGTAGATGGTACGTTTGAGCCATTTTTGGATCGCGAGAGCGACAGGCTTGATCCTGTGTCTCGAGCAGTATTGCGCGTAGCAACTTATGAAATGCTTTACAGTATTGATGTGCCGTATAAGGTAGTTATTAATGAGGGTATTAATCTCGCAAAGACTTATGGACCTACTGACGCCTATAAATATATTAATGGAATTTTAGATCAAGTAGCGACTATGCAACGCTCTTTTGAGGTTACAGCTAGTTAGCAAGTACCGTACCCAAATTCCTCTCAGTAAATTTTTTTAGCAACTCGCATGCTTGTTGTTCGATTGCACGAAGGTATCTGTCAAACAGGATAGAAAAATTTTGGATCAGACTTCATCAAATCATCAAACTGAATTCGATATCATAAGATCATATTTCAAAGATTTAACACATCAAAAGGGTGTGGAAAAGGGGATTGGTGATGATGCGGCGCTAGTCAAATTTAGTAGTGAGCATAATAATCATTTGGTTGTCGCAACCGATACTTTAATCGGAGGAGTTCATTTTCCGAATACCGCTGGAGCGTTCGATATTGCTCAAAGAGCTATGTGTGTAAATTTGAGTGATTTGGCAGCAATGGGTGCAGTTCCTCGTTGGTTTACACTAGGACTCAGCTTACCAACAAATTTAGCGCGGTCAGAATGGTTGGGTCAGTTTAGTGCAGGACTTAAGATTATAGCCGATCAATATGACTGCGCATTGATTGGTGGTGACACAACGCGTGGTCCTTTGAGTGTCAATATTACTATGTTGGGGGAGGTGCCTTTGCAAGAAGCTATGTGTCGTGATGGCGCCTCAATAGGAGATATTGTCTATGTCACAGGGTTCCTTGGAGATGGTGCGGCTGCTTTGAAGAATGAGTTAGAAAAACCACAACCGAGTGATGTTTTCAGAAAGAGCGAGCGCTTATTTAATCGGTTCTATCGACCAACTCCTAGGATTAAAGAAGGATTAGAAATACGTTCTATAGCCACAGCGTGTATCGATATTTCTGATGGCCTAGTTGCAGATCTTGAGCATTTATGCCGATCTAGTAACACCTCCGCTAACGTGAGCATTGAAAATTTGCCTATTCATCCAGAGGTAAAAAAACATCACCCTGAGCAATATAGTGACTTCGCTCTGTTCGGTGGAGATGATTATGAGCTATGTTTCACGGTTCCTGAGTCGAAAAATCTTGTTATGGGGGAACTCATCAAATCAAGGTCTGTTAATGCCGTACCGATTGGAAAGATAATAAAGAGTAATGGATCCGGTTCTCGAGTTCTGTTAAATGGCAGAGTATGTAATTCAAAAAAAACGGGATTTAAACACTTTGAGTAATCGAACAAAGCCATCAGATCTTCTTAAGTCACCAATCTTATTTTTTGCATTCGGGATGGGTAGTGGATTGGCTCCAAAGGCTCCTGGCACAGCGGGTACATTGGTCGCTTTATTGATTTGGTTTTTTTTGGCAGATCTCTCACTTGAAATATATATGGTGATTGTAGCCATAGCAGCGATTTTCGGTATTTATCTGTGTGGTAGAGCAGCCAAGGATTTGGGAATACACGATCATCCTGGCATTGTTTGGGATGAGTTTGTTGGTTTCTGGATCGCTATGATTGGACTACCAGTAACTTGGAGCTCAATAATTGCTGGATTCTTTTTGTTTCGGATTTTTGATATTTTGAAGCCTTGGCCGATAGGCTGGATTGATAAAAATTTTCATGGTGGTCTGGGTATTATGTTAGATGATGTCGTTGCAGGTTTAGCAACGGCGATTGTAATCAGCGCTGTAAAGGCCTTCGTATGAATCTAATTACTTTGTTATTGAATCCAATTTGGCTAGTTGTATCGTCCTACTTCTCGCGAGATACCGTTTATAATTGTCAACGATCTAATGAATTAGGTCGTTTTATCTACAAAATAAAGGATATTTGTTGATGAAAAAAGTTGCTCCTTTCTTGATTGTGATTGGCGCTATTGTTATCGCGTTGATACTAAACCAGTTGAAGCCGGAACCGACTAAAGCCCCTCTTCCAGAAGCTGCTCTAGCGGTAAATACCGAAATTGTATTTAGTACGGATGTGGTTCTCGATGTAGAGAGTCAGGGTACTGTGAAAGCTCGAACCCAAACGCAGCTTGTCTCTGAAGTAACAGGCGTCGTATTAGAAGTGTCGGATCAGTATGTGGTGGGTGGAGTATTTGATGCCGGTGATATATTAATGCGCTTAGATCCGACTGATTATGAAGTTACTCTGCAAAGAGCCCAAGCTCAATTGATAAGTCGACAAGCACTTCTTGAACTTGAGAAAGCTCGCGCAGCTCAGGCGAGTAAAGAGTGGGAAATGACAGGCCGACCTCGGAGTGAGGCGCCATTACTCGCTATACGGCAGCCCTACCTTGCTGAAGCCGAAGCGAATATTCTTCAAGCTAAGGCCGAAGTAAAACAAGCGCAGCTAAAGCTTGATCGTACAACGATTCGAGCGCCTTATGATGGGATGGTTTCAGCGAAAAACGTAGACGTGGGGCAATATGTAACTGTTGGCTCCCGACTTGGTGAGACTTTTGCGATTGACTTTGCAGAGGTCCGGCTCCCTTTAACAGAGAAAGATTTGTCAAAAATGGAGCCACTTACGTTCCAAGGTATTCCGGTGAGTGATAACGTTATCCTGAAAGGGTCGGTAAATGGTACACAAGCTGTTTGGAATGCAAGGGCAGTCAGATCTGAGGGAGTTGTAAATACGACAAATCGATCCCAATACCTTGTCGCAAGGGTTTCTGATCCCTATGGATTGAAGCTCTCTAAGCAAATAAATTCGTCTCCTCTTCTCATAGGGACCTTCGTAAAAGCCAAACTTGAAGGAAGATTATTGAAAAATGTATTTAAGTTGCCTCGAAGTGGCCTGCTTCAGGGTTCAAAAGTAGCCACTGTTGATGATGCTCAGAGGTTGCGGATTAAAGCCGTGGAGATAAGTTTTGCTGATGATGATTACTACTATGTTACTGGACTAGAAGATGGTACTGAGATAGCTGTCAGCGCCATTGGTACGCCTATTGAAGGGCTTCAGCTGCAAGTAAAGCGCTCTTTAATCCAAAAAGGAGCTGAATAATGGATATGAGTACCAAGGGATTGATCAGCTGGTTTACCAGAAATCCAGTTGCGGCTAATCTTGTGATGATCCTAATCTTTTTTTCTGGCGCTCTATCGGTAGCCAATATCAGCAAGGAAATGTTTCCAAGATCAGAAAATAGAATGATTAGTATCGGTGCTTCCTATCCCGGAGCCGCCCCAGTGGAAGTGGAGAAGGGTGTGATACTTCCAATGGAGGCAGCGTTAGAGGGTCTAAAAGGTATAAAGGAAATAAATACGGCTGCAGATAGAGATTACGGAAGACTCTATCTTAGTATTGAGCCTAATGAGGATATTAATGAGTTGATGACTCAGGTTGAAAACCGAATCGATGGGATTATTAATTTACCAGAAGATTTGGAGAAGCCAACTGTACAAAAAATTGATAACAGAATGTTTGCTTTGGGCATTGTCGTCCACGGCAACATGACACAGTCAATGAAAAAAGAAATGGGCGATCAGGTACGTGACGAACTCTTGGCTCTTCCTGCTGTAAAAACTGTCGACGTATGGGGAGTTGGAGACTATGAAATTTCAATTGAAGTTCGTCAGGATCGACTCAGAGAATTAAATCTAACTCTGGGTGAAGTTGCTGCCGCTGTAAGAGCTTCATCTTTGGATTTGCCGGCAGGTATTATTCGTGCAGAAGCAGGAAATGTCTTGGTTCGAACAGAGGGTAAAGCCTACGAAGGGAAAGAATTTGAGGAAATTGTTCTGAGGAGTCAGAGTGATGGGACTCAGCTACTTCTGTCGGATGTTGCGACCGTGAGGGATGGATTTAGCGATGGTGTATCTGCTAATCGCTTCAATCGAAAAGAAGCTGTTGGCCTTGGTGTTTTCTCCTTAGAAGACCAAAATTTGCTCGATATTAGTGAGTCAGTCAATACTTATGTGGTCGAGAAGCAACAAACACTGCCTGACGGATTAGAGATCTCAATATTTAGTGATACGGCATTTTTCCTTAATGGTCGTCTGACCATGATGGCTGAGAATCTAATGATGGGAGGTATTCTTGTTGCCATTATGCTTGGTTTGTTTTTGAATCTTAAAGTTGCCTTCTGGGTAATGTTAGGTATTCCAGTCAGCTTCGCTGGCGCATTTTGGCTTATGCCTGTGGGCGATGTCACTGTCAATGTACTAAGTCTTTTTGCCTTTATCATGGTTCTGGGCATTGTTGTTGATGATGCCATTGTTATTGGGGAGAGTGTTTTTAGTGAGGTTAAAGCTGACTATAAATCAAAATTAGCCGCAGGACAGATTCCAAAGTCAGGATATGTTGCATCTTCAGAGACAGTAATTTCTGGAGCAAAACGCGTCGCAACTCCGTCAACTATTGGGGTCCTAACCACAATGGCTGCCTTCCTACCTCTTTTATTTATAGGTGGAAGCTTTGATGGCATATTGAGAGCCGTTGGAGTAGTGGTAATTTTATGCTTAATTTTTTCTCTGATCGAGTCTAAATTAATACTGCCTTCGCATTTGGTAGGGTTGAAGTTTGGACAGGAGCCATCCGGTTATTTTTCTTCAATTGGGCGCTATCAGAGAAAGATTTCCAAAGGCTTGGAAAACTTTGTTGAGTTATATTATCAGCCTTGGGTAAGAAGGGCCTTGAGAAAGCGTTATGTAACCCTGTCAATATTTTTGGCGATGTTAATTATTACTCTGGGTCTGTTAAATAGTGGGTTAGCTCGTTATGAATTTTTCCCTGACATCCCAGGTGATGATGTTCGAGCTGATTTGATTATGCAGGATGGTTCATCGGCAGAGAGTATGTTGGAAACAGTTTCTTTTGTTGAGGATGCAATTTATGCTGTTGATGAAAGGTACAGAAAGGAAAATCCGTCTACTCAAGGGTTGCTACAAAACGTAAACTTCTGGGTTTCCAGCGATGTGCAGGCAAGCTTTCTTCTTAACCTTACAAGATCAGAGGATAGATCTTTAGTAGCGAATGAAATAATCGATTTATTGAGAGAAGAAATTGGTTTGTTACCAAATGTAAGAAGACTGAATTTTCTTAATAAGGGGCCCTCTGGTTCCAATATCAGTCTCTCGCTATCAGGTTCGAATCCTGATGAGTTGACAATCGCTAGTGCCGAGTTACAGCAGTATCTAGGGCAATTTGTCGGCGTTTATGATGTCTATAATTCTCAGGGTTCGGGTAGTAAAGAGGTATTGATTAGCCCCAAACCCTATGCGAGTCAGATAGGAATAAGACTTTCAGATATAGCCAACCAAGTTCGTCAGGCGTTTTATGGAGAGGAAGCTCAACGTATCCAGCGAGACTCAGATACTGTGAAGGTGATGGTTCGTTATCCATACGATGAGAGGCGCTCGATTTCGACTCTTGAAAATATGCATATTCGGGCACCTTCTGGAGAGGCTATCGCTATTGGGGATGTAGCAGATGTCTCCTTGGGCGTTGGAATAGCTGCAATTCAAAGATTGGATCGACAAAGAACTGTAACAGTAACTGCTGAAATTGAAGTTGATAAGATTCAAAGTGGTGATATTGAGGCAGATATCCAAAAGAATTTTGTTCCTCAACTCCTTGAAAAATATCCCTCCGTAAAGTTCAGATTGAGCGGAGGATCTGAAGAGAAAAACGAATACTACACCAAAATGGCCATTGGTGGCGTAGCTGCATTGTTCTTGATTTATACGCTGCTCGCTGTGCCTTTGCGCTCCTATATACAACCTATTGTAATAATGTCCGTTATCCCGTTTGGTTTTATTGGCGCTGTTATTGGACATATGATATTTGATGTTTCGGTTAACATATTGTCTGTGTTTGGTATCATTGCGCTGTCCGGGGTTGTGGTTAATGATAGTTTAATATTGGTTGAGTTTGCCAATAGAGAGAGAGCTAAAGGCCTTTCTTTTGAGGACGCGATCTTAAACGCAGGCAAAAAACGCTTCAGAGCTATTCTGCTGACAACTCTCACAACATTTGTGGGGCTGTTACCACTATTATTCGAAACCAGTATGCAGGCTCAATTTGTTATTCCGATGGCTATATCTTTGAGCTTTGGAATTCTGTTTGCTTCGGTCATTACTTTGGTGCTTATCCCTTGCTTGTATCTTGTCGTTGAGACAAATCATCAGTTTGTGAGTCGAATATTCCTATTATTGCTGTTGATTCCAACTAGTTATCTGCTCGTATTTTTAGGAATATTTACACTATTTTTTGCCAATATTGTTGCAGGCATAATGGTTCTAATGGGTTTGCTTCTTTCCGCTGGAAGGGTACGGGCTTATTTTACCGAACCTGAGGGTCAGGTATAGATTCCACAGCAGGGAATCCTGAGTGTTAAATTTCTGCATTGCTGTCATCTTGGCGGTACAATAAAACTTTTAAGCTTTCGATTATAGTTGGGGTTTCCGCCAGTGCTTCGTTTTATAGAGACGTCTAAGCTTCCTACCCGATGGGGGACGTTTGATATACACGGCTTTGAAGATCCCTTCAAAGGCAAGGAGCACATCGCGATTACCATGGGTAATTGTTCTTCGGATGAGCCACTCCTGATGCGAATCCACTCAGAATGTTTAACAGGTGATGCCTTAGGCAGTATGAGGTGTGATTGTGGTGAACAACTGCAAGAGGCAATGAAACGTATTTCCGACTGTGGACGTGGCGCCATCCTTTATCTTCGCCAAGAGGGTCGAGGAATTGGTTTGGTCAATAAAATACGAGCCTACAACCTTCAGGATCAGGGAGCAGATACTGTTGAGGCGAATGAGAGACTTGGTTTTGGCGCAGATATGCGGGATTATTCTATGTGTGGCTCTATGTTAGAGCATCTTGGCGTCAAGAAGGTTGAGCTTATGACGAACAACCCCCGAAAGATAAAAGCAATGACTGAACTGGGCATTGAAGTTGTGGAACGTAAGCCGCTGATGACTAAAAGTAATCCTCATAATAGCCAATACCTCTCAACCAAGGCGGGGAAGCTTGGGCATCTTATAGAGGATAAAAACCATTGACCCTTGGTCTTTCTAAGCGACTCATTCCCTGCCTTGATGTAGATAAGGGTCGTGTCGTTAAGGGCGTTAATTTTGTTGATATAAGAGATGCTGGAGATCCTGTTGAAATAGCGCGCCGATATAATGAAGAGGGTGCTGATGAAATTACATTCCTAGATATTACTGCGAGTCATGAGGAAAGAGACACAACATTACACACGGTAGAGAGAATGGCGAGTGAGGTTTTCATTCCACTCACTGTAGGCGGTGGAGTGCGCCAAATTTCTGATATTAGGAATCTACTCAATGCCGGTGCGGATAAAGTAGCTATTAATTCGGCGGCGATTCTTAATCCAGACTTTGTTCAAGAAGCTGCTGACAGATTTGGTAGTCAATGCATTGTTGTTGCTATTGATGCCAAGCAGGTGGCTTGGGAGAAAAATTGTAAATGGGAAATATTCAGTCACGGGGGTCGAAAAGCTACTGGTTTGGATGCCATAGAGTGGGCAAAAAAAATGACCCGCCTTGGAGCAGGAGAAATTTTACTTACAAGCATGGATAGAGACGGGACTAAGAACGGATTTGATCTTGATCTTACTGCTTTAATATCAGGCTCAGTCCCGGTGCCAGTTATTGCCTCGGGAGGAGTAGGGACTTTGCAACATTTGGCTGATGGAATTACTAAGGGAAAGGCGGATGCAGTGCTTGCTGCAAGTATCTTTCATTTTGGGCAATTTAGCCTCTCTGAGGCGAAAAAGTTTATGCTTGGGCAGGGCATAAATGTCAGATGTTAGCCATGCTAATTTTTCTCTTCAAATACAAAAAAGCCGCGTTAGGTAAACGCGGCTTTACGAGTGGTCAGCTAATGAGTTCCTACATTGGGTTTAGTCGAAGCCAGGGTTTCATCAGGAATCCAAATGGGCTGGATAACTTGATGGGCGCTTCGAGCGCAGATAGGCAGATACACTCTCCATTCTGAGCACCCATAGGTTGATGTTCGTCACCTTCTTTCCTTAATATGAAATCTCCTTCCGAGTAAACTGAGCTTTCATCAGAGAAGCTTCCTTCTAGAACCACGGTGTATTCCTTACCGCTATGGCTATGCTTAGGAGTTTTTCCGCCCGCACAAATTTTATGTAACGCGACCTCGTAATCAGATTGCCCTGTTACTAGCTGTGCAACGTCGACAGATGAGGACATTTTCTTCCACTCTGGCACCACCTCTGCTTTGTTAAAAAGCTTAGCGACGGGTAATGGGAACCTGAGGTCCTCTTTATCAAACTTTATCTCTTGCTCTTCAGGCAATTCATCTATCTTGCTCATAACAGAATCAAAAAGATTAGAGTCGACTGTTTCGGGCTCACTCTGACTTAGAAGCTGAGACCCAATTTGATCTAGTCTAAGAACCTCATTACGACAATGTTCGCAGAAATGCAGGTGAGCTGCGACACAAATTGATTGCGCCGTCCCCAGAGTTCCTGCTGAAAACTCAACAAGCATGGCTGGGTCAGGGTGATGTTTTGGTATACTCATAATAATTCATCTCTAAACTCTGGAGCGACCAGAATTTGCATTTTCTGAAGTGCTAGGCGCACTCGTGATTTAACGGTGCCGAGCGGAAGTCCGAGTTCCTCTGACGCTTCGGCATGTGATTTTCCCTCTAAATAAACTTTTCTTAGAATTTCGTCTTGCTCTGGAGGTAACTGCGCCAAAGATGCTTGTACTTTGTCTTCGCTACGCTTTTGACGAAGAAGAGTGACTGGAGTCTCTTCATCAGGCTCATGCCAGAAGTCTTCATTTTCCAGAGGCAAGTGCTGCGTGTTACTTTTCCGACGGAGCATGTCTATCCTGCAGTTCCTTGCTACTGTATAAATCCATGTTGTAGCTGAGGCCTTTTCCGGATTATACCCTGCAGCCTTCTGCCAAACCTTGATCATAACCTCCTGAACAAGATCTTCGCTAAGCCCAGGAAACCACCCTTCATGACGGCTAGCTTGCGCAAAACTCTTTAAAAGAGGCGCAAAGTGCGCGAAAAGTTGTGCAAAGGATTTTCGACTTCGGTTTAACCCAACATCAACGAGGAGAAGAGACCATTGGTCTGAGCGCTTTTCGGAGTTCAATACTCCCATCTTCGCTGACGGCTTTGGTTTATTTTCGAAATTAGCGATTTTAGTTCCCAACATTTTTCAAATCTCCTATCTAACCAATTGTACGATCAAAATATTCCACTGGATCAGGGTAGATAAGATGGCGACTTCTTTGCAAGAGCAGCAATTATACTCAGTAGTGTAAGATTACACTATAGATCTTTACTGCATGACATTGTTGGGTTTTTACTAACACAAATTTTTATGGGGGTTTTAGGTATTAAATTGCCGACTTCCCCTCAAGCACACTAATGGCTCAGTTCGAGTTACTGAGTAGTCTTTATCCAGTATTTCATCTACAAAATGCCATCGGGATACAGCTGACTCGTTGGATAAAATAACCTCTGCCCAACCTCTCCTTGAGGCATCAAAATAAGAGAGCTCTGGGCTACTATCTCTAAAAGCCTCTTCAATCACTTTTGGATTTATGGGAATATATGTTTCCAATCCAGGGCTTGTGATTCCTGGTGTCCCTACTTCGATGCCAAAATGCGCTCCCGTTTCGTCCTTCAAATTGAAACTCCAAGCATTATGAGTATCTCCAGATAAAACGATAGGATTGGAGCGGACATCACTAAACATTTTTTGCACCTTGTTTCTGCAACTCGGATACCCATCCCAAGCATCGAGATTAAGGGGCATAGAATTATTTGCTAGTATTTTCCAATACTTAATTGTTTGTTGATCAATATCACCTTTATTAAGATCTTCAGAAGAAATTTTTGGAGTGATCACTCTACCCATCAAGACTTGTTGTCCCAAGATTTGCCAAGTAGCTCCTCTATTAACACTGGCCCTCGCTTGGTCACTTAGCCATTTTTCTTGATCCTCTCCAAGAATAGTACGATCTTTATCCCCTAGAATTTCTGATTCAAAAGCTCTCAAATCTGATTGATTGATCCACTCATCTGCTAGGCTCTTCGGCGATATCTTCTTCAAGGCATTATAATCAAGGCTGGATAGCGGTTTATCGGCACTATAATCAAACGGCAGTTTAAGTAATTCTCGAGATGACTGAGGCAGTGACTTAGCCTCTTCCCAGGTAATTTTTTTGATATTTGATGGGTCAGATTTGTCGAACCATTGCATCAACTGCGATATATCTTCATGGTAGTTGAGGCCTCGATCCCTGCCATGAAACCGAGTATCAAGCATGATCAAATCAGCTAAATCACCAATTTGAAAGCTCCGAAAGATAGGCCCCTGATTTCCTGTAGAGTTGGTTCGTATGGGCATCCATTCATGATAAGCCTGCCTCGCTGCTCGGATACGAGATAAAAAATCTCCCTCACCTTTATTATGATTTTCCGCTCCAGTCTTCCATGTATCGTTCGTTAATTCATGATCGTCCCAGACGCAAATAAAGGGATGCTGCTGGTGTACGGCCTGCAAATTTTTGTCATTGCGGTAGAGACCATAGCGAGTTCTGTAGTCGTCTAGGGTGAGTATTTCGTGAGTAGGTCTCACATGACGATTTAGACGGTCAAGTGCTTCCTGATTGGCGTATTCCCCATCTGGATACTCATATATGTAGTCTCCCAAATGGAGCACCAAATCAAGATCTTGAGAGGCCATGTCGCGATATGCATTAAAATAGCCTTGAGGAAAATTGGAACATGACGCCAATCCAATACGAAATTGGTTAACATCTCCTTTCGGTAATGTCTTCGTGATACCAATACAACTGGAGACATCCTCCGCCATAAAACGATAAAAATATTTATGAGAAGGCTTTAGTCCTTGAGCATCTACCTTAACTGTGAAGTCAGCAGACGGATCAGCAAATGCTCGTCCTTTTCTAACCACCTCAGTGAACTGATCATTGGTCGAGACTTCCCATTCCACCTTGACGCGGCGAGGCAATAGGTCTCCGGGGATGACTCGTGTCCATAAGATAACTCTATTTTGTAATGGATCACCACTTGCAACGCCATGACTAAAATGTACATTTTCTTTACCCTGTGCGGCATATCCTCGTAGCGCTATGCTCCCGATTGATGCCCCCAAGAGACCACCAAATTGTCTTCTAGTAACGCTCATTTTTCCCCTCATTGGGCATTAATAAAATTTATTATTTTTCTTGCTTTGCATGATCATACATTGGTTATTTTGCGTTAACATGACATTTTTTTACATGCTGAAGATCATCGTATGGGTAAGCAGAATTCCAGTGAAAAATTAACGGTCGGAATCGGAATTGATTTTGGAACCAGTAATAGCGCAGCTGCAATCTTTAATGGTGAAACCGTGACGATGATAAGTTTGAGTGAGGACTCCTCAATAATGCCATCTGCCAATTATGTTGATCAAGACTATCTAACAACGGTTGGTCAATCTGCAATAGAGGAATATATCAACGGTAATCGTGGTAGAACAGTGGAACTGAGTGCTGAGTATTTAGGCGAGGCACGCACCAGTGCGGGAAATAATGATGGTCCGGCGGGTGATGGGGATACAAATAAGATTTATGGACAGGCATTCAATGATGCAGGATTGCCCGGTCGTTTATTTAGGGGGACTAAAAGATTACTTGGCAGTAAACAAAATGATCGGATTCTAATTTTTAATCGACCATTTAGATTGGTCGCCTTGATTACTCCGATCCTAGTTAGCATTAAAGTAGCGTTGCAAAATCACTTCCAAATATCGTCAACATATGATGTTAATCATGCATGTATTGGACACCCAGTTCACTTTGAGGGATATCAGGAGGAGCGCAATAGAACTGCTATGGAGCGGTTGAGCGAGGCGTATCGGCACTCTGGGATAGAGCACCAGCGTTTTTGTCCAGAACCCACTGCAGCAGCCATAAGCTATCTAGATAGTTTGCCTCATATCCAAAATCAGAGAATCCTAACAGTGGACTTTGGAGGAGGAACCCTAGACTTTTGTATTTTGAATCGCACAGATAATAATTTTAATGTTGAAGCAACCCATGGAATTGCTCTTGGTGGTGATCGTATTGATCAATGTATCTTTAGAGAGCTTGTGTTCCCTTTACTGGGAAAAGGAGAGAGATGGCAAAGAATAGTAGATGGATTGCTGGTAGATACGCTATTTCCATTTGGTGATTTTGAGGATCTGCTCCTAAATTGGCCTGTTAGCTATATGTTGAATCAGAATAAATATTCGGCACCTGTCATTGAGAGAATGACTGATTCTGATGAGGGTGCGGTTAAATTCAGACGACTTTATGACCTAATTAAACAAAATTACAGCTATCAAGTATTTGAGGCAATCAGATCTTTTAAAGCTCAGCTCTCTGTTGATCTCTCAGC
>NTJY01000004.1 GCA_002457245.1 SAR92 bacterium MED-G29 | reverse complement strand
ACAAGGTGGGCTATCAGAGGTCCGGCTGCACCCAAATTTTTCCGACAACAAACTTATTTATCTATCCTTTGCCGCATTGGGTAGTGGCGAGGAAAAATTGAATGCTCTGGTTGTTATTCGTGGACGTCTAGAGGGAAACACACTCGTAGAAATCGAGACTATCTTGGAGTCTTATCCGTTACGTAAACCCGCAGCACACTATGGAGGACGCCTTCGGTTTATGGATGATGGGACACTGCTAATAACATCAGGTGATGGCTTTAATTATCGAGAAAAAGCTCAAATGCTTGATAATCATTTTGGGAAAATAGTCCGTGTTGAGGATGATGGGACTATCCCTGATGATAATCCTTTTTTAAATACTGCAGGAGCACTTAAAGATATTTGGTCTTATGGCCACCGAAACCCGCAGGGTTTAGTGATTTCAGATGATGGAACTGTCTTCTCTCACGAACATGGCCCCAAAGGAGGAGATGAGTTAAATATTATCGTACCAGGGAATAATTATGGCTGGCCTGCTATCACTTATGGTGTTGATTATAGTGGGGCTATTATTTCGCCTTTCACAGAGCAGGAAGGCATGGAGCAGCCGATCAAGTATTGGGTACCCTCAATAGCTCCCTCTTCAATGTTGCTTTATCGTGGTGATATGTTTCCACAATGGCAGGGCGATTTATTCATTTCTGCCCTTGTTCCGGGCGACGTTAGGCGACTAGAAATGGATGGCCAAGAGGTTGAAGATGAAGAGATACTATGGAGTGAATTTGGTAGGATCCGTCATATCTCTGAGGCGCCAGATGGAAGTTTGATTCTCGCCACTGATGGAAGTGATGGCAAACTTATCAAAGTGAGCGCCCTTAAATAGAAGCGGATAAACTACAATTCAAAAGATCGATAGGCCTTTGCGTGGTTCACTAAGGCTGCGCGGATTGCCCCCGCTGAATAACATGGTTCCTCAAAAGCAATAAAATAACGCTGATCCTCTGAGAGGACAAAGTAACCATCGGTACATAGAGCCAGCATTTTTGCGTCTTGATCAGCTATCCCAAAATTAGCTTTTAAGGCGGAACAAACAACATTATGGTGGTCATCATTCATATGTTTGATCATTGATAATTCGTCTTCCTTCCATGCTGGTGTTTTGGTTATCCAGTCCGCAATATCTAACCAGCCGATTTGACCAAAGCCACCGATCCATCGGGCTTTATTGATGTTCAGCTTATAAAAATTAAAGCCATGCATGCGAGAGTATTCTTTGCTCTCAGGTAAAAATTTTATAAAGCGAGATTCATAGTTTTTTTGATCATCAGCCTCAACTTTGACTAAGTCACCAATCAGACTAAGCCTTGCGCTAGTCTGCTTATCACCATCAGTAGCAGTAGAAAATATAGTTGCGCAGGCTCTGGAGTCATGCCAAATATTCTTGGTATGTTCTGCAATGTCACTTGCATAAATCACTAATTCTCGATGAGTGCTGCTCGAAAATGTGACGAAGCTACCAAATGGATAGCTATCAGAACTTTTGGATATGGTCGACAAAACTGCGGTATCACTCGATCTAAATAAGTGAACTGCGTTTACTTCATATTGGGCTTTTTTATTGATCATGTTTAATAAAAGCTAAAGGAGCTGAAGCACTAATGACTTCTTAGCGAGGAAAGCCCAGCCTGGAGTTGCTGAAGATGCTCCTGTAACTTTGGACCTTTCTTTTGTGCAACACCAATTGCCAAAACGTCGATGACTGCCAAATGAGCAATTCTTGAAGACAGAGGTGTGTAGATTTGAATATCTTCTTTTGCATCGACCTCAATTGCAATCGTGGCTTTTTTAACCACAGGCGATCCGCTTGGAGCGAGGCCGATGACGATACCACCGGCTTTTTTGACTAACTCCATTGAATCCAATAGAGCTTGACTTCGACCTGACTGAGAAATTGCAATAACAACATCTCCCGCATTAAGTGAGGTCGCAGACATATTCTGCAAATGGGGGTCTGAGTAAGCAGTTGATCGTATCTGCAACCTAAAAAATTTGTGCTGAGCGTCAAATGCGACTGCCGCCGAGGCGCCGAAGCCATAAAATTCAACTCGGCCCGCGGCGCATATTGCAGCCACCGCAGCTTCAAGTCTTTCGAGTACCAAACTATCCCGAACCTTCAACAGCGCATCTACGGTTGAGTCAAAAACTTTGTAGGTATATTCCCTTGTCGAGTCAGTATCTGTTACGGCAATTTGGCCGTAACTTGGACTAGAGGCTAATTGTTGAGCAAGAGCTAGTTTGAAATCTTGAAACCCTTTGCAGCCAACACCTCGGCAGAACCTCACCACTGTTGGCTCGCTTACCTTCGCTTCTTCGGCTAAATCAACAATCCGCATACGGATTACTTTGAGTGGGTTTTTGAGCACATACTCTGCAACCTTGAGTTCTGATTTACGCAAAGCATGCATCGAATCGCTGATTGTTTGTGTCAGTTGAGCTGGTTTCATAGTGGCTCCGCCGTATATGTAAAAAATTTACAAGAAAATGGCAAATAAAGCCAGTTTTGTAGTAAAAAATATTTGCCTTAAAAATATTCAGCGTTACCAAAATGGATGTCTAAAAGTAACAACAAATGAATAAAAGATAAAAAAGAGCCCCGATTTTTGACACTTAAGTTGCTAGAATGTCCATCTATGGATGTCACAACAATTTTATCAAATTTAAACCCTGCCCAAGAAGAGGCGGTGACCAGCGACAAAAAGCATTTATTGGTTTTGGCGGGGGCTGGCAGCGGTAAAACGCGCGTGCTAGTTCACCGTATTGCTTGGAAAATCCAAGTAGAAAATTTTTCTCCCTACAGCATTTTAGCGGTGACGTTTACCAACAAAGCAGCCCGTGAGATGCGAGAGAGGATTGATGAGCTACTTGGAATGCCACTGCGTGGTATGTGGGTCGGGACTTTTCATGGTCTGGCTCACCGACTATTAAAAGCCCACTGGCACGATGCGAAGCTACCTGAAAACTTTCAAATATTAGATTCTGATGATCAACTTCGATTAGTAAAACGGGTGATGCGAGGTATGGACCTGGATGAGCAGCGCTGGCCTCCCAAGCAGGCCCAGTGGTGGATTAATGGTCAAAAAGATGAGGGGCTTCGTTCAGCTCATATCCAAGAAGGAGGTGATCCATTCCTTACCACGATGCTTCGTATCTACAGAGGTTATGAAGAGACATGCGAGAGTTTAGGTGTTATTGATTTTGCAGAGCTACTTTTGCGAGCGCTAGAACTTTGGAAGGAAAATCCAGAGGTGCTGGAACACTATCAAGGAAGATTCCAGCACATTTTGGTTGACGAATTTCAAGATACAAATGCTGTGCAATATGCGTGGCTCCGAATTTTGGCAGGAACTAGGAGTGCCGTAACCGCAGTCGGAGACGACGATCAATCTATTTATGGTTGGCGTGGAGCAAAAGTTGAAAATATTCTAAGCTATGAGCGAGATTTTCCACAGACGCATACAGTTAAGCTTGAGCAAAATTATCGTTCAACATCGAATATATTAACGGCGGCAAATGGTGTGATCTCCAAAAATGCTGAGCGGCTGGGTAAGAATCTTTGGACTGATTCTGGAGAGGGAGAGTCAATAGCCTTATATGCTGCCTTTAACGAGCACGATGAGGCTCGTTATATTGCCGATCGCCTGCAAAGTTGGGTTAATGACGGTAACCGACGCGATGATTCGGCGATCCTTTATCGCTCCAACGCACAATCACGTGTTCTAGAGGCCGCGCTCCTTCAGGCTGAGATTCCATACCGAATCTATGGGGGCCAACGTTTTTATGAGCGACTTGAGATTAAGAATGCTCTCGCATATTTACGTTTAATGCTTAATTGCCATGATGATGTGGCATTTGAGCGAGTAGTAAATGTTCCACCTAGAGGCATTGGTGATCGTACATTAGAACTAATTCGTGAATTGGCTAGGGGAAACAACACAACCCTATGGTCAGCTGCTAGTCTGGTGGTATCTGAAAAACATCTTACTGCTCGAGCGACTAATGCAGTTACAGCATTTCTTGAGCTTATAAATGACATGAGTGGTCAGCTTGAAGAGCTGCCGTTAGCTGAGCAAGCCGAAAATGCTATTCAGTTTAGTGGTTTAATTGAGATGCATCGACGAGAGAAAGGCGAGCGGGGCCAGGCAAGAGTAGAAAACCTAGAGGAGCTCATAAGTGCTTGTAGAGCGTTCGAAGCGGAGGACAGAGACATCCCAATTTTGCCACAGTTTTTAGATCAAGTTGCGTTGGATGCTGGAGACCGTCAAGCTGACGAGGATCAGGATGCGGTCCAATTGATGACTTTGCACAGCGCCAAAGGTTTAGAGTTTCCATTGGTATTAATTGCTGGGATGGAGGAAAATTTATTTCCGCACAAGATGTCTTTAGACGAACCCGGTCGGCTAGAAGAAGAACGCCGGTTGGCCTATGTGGGCATTACTAGGGCGATGCAAAAACTCTATCTCACGTTTGCTGAAAGTCGATCCATTTATGGCAGCGAGTCCTTCAACTCCGTCTCCAGGTTTGTAAGAGATATTCCAAAAGAGGTAATTGAAGAGGTTCGTATTCATAATACAATCGCCAGGCCGACTAGCTATGCTGCTAGCAGTATTCAAAGCGATCAGGGCGATAATACTGGATTCCAGCTTGGTCAGCAGGTTAACCACAAGGTATATGGCGAGGGTGTTATTCTTAACTTTGAAGGCAATGGCCCTAGAGCGAGGGTGCATGTTAGTTTCGAACAGGTAGGTACAAAGATACTAATTCTTGCTTCAGCTAATCTCGCTGCAGTTTAGAATCAAATATAAAATTAATAGAGGTAAAACTAATGCGTATTTTATTGACTATGTTGGTGACTTTATTTTTGATCGGATGCGACAAAGCCGCTGATCAAACAGGCATAGCAACTGCGGAGGCCAGCAAAGAGACTTTTGAATGGAAGCTGGTTACGACATGGCCAAAAAATTATCCAGGACTGGGCTTGGCGCCAGAAAATTTTGCAGAAAAAGTGGAAGCAATGAGCGGCGGCCGCCTAAAGGTAAAAGTTTTTGGCGCCGGGCAGTTGGTTCCAGCCTTTGAGGTTTTTGATGCGGTATCTCAAGGGACAGCTGAAATGGGACATGGGGCATCTTATTATTGGACGGGCAAATCTAAAGCCACCGCATTTTTTACATCGATACCTTTTGGTTTGAATGCCCAGGAAATGAACGGCTGGCTGCACTATGGTGGGGGCTTAGAGTTATGGCGGGAACTTTATAATGAATTTAATTTGATTCCCTTTGCTGCTGGTAACACAGGCGTTCAAATGGCGGGTTGGTTTAATCGAGAAATTAATTCTATGGAGGACATAAAGGGTCTGAAAATGCGTATTCCCGGATTAGGGGGAGATGTTATCAGTAGAGCAGGAGGAGTATCGGTGACTATCTCAGGTGGCGAGCTTTATACTGCGATGCAAACAGGAGTGATTGATGCACTTGAGTGGGTGAGCCCCTACAATGATATTGCCTTTGGTTTTCATCAGGTCGCCAAGTACTACTACTACCCTGGATGGCATGAGCCCGGCCCAACCCTAGAGTTAATTGTAAACAAAGATGCATACTCGGAGTTACCCGAAGACTTGCAAGCCATCGTTGAAGTTGCTGCGAGGGCAGTGAATCAGGATATGCTAGATGAATATACTGCAAGGAACAACGAAGCGTTGATTACCTTGGTTGAGACTCATGGCGTACAACTCAGGAAATTGCCAGACGAGGTTGTGACGGAACTGCGTGGAATTGCTGCAGAAATGCTTGAGGAGCTGAGTGAAGACTCCGATATTGCTAGAAGAATTGCTGAGTCTGTAAAATCTTTCCAACGGCAGGCTACGGAGTACCATAAAATTTCTGAAGAGGCCTACTATCAAGCTAGAAAGGAAGGTGATGAATAGTCAGCTTAAATTGAGGAAGGAGGGCCAGACTAATTTTTAATTCTTCCAAAATGTGGGCATGAACAAAACTAGCAGAGTAAAGATTTCTAAACGACCAAGTAACATGCCCCAGCAGAGTACGCTCTTTGCAAACACTCCTATATCCGCATAGTTAGTTGCTACTGAGCCTAATCCAGGTCCTAGATTGTTTAGGGCTGCCGCTGTCGCCGACCAAGCTGTGACAAAATCAAGGCCTGAGGCCAGTAGAAGAAGTACCATGATATAAAAAACCGCCAGATAGACCCCAAAGAAGGCCCAGATCGCATCCGCCACCCTATCTGGAATGCGTTGGTTTTGTATCTTAATTGGTAAAAGCGCGTTTGGATGTATTAAGCGATATACCTCTCGAATGCCTTGCTGCGCCATAATCAGCATTCGGCCAATTTTAATTCCTCCTCCGGTGGATCCTGCGCAGGCACCAAAGAAAGATAGGAAGATTAAAAAGAAGGGGAGAAAGGTTGGCCAAGAGTTGAAGTCCGTTGTTGTAAATCCCGTTGTGGTCATTATGGATACCAATTGGAAAACGCCAAGGCTCACACTAGATTCCCAGTCATAGGTGCCACTGAAATACAGATAAAGACACGTAACTGCCATTCCAAAAATCAGCAAATAAATATACATTCTTGCTTCTGGGTCTGCCCAATAAAAACTTAAACGACGGTTATGCCAAGCCAAATAGTGAAGGGCAAAATTAAGACCTGACACCACCATAAAGAAGGCACAGATACCCATAATCAGATCACTATTGAAAAAGCCAATGCTTTCATCGTGGGTTGAAAATCCACCGATAGCGACAGTAGAAAAACTATGGCTTATCGCATCAAACACAGACATGCCGGCCAGGTTATAAGCCAAGGCACATAAAATGGTTATTGTTAGATATATTTTGAATAGTACATTGGCAGTTTCGGCAATCCTTGGAGTAAGCTTCGAATCTTTCAAAGGGCCTGGAGTTTCTGCACGATACATTTGCATGCCACCAATTCCCAGCATCGGAAGAATAGCCACAGCTATTACGACAATACCTATGCCTCCCAGCCACTGTAATTGCTGGCGATAAAACAGAATTGATTTAGGTAGGGTATCAAGTCCGGATATTACTGTCGCACCGGTAGTTGTAAGGCCAGAAACAGATTCAAAAAGGGAATCAACAAATGACAACTGGAGAGCATCTGACAGCCATAAAGGTAACGCACCAAAAGTGCTGAGGACAAGCCAAAAAAACACAGTAACAAAAAAGCCATCTCTTGTTCTCAATTCGCCTTTTTTCCTCATCGCTGGCAGCCAAAATAACAAGCCAGAAAGCAAAGTAATTGCAAAAGCAATTAAAAATGTGGAGGAAGTTAGCTCACCATAAATTGAAGAAACAATAATGGGAGATAGCATGGTGAAGCTGAATATCATCAGCAACATTCCTAGAACTCTCGCTATCACCGCAATATGCATAGGGAAAAGTGCCTTAGAAGAAGGTGAAACCGACCGCGAATAGTTTTTCTACGGCTTTTGTATTTTCTTTATCAACTACAAAAACGATTACGTGATCCTCGTTTTCAATGACTGTGTCATGATGGGCGATAATAACCTCTCCGTTGCGGACAAGTGCAGCCAGTGTTGAGCCTGGAGGCGATTTGATATCCTCAATAGCTCGTCCCACCACTTTTGATGACTTTGCGTCCCCATGAACGATAAATTCTAACGCTTCCGCGGCACCTCGCCGAAGAGAATGCACCCCAACAGTATCGCCCTGTCGAACATGAGTAAGTAGAGAACTCGTAGTAACTTGCTGTGGCGAAATAGCGATATCAATTGCACCTCCTTGCATTAAATCTGCATAGACTGGATTATTAATCAGTGTCATGACTTTCTTTGCACCAAGACGTTTTGCTAATAAGGAAGCCATGATGTTAACTTCGTCATCATTTGTTAGCGCAAGGAAAACATCAGTCTTTTCTATATTTTCATCGAGCAATAGTTCTTGATCAGTTGCTGATCCGTTCAGAACGACAGCCCGATCTAATTTTTCGGACAAATATGAGGCTCGTTCGGCTGAGTATTCAATTATTTTTATATTGTGGTCTTGCTCCAAAGACTTGCTCAGGCGAAATCCAATATTGCCTCCGCCAGCGATAACCAGCCGGTGATATGGTTTTTCTAGCCGACGTAATTCACTCATGACTTTACGGATATTCTTTTTTGCAGCAATGAAGAATACTTCATCACCATCTTCAATCACCGTATCGCCCACCGGGAAAATCGGGCGGTCTTTACGGTAAATGGCTGCAACGCGCGCGTCTGCTTTGGGAATATGTTCTTTTAAGGCACGCAGTTCCTGTCCCACTAAAGGACTGTCTTTGACCGCACGCAAACCCACTAGCTGGATCACCCCATCAGCAAAGTCTAGGACTTGTAGCGCCCCCGGTTGATTCACTAATTTGTAGATATGATCAGTTACCGCCTGCTCTGGAGTTATCATCACATCGACAGGCATATTTTTGTCATTAAATAAAAGATTATTGTATTTCGGATTAGTGTAATTGTGAGCTCGTACTCGAGCAATTTTCGTCGGAGTGTGAAAAAGGGAATAGGCAACTTGGCAGGCAATGATGTTTATCTCATCACTACTGGTAACTGCAACCAGCATGTCGGCGTCTTCTATTCCAGCTTTTACAAGGACATCAGGATGACACCCAGTGCCAACAACTGTTCGGATATCCAAACGATCTTGAAGAGATCTGAGGGCTTTTGCACTTATATCAATAAGTGTTATATCTGCGTACTCGCGAACCAAATTTTCGGTCAGCGTAGCACCTACTTGACCCGCACCTACTATAATTATCTTCATTATAATTCCAAGTTCACCAGCACTAAGACTGATCACCCCAATTTTTTAAGCCTTGCATAATAAAAACCGTCATGGCCAGACACAGTTGGAAATAATTGTCTTCCATACTCAGTTTTTTTACCCCAACATTCCTTTATCTCCATTATCGCAACATCTTGCTGGGATTCAATAAATGCTTTAATGACCTCGTCGTTCTCTTCAGGAAGAATTGAGCATGTGGCATAGACCAAAATGCCCTCATTCGCCAACGTTTTCCATAACCCTTCAAGGAGAGAAAGTTGGATTTTGATAAGCTTATCAATATCTGTTGGTTTGCGCAGTATTTTGATATCTGGATGGCGACGAATTACCCCTGTAGCCGAGCAGGGAGCATCGAGTAAAATTCGATCGAAATGGTTGCCATTCCACCAGTCCTCAGGATTCTCTGCTTTTGCTGCAAGCAGTTGTGCCTGCAAATCAAGACGAGATAGGTTATCTGCCACCTTTCGCAACCGTTGAGTTTCTGAATCAATAGCGAGCAAGGATTGCAGGTCTGGCTCGGACTCTAAAATATGGCATGTTTTTCCTCCGGGAGCACAGCAAGCATCTAGCACGGTTTGGCGAGGTCTCAGCTCTAATAATCCAGCTGCAAGTTGGGCAGCTTCATCTTGAATACTACATGCACCTGATTCAAATCCGGGTAAATTCCCAACATCGACAGCGGAATCAAGCTTGATACCAGATTCACTGATAGAGGAAGACTCTGCAGCGATGTCTGCATTATTGAGGAGCCCAAGATACTTTTCTCTGGAATATTGTTTTTGATTGATCCTCAATATCATAGGGGCCTGAGTATTGTTTCCAATAATAATTTCTTCAACGGACGCTTTAGACCAGGCTGAATCAAGCTTTTCCAACAACCATTTTGGATGAGCTGCTTGGAACACCCTATTATTTGAAAAGTTTTCTAGCAGGGATTCTCGCTCCCTTTGAAATCGTCTCAATACACCGTTTATAAGTCCTTTTGCCCAAAGTCGATTTATACTTTTAGCTGATGCAACAGTTTCGTTTACAACAGCATGCTGAGAAATTCGCATATAAAGAAGCTGATATATTCCAAGTACAAGCAACCCTTGAACTTCCATATCTTTCTGTTTAAGTGGCCTCTCTAAAAGTTCCTTTAACAAGATGGCAATTTGGGGATACCAACGTAGGCTTCCAAAACATAGTTCTTTAAAAAGTGATCGCTCTTTTTCAGGAATTCCTAATGAATATTCAGGAAGCAAGGCGGAGAGAGACTTACCTCGTAAAACTGATGCAATGACGACTGCCGCTGCGGCACGAGTATTTTTGTATGCGGAGCTACTAGTTTTAGCCACTGAATATTTTACCACGGCTGAAAAGTAGTGCTTTTGACTTTAGTACCTCAGAGACTGCCATCCTAGCTTTGCCAGGCAATTGAAGCTCATGAATTAGCAGGCAGTACTGGCCACATTTTATTTCCAACCCTCTGGCTGTTGCGGAAATAATTTCACCACTCTCTCCTGACCCCTCTTTGTCTTGCACAGTTGCTGACCATATTTTTATGCGAAGACCATCCAGTATTGAAAATGATACTGGGAATGGATTATAGGCTCGAACTTTGCGCTCAATAATATACGCGGATTCAGACCAATTTATTAAAGCTTCAGATTTCTTAATTTTGCTAGCATACGAGCTGAAATCGGAATCTTGGGCGATGCCTACAGCAGTCTGATCTTGAATTTTTTTAAGAGTTGATGTCAAAGAATTCGAACCAAGTAGAGCTAACTTGTTATGTAGGGATGCACTTGTTTCATTTTCATCAAGATTACAATGTGAAACTGACAACATCGCTCCAGTATCAAGACCAGCATCCATTTGAATCACTGTTATGCCACTTGCTTGGTCCCCATTTTCTATGGCGCGTTGAATTGGTGCTGCCCCTCGCCATTTGGGCAGAACAGAGGCGTGAACATTTATGCATCCGTAGCAAGGAATACTCAGAACACTTTGAGGCAGAAGAAGGCCATAGGCAACAACAATCATTATATCAGCCTTCAAAGCTGCCAAATCAGATAGTGCAGTTTCGTTATTTAGAGAGGATGGTTGATAAATTGGGATTCCATACTGAAGAGCTAATAATTTTACGGGACTTGAGGTTAGTTTTTTACCTCGCCCAGCTGGGCGGTCAGGCTGCGTGTAGACCGCCACAACTTCCTGAGCATCATCATTTATCAAAGATAGTAGATGAGTAGCGGCAAATTCGGGTGTCCCAGCGAAAATAACCCGCACGTTATTATGATCCCTTCACTATATTTTTTTCATTTTTTTGCGGATGAGCTGACGTTTCAAATTTGATAAGTAATCCACGAATAACTTACCGTCAAGATGATCTATCTCGTGCTGAATGCAGACAGCGAGAAGCCCTGTTGCTTCCTCGTTAAAAATATCTCCATTTCTATCCGTGGCTGTAATCATTACATGATTTGGACGCTCAACTGTCTCGTATACTCCAGGGATAGAAAGGCACCCCTCATCATACGGCTGAGTGGTCTCATCCAGCACCTCAATAGAGGGGTTGATAAAAACACGTGGGTCAGAACGATCCTCTGAGAGATCCATTACGATGACTCTTTTATGAACATCGACCTGAGTTGCTGCAAGCCCTATTCCTTTGGCGTCAATCATGGTCTCGAACATATCATCTATGAGAGATTGAGTTTTTTTATTTACAGTTTGGACCTCCCTCGCCTTGTTTCGAAGCCTTGGGTCCGGATACTTAAGAATAGGAAGAATAGCCATAGCGTCTTTTGTGATTGTATGCCCTACATGTCGTGAAGCTTACTCAACAACGGTGGCAAACCATGCAATAAAATTTGGTCCTAAGTATACACCATCAAGTTCGTTTACCACTATTGGAGGTTGGAGTGAAAAAATGGAGGAAATCTTGACGTAAATTTTGAATGCACTTGATCTAAATTAAAAAGCTAAATTTTTGAACGAAAGACACTATATATAAAGGGCTCAAACCCTTGCATGAGTTGCAGTACGGCCATCATTGCGGTAGTCTGCCGAATTATTAATAACGGTAATATACTCATGAAAAAACCTTTTGTTGCAATTTTGATGGGCTCTGATTCAGATCTTCCTGTGATGGAGGCAAGTTTTGAAATATTGAGGAAGTTTGAAATCCCATTTGAGGTAAAGGTGACCTCTGCTCATCGTACCCCTGAAGCGACGCACAACTTTGTTACAGATGCCGATGACCGTGGCTGCGCCGCATTTATTTGCGCAGCTGGAATGGCAGCTCATTTGGCTGGAGCGGTCTCAGCTACAACATTAAAGCCTGTTATCGGAGTACCTATTAATGGATCCTTAGACGGCCTTGATGCATTGCTTTCCACCGTTCAAATGCCAGGTGGTATTCCTGTCGCTACAGTGGCAATTGGCAAAGCTGGTGCTAGAAATGCCGCGTATTTGGCTGCACAAATTATTGGGGTTTCCGACTCGACAATGCATCAGAGGCTTATAGCAGAGCGCGCCGCTAATGCTGCTGCAATAATCGCGAAAGACGCGGCACTTCAGGAAAAGCTGAACAATAGCTAATCCTTGTGACAGCTATTAATAGCGATCGTCAGCTTGCTCATGCCGCAGATATTATCCGTAACGGCGGCGTTATTGCCTATCCCACAGAAGGGGTTTGGGGTTTGGGTTGTGATCCAACGTTAGAAGCAGCAGTCCATAAATTATTGGCCTTAAAGCATAGGGCAGTGAAGAAAGGACTGATATTAATTGGTAGTAATGCGGATCAATTTGCTCCTTTTACTGCAAGCCTTAATCATTCGCAAATATCATTATTCAAGACGAAGCGCGAAAGACCGACGACTTGGCTTGTTCCAGATAACGGTGCAGCTCCTCGCTGGATAGTAGGAGAGAATAAGACTCTCGCGCTGCGGATTACCCAACATCCGTTATGCTCTAGGCTTTGTGATCTTTTTGGCGGGCCCATAGTGTCAACGTCTGCTAACACACAAAATTGTCCGGCTGCAGAAACACTTGAAGATGTTGAGAGTTATTTTCTAAATAAGCTCTCTTTTATCATTTCTGGGGCTGTCGATTCTGCGGGCTCTGTAAGTGAAATTATAGATTTAGTGACAGGGGAGGTTATCCGTAACGGATAGATGACTATTGATTGATAAGCAAGCAGTTAATGACTATCTCCTGAGCCTTCAAAATAGTATTTGTTCATCTTTACAGGCGAGCGAAGCGGCTTGGCTGCAAGATACTTGGAGCCGAAATGAAGGCGGTGGTGGTATCAGTCGAGTTATTTCGGAAGACTCCATCATTGAAAAAGGAGGAGTTAACTTTTCGCATGTTTTTGGCGACCAACTTCCACCTGCCGCCCTCGCTGGTCGATCTGAGCTTGCAGGTCGCAAATGGGAAGCAATGGGCATATCAGCAGTTGTTCATCCCCAAAACCCTTATGCACCCACGGCTCATCTAAACGTAAGATTTTTTGTTGCTGAAAGTAACAAATTCGAACCAGTATGGTGGTTTGGGGGAGGCTATGATTTAACGCCATATTATGGAAATGAGGAAGACTGTTGTCACTGGCATCGCACGGCAAAAGCTGCTTGTGATCCTTTTGGCCAAGATTTATATGCTCGCCTAAAAGATAACTGCGATCAATACTTTTACTTGCCTCACCGCAAAGAAGCAAGAGGGGTAGGAGGTTTATTTTTTGATGATTTTAATGAATTAGGGTTTCAACAGAGTTTTGCATTTTTGAGGAGCGTGGGAGATTCCTTTGTTCCTGCATATACCCCTATTCTTCATAAGCAAAGTGAAAAACATTTCGGTGAGCGAGAGAGGCAATTTCAGCTATATCGACGAGGTCGTTATGTGGAGTTTAACTTGGTGCATGATCGAGGTACTTTGTTTGGATTGCAAAGTGAAGGGCGAACAGAATCTATCTTGATGTCTCTACCACCGATGGCTCGATGGGAATATAACTGGACTCCTGATTCTAGTACGCCCGAGGCTGAGCTATATGAGCGGTATTTAATTAAGCGAGACTGGCTATGACAATTTGTAAATATGCAGTCGTAGGGAATCCAATCTCCCATAGTAAGTCGCCTCAAATTCACGCGATGTTCTCTAAACAAACCGCGCAAGATCTCCATTACTCTGCAATTCTGGCGGATATTGATGGTTTTGATAAGGCAGCAGACACGTTTTTTGCTGAAGGCGGCCAAGGCCTCAACGTAACTGTGCCCTTTAAGCGAGACGCCTTTGACTACGCATCAAGAACTACTGTTCGTGCGACTGCAGCTAAAGCCGTGAATACTTTAATCCTTGAGCAAGATGGTTCAATCACTGGTGACAATACTGATGGAATTGGGCTGGCAAATGATATCTTGAACAACTTGGGCTGGGAAATTAAGGCAAAAAGATTATTAGTACTAGGTGCTGGAGGAGCAGTTCAAGGAATCCTCGAGCCGCTTTTAGACTTGCAACCTCAGCATATTGTGATAGCCAACAGATCAGTGGACAAAGCCCTGCGGTTAGCTAAACAATTCTCAGAGTCTGGATACCTCATTGGTTGTGCTCTGGATATGCTTGAGGGTCAGGAATTTGATGTAATAATTAATGGGACGAGTACAAGCATGTATGGGGATCATCTTTCTCTGCCAGCAAGTTTATTTCGCGGCAAGCCAAATTATTGTTACGATTTGATGTATGGAGCAGAGGCCACGCCATTTATGCAGGAAGCAAAAAATCATGGCGCCATTACAGCTGATGGACTTGGGATGTTGGTTGAGCAAGCTGCAGAATCATTCTCAATTTGGCGAGGTATGAGGCCTGACACTAAACCTATAATTGGGTTAATTAGAGAGAGTCTTTAGCGTTATTGTCGTTAACGTTGAGCTAGGTATTTATTTTTTAATTTCACATAGTTTGCAGCTGAATAGGTAAAAAATTCTCTCTCACTAGGAGTAATTTCCCTTAGTTTTTTGCACGGATTGCCTACATAAACGAAGCCGCTCTTTAAAGTTTTACCGGGCGGCACTACGCAGCCTGACCCTACGATAACCTCATGTTCCACAATTACACCATCATTGATAATCGCTCCGTTTCCAATTAAAACGCGATTTCCAATGTCGCATCCATGTACGATAGCGCCATGACCAACAATAACATCTTCACCAATCTTAAGTGGCCAGCCATCTGGATTAAAGGAAGATGGATGAGTTATGTGCAGAACTGCATTATCTTGGATGTTAGATCTTGCTCCAACTGAAATGTGGTGCATATCTCCTCGAATTACTGCGCCTGGCCATACTGAGGAGTTCTCTCCCAGATAAACTTCACCTATAACCGTGGCTGATTGATCCACGTAGACTCCCTTGCTTAAAGTCGGGAAAATACCGTTATGAGAGCGGATTGAATGATCCATTTTTGGGTATACCGTATATAATGAGAAGCCTTATTGTGGTTCTGAATGCATGGTCTTTTCAACTAAAAAACGATTTATAGCTGGAGTTGTATGCCCAAAATGTTCAGTAATGGACAAGATGATGGCGTTCTCCATAGACGGCGAGGATTACCGTGAATGCGTTAGCTGTGGGTTCAAAGATAAGTTAAGATTGGCATCGTCTCCGAAAGAAATTCAAACTCGCGTAAATACCACCGAAGATCAAATTAGAAATGAGACAACCCGGGTTCGGATTTTAGATCCGAAAGCCTGAATACTCGACATAATTCCTTCTTATATAAAAACGTTACAAATTTGATTGAAATGGTTGAATTTGATCGTTTTGTTGCTAGTGAAACGTATACGCTTTTGTTACAATCTCGCCGCGTAAACTTAGGCGGTAACTTGCCTTTAGCGTGAAACGCTAGTAAAAAAAATTGTTTTTGAATCACCACGGAGAATCAAGCGATGTTGAAAAGAGCGAAAGCGCTTTTCTTGGGCCTAATGACTTCAGTTATCTCACTGCCACTTTCTGGCACCTTGGGAGCTGAAGAGGCAACTTGGAATCTAAATATGCCTCGTGGAGTTACAGAGGTTAGTCAGGCGGCTTACGACATTCATATGATAATGATGTGGATTTGCACAGTCATTGGAGTTCTAGTTTTTGGCTTCATGTTTTATGTAATGTTCGCTCACAGAAAGTCTCGCGGCGTTAAGGCCGCCAATTTCCACGAGAACTTAACCGTCGAAATTCTATGGACAATCGTGCCAGCTCTCATTCTAATCGTGATGGCCGTCCCTGCAACCACCGCTCTGTTGAAGGTTTATGATACTGAAAATCCTGATATCGACATTAAGGTTACTGGTTACCAGTGGAAGTGGCAGTATGAGTACATCGGAGAAGATATAAAGTTCATGAGTGAGCTTCGCACGTCTCAGGATGAGCAGTATGGCCGTGAGCCTAAAGGAGAGCACTATCTAAGAGAGGTTACGCAGCCCTTAGTTATTCCAACTAACAAGAAGGTCAGATTTTTAATCACGGGCAATGATGTTATCCATAGCTGGTGGGTTCCTGATTTTGCAGTTAAAAGAGATGCCATTCCTGGGCTATTCACAGCGGCTTGGGCAAAAACAGATCAGCCGGGTACCTATGTCGGTGCTTGCACGGAGTTGTGTGGGAAGGATCATTCACGGATGCCGGTTGTTGTGGAGGTCAAAGAAGAGGCCGATTATGAAGCTTGGCTGGCGGGCAAAAAAGAAGAGGCAGTGCTCTATAAGTCAACGATTGGTAAGCAATGGACAAACCAAGAACTTATGGCTAAAGGAGAAGCGGTTTATTCAGTTTCCTGTGCTGGTTGTCATCAATCTGAGGGCCAGGGAATAGCAGGTATCTTCCCGTCCTTAATAGGGAGTTCTATCGTCACAGGCCCTGTTGAGGGACATATAGGAATTCTGATCAATGGAGTTGCAGGGTCTGCCATGCAGTCTTTTGCGGATCAGCTTTCAGAAGTAGATCTGGCTGCTGTGATTCATTACAAGCGAAATTCATGGGGAAATGATATGGATGATATCGTTCAGCCTCTGGATATTCTGAACTACAAACAATCTCAATAGAGGAAGATTTTTAAATGGCACACGGACCCTCTCAAAACTTTTTCAGCCGCTGGCTCTTCAGTACTAACCACAAAGATATTGGTACTCTTTACCTGTGGTTCAGTTTCGCTATGTTCCTACTTGGTGGAGCATTTGCGATGATAATTAGAGCTGAGCTATTTCAACCAGGTATGCAGCTGATACAGCCAGAATTCTTCAATCAAATGACTACAATGCATGGTTTGGTAATGGTATTTGGAGCCATTATGCCTGCTTTTGTTGGCTTGGCGAATTGGATGATTCCGATGATGATTGGTGCCCCAGATATGGCATTGCCTCGCATGAATAATCTTAGCTTTTGGATCCTACCTTTTGCATTTGCGATTTTAGTAGCGACGTTATTTATGGAGGGTGGCGGTCCAAATTTTGGATGGACGTTTTACGCTCCATTGTCCACCACTTACGCTCCTGACACGGTTAACTACTTTATTTTTGGCGTCCATATTATGGGAGCATCTTCAATAATGGGATCGATCAATATCATAGCGACCGTTATGAATATGCGGGCTCCTGGCATGACCTACATGAAGATGCCACTATTTGTTTGGACATGGGTAATCACTGCGTTTCTTTTGGTGGCTGTAATGCCAGTACTAGCAGGTGCAGTTACTATGATGTTGATGGACATTAATTTCGGTACCAGTTTCTTTGATGCAGCTGGTGGCGGGGATCCAGTCTTATTCCAGCATGTTTTCTGGTTCTTTGGACACCCAGAAGTTTATATAATCATCCTTCCAGCATTTGGTGTGGTTTCTCAGATTATTCCTACTTTTAGTCGTAAGCCATTATTTGGTTATTCTTCGATGGTATATGCCACGGCATCTATTGCCTTCCTATCTTTTATCGTTTGGGCGCATCACATGTTTACGGTAGGTATGCCAATAGCTGGAGAGCTTTACTTCATGTACGCTACGATGTTAATTGCTGTGCCAACTGGCGTGAAAGTCTTTAACTGGGTCACTACGATGTACAAGGGAGCGCTAACCTTCGAGACGCCAATGCTATTTAGTATTGCTTTTGTGATCTTATTCACATTTGGCGGATTCACAGGAATGATGTTGTCCATCGCAGCGGCTGATACGCAGTACCATGATACGTACTTTGTGGTCGCCCACTTCCACTATGTTATGGTTGCTGGAGCGGTGTTTAGTGGAACAGCGGCGGTTTACTATTGGCTTCCGAAGTGGTGTGGAAAAATGTATGACGAGACGATGGGTAAGCTTCAGTTTTGGATTGCATTCATTGCGTTTAACATCACATTTATGCCCCAGCACTTCCTCGGACTAGCGGGTATGCCGAGAAGGTACTCTGACTACGGCTTGCAGTTTGCTGACTGGAATATGGTATCTAGTATCGGAGCGTTTATGTATGGTGGCGCGCAGCTGTTGTTCTTGTTCAATGTCATTCGGACGATTGGTTGGGGCAAGCCAATTGATGATCCTAAAGTTTGGGAAGGTGCTGAAGGGCTTGAGTGGACGCTTCCAACTCCTGCTCCATTCCATACCTTTTCCACTCCGCCAATAGTCAAATAAGGTCTGATTGTAATGGCGAACTACTCATCTCACAGAGGCGTGTTGATTAGGTCAATCATCGGCGCAATAGCGATGTTTATGTTCGCCATATTCGTTTTACCCCCTCTTTATGACTTGTTTTGTGAGATAACAGGAATTGGCGGTAAAACTGGTGGTGCATATACTGCGACAGAAATCACAGTAGATACTTCTCGGCAAGTAGAAGTGCAGTTCGTGGCTACGAATAACGCTACTATGCCGTGGGATTTTTATCCGGTTGAGCACAAAGTTTTGGTGCATCCCGGCGAATCCAAAGAGATCGTTTTTTTTGCTAAAAATCTTACCGGAAAGGATATGGTGGGACAGGCTATTCCAAATGTTCTTCCTAACAATGCTGCAGATTACTTTCTGAAAACAGAGTGTTTTTGTTTTAATAACCAGCCACTTGCTGCAGGAGAGGACGCGGAGTTAGCAGTCGTATTTATTATCGATCCGGACTTGCCGGCAAGCGTTAACACGGTGACCCTGTCATACACTATTTTTGATATAACCGATCGCGTTCCTGTTCAGGTATCGCAATTACAGTAATGGAGACAAATAATGTCAACTGAGGGTAGTTATTACGTTCCTGAGCAAAGTAAGCTTCCACTAGCCGCTGCACTAGGCATGGGCACTATGGCCTTTGGCGCCGCGAGTTGGGTCATTGAAGGTGGGACCTCAACTGTTTTCTTAATTGGTACGGCTATCATGGCGGCTGTGATGTATAAATGGTGGAGTATTGTTATTGAGGAGAATACTCAGGGAATCGTAAGTGATCAACTAAAATATTCTTATGTCCTTGGGATGTACTGGTTTATATTTTCTGAGCTTATGTTCTTTGTCTGTTTCTTTGGCTCTCTATTTTATGTCAGAGTGTTAGTTGGCCCCTGGCTTGGGGGAGAAGCTGCGATAGGCGTGTTTGATGATACCGCCACTGATGCCGCTATCGCCAATGCAACACATTTATGGAATGAGTATGATCCTACTTGGCCTCCGCTGATTACCCCAGACCAAACAGTAAATGCTGAAGGGGCTAAATTTGTTGGGCCTCAAGAAGCAATGAGTTTCCCAGGCTGGGAGAGGTTGGGCTCTTGGCTACCACTCTACAATACAATTGTTTTGATAAGCTCCAGCCTAACTGTAGACAAAGCACATCATGCGCTAAAAGACGGCAATCGACAGGCATTTATAAGATGGTTAGGCCTCACTGTATTTTTGGGTGGTGTGTTCTTAGTACTCCAGGCGGAGGAATATGTCCACGCTTATAAAGAGCTGGGGCTAACTCTTGATTCAGGAATCTATGGTACAACCTTCTTCTTGCTGACTGGGTTTCATGGAGCTCACGTTACTCTTGGGACCATTATGTTACTAATATCGTTCTTGAGAGGCCTGAAAGGACACTTCAATGAGACAGATCATTTCGGGTTTGAGGCGGCAGCCTGGTATTGGCACTTTGTTGATGTTATTTGGATCGGTCTCTTCTTCATAGTTTATGTTTTTGACTAGAATTAAGATTTGATTGAAGAAACGGCCGGGCTAATCCTGGCCGTTTTCATCTGTGGCTATAATTATGGTTCGATATCCGGTTTGGGAGATGACCTTGCCGATTGATCACCAAGTTTTTTGTCCCAAGGAGCTTGGTTGCCGATTTGGCCAGTGAAAGCTCCGATAAGAACAGTGACGATAAGAAGAACAGCCATGGTGACTCGGAGCCTTAAGCTTTTCATCACTCGTCGTTTTGGGGCACCTAAATCTTTGACGAGAAAGCGTAATGCGGCAAAAAGACTGATTAACATGCCTATAAAAAGAACAACGATGATTGATTTGAATAGCATGGGTTATGTCTCTCTAATGATGAGGAGATTTAAACATAAATGAAGCAAGACCCCCAGGTTTCTGGAAAAATATTTGAGTGGCAACCTAATGTTAAGATTGTAGTGTTTTCATTACTGTTGTTTCCGCTACTTATTGCATTAGGATTTTGGCAGCTCGAACGTGCAGAAGAAAAGAGAGAAATTCTCAAGGAGTTTAACCTCAACCAGCAACTTCCTCCGGCTACATTTGAGGATTTAACGGTGGAGAGAAATCATCAATATCGATCTATCTGGTTGACTGGCAAATTGGATGGAGAGCGACGAGTCTTCCTCGATAATCGTGTTAAATATGGCAAACCTGGTTATGAGGTGGTTGAGGCCATGACAGTCTCTGAGTTTTATTCCAAGGGAAAGCAACAGCTAGTGTTGGTTAATCGAGGCTGGGTTCCTGCATCCCTTGATAGGCGTATATTACCCAGCATAAACAGTATGAAAGGCGATCTTCAATTGCGCGGAACGCTATATCGCAATCTTCAAGGTGGATATCGTTTAGATGACGGGATCAGTAAAATTAAAGAGTGGCCTAGCCGCGTAGGCTGGATATCCACGGATAGAGCGAAAGAGTTGTTTGGTGATGAATTCTTTGCCTATCAGTTAAGACTTGATAGAGATTCTCCTGGAGCTCTTGATACTGGTTGGGTTACGGTTGCAGTTCAGCCAGAGAAGCACACTGGCTATGCCGTTCAATGGTTTGTTATGGCGATAGTGCTATTAATTATGACTTTAGTTGCTAATTCTAATGTTGGTAGTTGGAATAAATCGAAAGGCTAAACCGCCAAAATATTAAGGGAAGATGTAATGGTAGATACGACAAATATTACTAAACAGCAACGTGGGTTTCAGTATCAAATCTGGCTCATGCTATTGATTGTGGGCGGCGTTATTTTGGCGGGCTTTTGGATGGTCCCCAAGACAGAGTTGCAACGACAACAGATGATTTCGATTATGGGAACAACTAATCTGGGAGAATTGGTAAAGCCAACATTAGACTTTGCGCCATTGCTCTCTGGGGTGGAAGTAACGGAGAAACCAAAGTGGAAGATTGTTATTGCGGGTGGAGCTGGCTGCGATAACGTATGCGAAGACATGTTGTTTAATAGCCGTCAGGTACATATGCTTCTGGGGAAATCAACCCGGAGGGTCGAACGCGTCTATCTTGCTGACATGGCAACAGTGGATACTGAAAGTCTCGAGCTGATAAAAATGCAACACCCCTTCCTGACTATCTTACCCAATAATATCGATGTGTTTGCTCAGACCGTGTCAGAGAGCTCGGCTGATTGGGATCTGCAAGAAGCACGTTATTTTGTAGTGACACCAGATTTAAAGGCTATTCTTTACTACACTAAAGAGTTCGAAGGGGCTGGGCTACTTGATGATCTCAAACATCTGTTAAAATATTCTCCTGACCGCTAAAAGAAGAGAATTAGGTCATAGATAAATCTTTCGGAGTTAATGTTAATGTCTCAAGGTGAGGTAACCACGGGATCAGCCAGCTGGCGAGATTATTTAGAGCTTTGTAAGCCCAATGTCGTTGCCTTGATGATATTAACTTCATTGATTGGAATGTTGTTGTCTACAGATGGTGCGGTTCCTATGACAGTATTGCTATTTGGTAATCTTGGCATAGCTCTTTGTGCAGGATCTGCAGCTGTGGTGAATCATATCGTTGATCGGCATGTTGATGACAAGATGGCCAGAACAATAAATCGCCCTTTAGCTCAAGGAAGGCTTGGACCTCAAGAGGCAGTTATATTTTCTCTGACGACGGGATTCCTAGGTATGGCGGTTTTGCTTGTGTTCACTAATGTTTTAACTGCTTGGTTGACCCTTGCGTCTTTAGTGGGGTATGCATTTGTGTACACGATGTTTTTAAAGCGAGCTACTCCTCAAAATATCGTTATAGGGGGGTTGGCAGGAGCCGCGCCTCCATTGCTGGGTTGGACGGCGGTGACTGGAGAGGTCCACTATAACGCGCTCCTTCTGGTTCTTATTATTTTTGCTTGGACCCCTCCCCATTTCTGGGCGTTAGCGGTGCATAGAAAAGAGGAATACGCTAAAGCGGAAATTCCAATGTTGCCAGTGACACATGGCGAGAAATACACAAAAATAAATATTCTTTTATATACATTGCTTCTAATTGTAGTTACCACGATGCCCTATCTTACAGGCATGTTTGGTTGGCTTTATCTAACTGGGTCTTTGTTATTAGGGATAGGGTTTTTGTATTGGGCTGTCGTAATGTTGCGAAGTGAGGGAGGAGATTCGGGTATGAAAACTTTCCAGTATTCCATCGTCTACCTTATGGCGCTCTTTGCCATCATGCTTGCAGATCATTACTTGATAGACACCGTTATTTATTTGCCAATCGCTTAGGAGAAGAGTCATTGAGTAATCAACAGGCAGGAATTCGAAGAACGGTGATTGCCGTATGCTGCTTTATCGTATTGGTCATTTCCGGCTTTGTGTGGAAAATGAATCAGCCTGTCATTATGACGGAACAAGAGCTACGGGTGAATGGCGCAATTGTATTGAATACGCCAAGAATTTTTAGTGATTTTGATCTGTTAGACCAGTTTGGTAATAAGTTCAACAAAGATAGGCTTAAAGGGAAGTGGAGCATGTTGTTTTTTGGCTTTACCAATTGCCCAGATGTCTGTCCTACGACTTTAGCTACTCTAAATGAAACTTTTAGTAAGCTTAAGGAAGCCGAAAAAGAAAATTTACAGATCGTGATGGTGTCACTTGATGCTGAGCGAGATACGGTCGAGAAACTTTCCCAGTATATGCCTTATTTCAATAATAACTTTATTGGTGTAACTGGCAACAAGCATCTTATTCGCCGATTTACGGCTGAAATAAATATTGCATATAACAAGGTACCTTTGAGCGCAGATGACTACACGGTAGATCATAGTTCACAAATTGTGTTGGTTAATCCAAAAGGCGATTACCATGGTTTTTTCAAGGCTCCTCACTCAGAAATTATGTTGCGGCAGACGTGGCGGTCAATCTATGCATCGTTTAAGTCATAATCGTTAGACTCTAAGCTTGGGGAAAATCTAGTAATCTTGGGCGGCTCCCATCAATCTGATCGTTGCTTAGGCCCTATGGCTAGAACAGTTTGAGCATGTACCAAATACCTCAATGTGTTGTGCATCGAAACCAAATTTGGTTTTAGAGCATACATCTTGAATCGTTTCATTAGTTGGAAGATGTACTACCTCAGCAACTTTTCTGCAGCCCTTACAAATCAAAAAAATATTGCTGTGCTCGCTATTTGGGAATGGGCATCCGACATAGGCATTAAGTGATGTTAGTTTGTGTACTAAACCATTATCTATCAAGAATGCTAGCGCTCTATAAACAGTAGGCGGCGCTATCTTTTTGCTAAGCAATTTCGATAGTTCATCTTGTATTTGATAAGCCCCAAGAGGCTGATGACTTAGCCATACTATTTTTAAAATCTCCTCCCTTGCCAAGGTTAATCTGACATTATTCCTTTCGCATACCAATTTTGCTTGAGAGATAGCTGCAGTAATGCTTTGAGGATGTTGGTATGACTGTTGAAACAAACGAGCATTGGTGAGCATTGACCGCCTCATTATAAATAAAGTTATATTATAACATTAATTAAATTATGTGATCTTTTGGCTTTATCGGTATGTTATACTATAACATAATAGTTAAGCACGTGTAATTTCCTCTGCTTATTTCAGACGCAAATCTTGAGATTTATTATATATTTCTTCAATCTCTATGACTTGGATTGGAATGGGCTGTAAGATTTCATTTCATCAAATAAAGCCTGATTTGAATAAATAGGTTATTCTGACAACATTGAAAGTAATTTGAGAAATTGGGTAGATCATGACGTCGAAAATACCAATTGTGCTTGTAGATGGATCCTCCTATCTTTATCGGGCCTTTCACGCGCTTCCTCCTCTTACAAATAGCAAGGGTCTTCCTACGGGTGCAGTGAAAGGCGTTATTAATATGATGCGCCGGCTACAGAAAGATTATCCATCCAGTACTTTAGTAGTTGTATTCGATGCCAAAGGAAAAACCTTCAGAGATGACATGTACAGCGAGTACAAAGCGAATCGACCACCGATGCCTGATGAATTACGCGTTCAAATTGAACCAATTCACCAAATAATAGATGCTATGGGCCTACCAATGCTCATTATTGATGGTGTAGAAGCGGATGATGTTATCGGAACATTGGCTATGGAAGCATCCAAGTTAAATTTACCTGTTGTTGTTTCTACTGGTGACAAAGATATCGCTCAACTGGTTGATGAGCATATCACTTTAGTAAACACAATGACTGACACTTCATTAGACCGAGACGGAGTTTGTGAAAAATTTGGTATTGCTCCTGATTTAATTATAGATTACCTAGCACTGTTAGGAGACAAGTCAGACAATATCCCAGGAGTGCCCGGAGTGGGCGAAAAAACTGCTCTTGCTTTGTTACAAGGTATAGGAGGGTTAGATTCTATATATGACAGACTAGATGAGGTCGCAGAATTATCATTTAGAGGAGCAAAAACAACCTCAGCCAAATTAGTTGAGAACAAAGAATTAGCTTATTTATCTTATGAGCTCGCAACCATCAAGACAGATGTTAAGTTGCCTCTTGGAGTCACGGAACTTCAAAACGCCTCTCCAGATCAAAACCAGCTATTAACCTTATTTACGGAGATGGAGTTTAAAACCTGGGTGACGGACCTCTCCTCAACAGGAGTAACAGAACATGTTATTGAAGACATAGACTCTTCTCAACTGTCTGAGCCTAAAGCCATTTCTAAAAAAATCTGTATACAAAAAGACTATCAGATAATTGTTACAGAAGACCATTTAGATATCTGGCTGGAAAAGTTGACAGGAGCTGATCTTCTTGCGGTAGACACAGAGACAACTAGCTTAGATTATATGGAGGCTGAGTTAGTGGGTATTTCTTTCGCAATTGCAGCCGGGCAAGCGGCCTATATTCCGTTTGGCCATGATTATTTGGGTGCGCCAAAGCAGTTGGCCAAAGATTTGGTAATGAAAAGGCTAAAGCCCATATTGGAGAACCCAAACTTAAAAAAGGTTGGTCAGAATCTCAAATATGATATGAGTGTTTTAGCTCAGCATGGCATATTTTTGGCCGGCATTGAATTTGACACTATGCTTGAGTCATATGTAGTAGATTCAGTTGCCACCCGCCATGATATGGATAGCCTTGCTGAAAAATATCTTGATGAGATAACTACAAAATTCACAGATATAGCGGGGAAAGGAGTAGGACAACTAACATTTAACCAAGTCGCATTAGAGCATGCTGCTCCTTATGCTGCGGAAGATGCAGATATAACTCTTAGACTACATGAGGTGCTTTGGCCTCAACTTGAAGAACAAGAGACACTGACTTGCGTACTAAAAGATATAGAGATGCCGCTGCTCCCAATTTTATCAAAAATAGAGCGCACGGGTGCTCTTATTGATGACACTTTGTTATTCCAGCAGAGTTCTGAGCTAACTCAGCGAATAAATGAGCTAGAAGTCGACGCGTGGGAGCTTGCAGGTCAGCAATTTAATTTAGCCTCTCCCAAACAGATTGGTGAAATACTATTCACTAAGTTAGAAATCCCAATTTTAAAAAAGACTGCAAAGGGCGCGCCTTCAACCAAAGAAGAAGTCCTTCAAGAGTTGGCGCTTGACTATCCCTTGCCAAAAGTACTTCTAGAGCATCGAGGATTGGCAAAGTTAAAGTCGACTTATACTGACAAACTGCCGACTATGATAAATCCCAAAACAGGACGAATTCATACATCTTACCATCAGGCCGGTACAGCGACGGGTAGGCTTTCATCATCTGATCCGAACCTTCAAAATATACCCATACGCAATTCTGAAGGTAGGCGGGTTCGCCAAGCGTTTATAGCATCACCCGGATGTAAGATTGTTGCGGCAGATTACTCACAAATCGAACTCAGAATAATGGCACACTTATCAGAAGACCCTAACTTACTTTCAGCTTTTGCCATGGGTAAAGATATTCACCAAGCCACAGCTGCGGAGGTTTTCGGTCTCGATCTCGAGTCAGTCTCTACTGAACAGCGCAGGAGTGCAAAGGCGATTAATTTTGGATTGATATACGGCATGTCTGCATTTGGATTGGCAAAACAGTTAAATATTGGACGTAAACAAGCCGCAGAATATATTGATACATATTTTGAGCGGTATCCAGGAGTGCTTAATTATATGAATAGTGTTCGAAGCAGTGCCTCTGACAATGGTTATGTGGAGACTGACTTTGGCCGTCGGTTATATCTACCAGAGATAAACTCCAAAAATGGAATGCGAAGACAAGCTGCTGAACGAACGGCTATAAATGCTCCAATGCAAGGCACTGCCGCTGACATTATAAAGTTAGCTATGATATCTGTGGATACATGGTTAGAGAAAAGTAATCTAAAAAGCGTAATGATTATGCAGGTCCATGATGAACTTGTTCTTGAGGTTCCAGAGCTTGAGTTAGTAGAGGTGACAGACGGGCTGAAACTTCATATGGAGAGCGCAGCTAATCTAAAAGTACCATTGGTAGTTGATGCCGGAGTTGGTAATAATTGGGATGAAGCCCATTAGACAATTTAATCTAATCGGAAAAACATAGTAAATTAATTTGAACTTTTTTAAAAAGAGTTGTCAAAAAAGTAAGCAAGTTGTTTGTGCTTATAATCTCCCCCGAGATGGTGTTGTAAACGTAAGACCCTGTGTAATAAAAAGCCCTAGGTTGTGAAAGATCTAGGGCTTTTTTTACTTCATTTGCTTAAAGAATATTTATAGGTAGTCTAGTCGCTGGCAAAGTCTGCTTCCAACCAATGAACTAGCTGAGTCTCCAGCTCATCAATACCTTGTTTCTTGAGAGAGGAAAAGGTTTGTGCTGTTAATAAGCTAACCTGAGGATCAATTTCGCGAAGGAAAAGATTAACTCTGACCAATGTATCTTTGGCAGGACCGCGTTTTAGTTTGTCAGATTTAGTAAGCAAAATATGTACGGGTAATCCAGCCTCTGCCGCCCAATTGAGCATTTGACGATCATAATCTTGTAAGGGGTGACGTATGTCCATGAGTAAGATCAACCCAGCTAAACTTTTGCGAAGCTGAAGATACTCAGCTAAATGCTTATCCCATTTTTTTTTCATAGCAATTGGAACTTTAGCATAGCCATATCCTGGAAGATCAACCAACCGGTGAGTCTCGTTAACGGAGAAATAGTTAATCATTTGTGTTCGGCCAGGAGTTTTGCTGGTTCTAGCGAGGCTTTTGTTGCGTGTCAGTGTATTGATTGCACTAGATTTTCCAGCATTGGATCTGCCAGCAAAAGCAACTTCTCGGCCGACGTCCTCAGGGCACTGGTCCAAGGAGGGCGCACTGGTGACAAATTTTGCTAATTGGAAATTGATCGTGCTTTTATCCATAGTAAATTCACACTTGCTGCTTAAGAAACTCTATTTATTGGTATATAATGCGCTGCTTTCTGAAATGAAACGTATCTCGTCAGAGTGTTTAAACTCAGGCGGCTAGTTTACAGTATTGTGGAACTGGATTAACCATGATTAAGAGTCTTTTAAAAATTATTTGTTTACTAGGGCTGATTGTCGCCGGTTCAATTTTTGCCGATGGTGATGCGGCCGCTGGTAAAGCTAAAACTCTAATGTGCGCGGGATGCCACGGTGCTGATGGAAATAGTTTAGTCTCAGCCTTTCCAAAAATAGCGGGGCTAGGAGAAAAATATATCACCCAGCAGCTTCGACAGATAAAGTCTGGAGAAAGGGTGATCATGGAGATGATGGGTATACTAGATATGTCATCTGATCAAGATTTGCAGGATATGGCGGCATACTACAACAGCCAGAAAATCAAAATTTCTGGCGCCAAAGATATCGAGTTAGTGGGTATGACTGACCCTAAAATGACGCTCCGATATGGGGAGAAAATCTATCGGGGTGGAAATCTTAGCACAGGTGTTGCGGCATGCACTGGTTGTCATTCGCCCTCAGGAAATGGTAATGACCCAGCTGGATATCCACGATTGGGCGGGCAGTATGCAGATTATATTGAGAAACAGTTACTAGCGTATAGACGTGGTGAGCGGGCAAGCGGTGCAAATGCTTTAATTATGCAGGGCGTCGCGGCTAACTTGAGTGATAAAGAGATAAAGGCTGTGGCGAATTACATTTCTGGTCTTAATTGAGAGGCTACTAAAATACAAGAATGAAAGGAGTTAGCTATGCTGGTTTTTGCTAAGCAATTACTTTTTGTAGTGTTGGTTTTTCTGCTCGCTATAGGAAGCGTTGCGGCTGAGAAATATACGGCTGGTGATGATTATGAAATTTTGCCTCAGGCCATTAGAACAGCCAATGCAAGTAAAATAGAAATCAATGAAGTGTTTCACTACGGGTGTATACACTGCTATAACTTTGAAACTGTTGTCTCTCCTTGGGTTGAAACATTGGGTAGCGACGTTGATTTCCAAAGAACTCCCGCCATTTGGCAATCAGCACTTGAACCATATGCCAGAGCCTACTTCAGCGCTAATGCAATGAATGTTTTAGATAAGACGCATACTGCATTGTTCGAAGCTATCCATATCAAAAAGCAGAAAATTCGCACGCAGCAACAGTTGGCGATTTTTTTTGAAGAGCGCGGTGTTGATCCAGAAAAGTTTAACAAGACATATAATTCATTTGGTGTAACCAGCCAGGTTGGACAAGCAAAAGCTAGAATGAGGGGCTATAGAACTCAGGGCACGCCAGAGATGATCATAAATGGGAAGTACAGGGTTACTACCCGCATGTCGAAAGGGTTTCAAGGCATGTTGCAGGTAGCATCTTTTCTTATTGAAAAAGAAAGAAGAACCGCAAATTAGGTCGTCAATGAATGCCTCTGTAACATAATTTTGGCTGGTTTATACTGCTTAAACAAGTTTGGATCTTTTTGAGAATTTCTTCCCAATGCGCTTGATCTGGAGGCGTCGTTCAAAGGTTTCAAACCTCTGAACGCTGTGCCTGTTTTTGTAAATTTTAGTTAACCAAGGGAAAAACTTTGAAACCTGATGTAAAACCCAGTAATCCAAACTTCTCCTCCGGTCCTTGCGCAAAGAGGCCAGGTTATGAAGTTGGCCGATTGGACTTGTCTACCCTTGGGAGATCTCACAGAGCTGCGATTGGCAAGACGGCGTTAGCTAGGGTGTGTGATGAAACCGCGGAATTACTTGGATTGCCTGAAGGTTATCGAGTGGGTGTTGTGCCCGCCTCAGATACAGGGGCATTTGAAATGGTAATGTGGTCCCTGCTTGGAGAGCGGCCGGTTGATGTATGCGCCTGGGAATCTTTCGGTGCCGGTTGGCTTACGGATATAACCAAGCAATTAAAATTGGAAAATGTCACTTCATTCACAGCAGATTATGGATCTCTTCCAGACCTCACTCAAACAAACTCAGACCATGACGTAGTTTTTACGTGGAATGGTACTACATCTGGAGTGAAGGTGGCCAATGCTGATTGGATTTCTGATGATCGTAAGGGGCTCACGCTATGCGATGCAACCTCAGCAGTATTTGCAATGGATTTGCCTTGGCCCAAGCTTGATGTGACTACTTTTAGTTGGCAAAAGGTGCTCGGTGGAGAGGGAGCCCACGGAATGCTTATTTTAAGCCCTCGAGCCGTTGAGAGGCTAGAAAATTATAGTCCTCCCTGGCCCTTGCCTAAAATTTTTAGGCTTACTAAAGGTGGAAAGCTGATAGAAGGTATTTTTCGTGGTGCCACTATTAATACCCCATCAATGCTTTGTGTAGCGGATTACTTAGATGCTCTGGCTTGGATACGATCCTTAGGTGGCCTTCACGGAGCCATTACAAAATCAGAAGCAAATTTGAAAGTACTAAGAGACTTTGTAAGCCAGCGTGAATGGATACATTTCTTGGCTGTAGAAGATGATCAAATTTCTAATACTAGCGTCTGTTTGACACTAGATGTTGATGCTGATCGGGTCAAGGAGATAGTGCGCCTACTTGATAATGAGGGTGCTGCCTTTGATATCGGGGCCTACAGGGATGCTCCAGCAGGCCTGAGAATTTGGTGCGGGGCAACTGTTGAGGAGTATGACCTTAAAATGCTCATGCCTTGGATAGATTGGGCATACAAGAGCGTGAAAGAGCTAAGTTAACCCAGATAATATTTTTACAAGAACAAGTGGAAACGATCTATGCATCACATACGAACTTATAACGCGATCTCCTCAAAAGGACTTAATAGATTTCCAACAGACAACTATCTTGTCACTCAGGATTGTGAAGAACCAGAAGCATTTTTACTAAGAAGTCATAAACTGCATACGGAGACTGTGCCAGACAGTTTAGTGGCAGTCGCAAGGGCTGGAGCAGGAGTAAACAATATTCCTATTTCTGATTATACCGCAAAGGGAATTGTTGTTTTCAACACGCCTGGAGCCAATGCTAATGCCGTTAAAGAGCTTATCGTTGCAGGCCTTTTGCTTGGATCTAGGGATATTTATGGAGGAATGACATATGTCCAGGAACTTGGATATATGGACGATGCTGGTGAAATGGGTAAGCTCTTAGAGAAAGAAAAGAAGCGTTTTGCCGGGACTGAGTTGGTTGGAAGAACCCTGGGTGTGGTGGGTTTAGGAGCTATCGGTTCAATTATTGCTAACTCAGCTTTAGACTTGGGAATGAACGTAATCGGTTATGATCCTGCCATTTCTGTTGAAGCCGCTTGGCAGCTCTCAAGTCGAGTTAAGCGAATGGATAGCTTGGAGCAACTTTTAGCGGCGGCAGACTATGTGACACTTCACGTTCCTGCTATTCCAGAGACTAAACATCTCATAAATTCAAAATCTCTTGGTTTAATGAAAAAAACAGCAAAGATTTTGAATTTTGCTCGTGAAGAAATTGTCAGTGCGGATGATATGTTAGCTGCGTTAAATGCTGGAGCATTAGCTGGCTATATCAGTGATTTCCCTGCGCCAAATCTTCTTGGAAGGAAGGATGTGTTGTTAATGCCACATATCGGAGCGAGTACAGAAGAGGCAGAAGAGAACTGCGCAGTAATGGCGGTCGATCAACTTAAAGACTTTCTTGAGAATGGTAACATATATAATTCAGTAAATTACCCTAGGACCAGAATGAGCCGTAATGGTGGCTCAAGGATTACTTTTAGTAACGATAATGTACCCAAGGTTTTGGGTAGTGTTTTGTCAGTTCTCGCAGATTCGAATCTTAATATCATTGACATGGTCAATAAGAGTCGTGGAGAGGTTGCTTATAATATTATTGATATTGAAGGTGATGTCAGCCAAACCGTTAAGGATTCTATTGCAAAAGTAAATGGTGTGATGGGAGTGCGAGTCCTTTAGGGGATCTGTTTTAATTAAAAAGTTTTGCACGGACAGTTTGCCTGTAATCACTGGGACTATTTCCTGACCACTGCCTAAACCTATAAGAAAACCAGCTGGCATCGAAAAAACCTGCGTAGTTCGCAACTTCCAATATTGGTAAGTCTGTAGTTTTAAGAAGATCACAAACAAAATCCATCCGTGTCTTAGTGAGATATTGATTGGGCGTCAGTCCTGTCGCTGTTTTAAAGCGACGATTGAACGAACGAGTAGTCATTCCGAATTGACTTGCCAATGCTGAAATTGATATTGCTTTACTAAAATTATCTTGCATCCATAGTAGACAGTCAGCTATGGATTCATCTGTATGACTAACATGAGTTTCATCATCGAAATGAATAGAGTCAGGGATATTTCGTATTTCATGAAAGAATTGCCTTTGTGCTTGTTGAGACACTATATGCCCATAATGGTTACCTACTTGATGTATTATTAATTCGGCCATTGCATTGATACTCGCGGCACAATAGATATTATTTTCTTCAGTTTTGAAATGATGGCGATCAAGCTTAATAGATGGGTACTGTTTTTTTAGGTCATCGAAATAATGCCAATGCGTTGTTGCTAATTTCCCATCTAAAATTCCTGCTTCTGCAAGCAAGCACACACCTGTCCCTACAGCTGTAATTGAGCAGTTCTTTTCGTGCTGTTGACGTAAGAAAGGCATATATTGAGGATGCTTTTTTATTGCTCGTCTGGGGTTTCGCCAAAGAGCTGGTATATGAATCAGATCATTATTGGATACATCATCTAAGGAATGAGTTGGTTCAACAGTAAAACCGGAAGACGTGTAAACAGGTTTGTCATCCGAGCTAATGCGTCTAATTTCCAAATCACCAGCAGTATGTGTTCTCGCTCTAGTCATTGCAGCAGCAAAATTGAATATTTCTGCCGCCAGAGAGCTACTTGAGACTAACATATTGTCACATAAAAGCAGGGTTAGCTTGAATGCCATAGCAGATTTGACTCAAAAATTTTGTCTGAAATATTATACTATATGGCTAATATACAAAAGATTTATCGTTGATTACCTTCTAAACTGCACTCTTCACAAGATCAGAGACAGCTTATGAGTCAGGCACTGCCAGTTATTGTTGGATTTGGAGGATTTAATGCAGCTGGAAGAAGCTCTTCTCATCAAGCTTTTCGGCGAATGATCCTAGATTCCCTCTCCCCTATTGAATATCAAAATACTATTACTGGACTAGCATGCTTGATGAAGTTGGTGAGATTTGATGGGACAAATTACATTAATGAAAAGAACGAAACATTAAGTCCTTCAGATGTGGTTAATCAATACAAAGAGTGCGTGATTAACGGGACGCTGGTTCGAAAAATCGAGCATTTTGATTCTTTTAATGTAAGAGAAAATAGTAAGATCGAATTTCCCGAGGATGCACCAGTGACCTTTAAAATTGCTAACGGGGATTTACAAAAGCGAGGTAGTGAGCACTGGTCCCAAGAAGAATTGAGCGATGGGAGTATCGAGATAACTGCAAGGCAGTCGGGAGACCTTTTAATTTCATCAAGTTATCAGTTGTCTTCTAAGGCTTCTGGACAGTTGCCAAAAGGCTTCAAACCTTCTGACCACTACAATGCGCGGTTTCATCCCCGCGGATTGCAAATGGCCCTTGTTGGAGCGAGTGATGCTATTCATTCAGTAGGAATTTCCTGGGAAAAAATCAGCCGAAAAATTATGCCGGATCAAGTAGGTGTTTATGCCTCAAGTGTTTATGGTCAAGTTGATGGTGAAAGTTTAGGTGGGCTTTTGCAGGGTCGTTGGAGAGGAGAGAGGACAACTGCGAAGCAGTCAGCGTTATCGCTAAATTCGATGCCAGCTGACTTCATTAATGCATATATTCTTGGGAGCATTGGTCACTCAGAGGCAAAGACGGGAGCATGTGCTAGCTTTTTGTATACTCTCCAGTCAGCAGTGAAAGATATACGTAGTGGTCGACGAAGGATTGCAATAGTCGGTAACTCAGAAGCCCCAATCACACCAGAAATGTCAGAAGGATTCTCTAATATGGGTGCTTTAGCCAGTGACGAAAATCTCTGTAAGCTTGATGGGTCTGACATCCCTGATTGGAAATCCGCCAGCAGGCCATTTGCAGAAAACTGTGGATTTGTTCTTTCTGAGGCTTCTCAATACATTGTTCTTATGGATGATAGTTTGGCAATTGAACTTGGAGCGGATATTCATGGATCAGTGCCGGAAGTCTTTATTAATGCTGACGGCATAAAAAAATCGATATCAGCACCGGGTATAGGGAACTATATATCGTTTGCGAAGGCAGTGGCAGCTGCGATTGAAATAGTGGGAAAAGAATCAGTCCAAAAAAGAAGTTTTGTTCATGCCCATGGATCAAGTACGCCTACTAACCGAGTTACTGAGTCTGAATTAATTAATCGTATAGCAGGTACTTTTGAAATTGAAAATTGGCCTGTTACTGCAGTGAAATCATACGTCGGCCATACAATATCTGCTGCAAGCGGTGACCAATTAATTTCGGCTCTTGGGACATTTAAATATGGCTTGGTACCTGGAATTAAAACAACTCGAGAAATAGCGGATGACGTACATCAAGAGCATCTAAATTTTGTATTAGATGATTTTCAAATGGGTGCTGATGGGGTTGATATTGCGTTCATAAATTCTAAAGGTTTTGGAGGAAACAATGCTACAGCAATTGTTTTATCACCAGATAAGACCAATGAGATGGTGCTGAAACGACACGGTGGTAGTAAGAAAAAGTATTTGCAACGCCGAGAAAAAACAAGGACCTCAGCTCTACAGTATGCCCACCGAGCAGATCTCGGAGAGCTAGATGTTATTTATAAATTTGGCGAAGCAACGATAGATGAAAGAGAGGTAAGGATTACTAAAAATGGGATTAGCATTCCTGGATATTCTAAGGACATTAAATTTGATTTTAAGAATCCGTGGAAAGACTCAGAATAAAACCTGCTAAATCAACTATCACTTCCTCATCTATTCTTCTGCCCTGATTGATTAGAGATTCGGGATGGGCTGTAGGATAAGTCTTGAATACTTGTGAGTGAGCCTCACCATCAACGTAAAACGTTCCTCCATGGACTGCAATAATCTCCTTGGAATTTTCATCTATAATCGGACCACCAGAGGCCCCACTTCCAGCATCACAATCATGTAGTAATAATTTATCACTGAAGAAAGCAACAGATGAAAATGTCTGACAGGCGCTGCTGACACTTATATCATTTTTATCCTCATTATACCCTACCAGCTGCAAACTTTTATAGTCTGAAGAGGCTAATCCTAGCGTCATTCCTTCATGAGGCAACTTGCGTTTCAATGCGATAAAAACTAAGTCATTATTTGACAATAGAAGTTTGTCTTCGACGCTAGGCATGAATCTATGATCAGACAGGCCATAAAATCCTATCGAAGTTAGTCTCATATTTTGAGGCCTAAAAACGCATTCTTTAAATTGCTCACTCGTACCTTCTTTATAGAGGACATGAGCAGCTGAAAGAATAATTGAATACTTAAAATTATTCGGTATTTCAGAGTGTCTTATATGAGTTGCAGAGCCTCTTATGCCTTCATCACAGAAAATCGTTCCTGAAGAATAAAGAAAATTATCTTTTGCAGCAATCCGGTCATCATATGCGCCAAATATAGCACCGATAGCGTTATTTGAAATTATTATAGTTAATAGGATAAGTCGACACATTTTTTTAACCAAGCTTATTCACAGAGTTTAGTAATAGTAGGAATAAAAAACTATTACGCCATATCACCCCACAGCGATTGTAAGATACTCAAAGCCGCAACCGGCGCAGTCTCGGTGCGTAGAATACGAGGGCCCATTGAAACAGAAGTGTAACCTGATGCTTCCGCTACACATATTTCATTCTCAGAGAGCCCCCCTTCAGGCCCAACTAGCAAGACAATATGTTGATCTTTTGGTGAGGTTTCTGAGAGTCCCAAATCACCGAGATGGTTCATCAATAATTTGAGTCCATTATGTTTTAACTCAAGCCATGCATCGAAAGAAAGTATAGGATTAATAGAGGGAACATGGTTACGTTGGCTCTGTTCGCAGGCGCTAATTGCAATTTGTTGCCAATGAGATAATTTTTTATCCAGCCGAGATCCAGACAATTTAACTTCTGTGCGACCAGTAAAAATTGGACTAATTTCAGTAACGCCCAGCTCTGTCGCTTTTTGGATGATCCAGTCCATCCGATCGCCTTTAGAAACTCCTATAGCAAGATGGATTTTTAAGTTAGATTCTTTCTCTACGGCTGAGAAGCCATCAATTAAAACAGTTGAATTAGTCTTGCTGGCGTTGGTTAGCTTGCCAATAAACTCCCCCCCTTCTCCATTAAAAAGAATGGCACTTTGGCCAAGTTTCATTCGCAAAACTGACACTAAATGACGGCTTGAATTTTTAGGTAAGGTTACCTCTTCTCCTAGTGAGAGAGTCTGATTGGTATAGATTCTTGGGACACGCATGTGTGACGATTCTCAATCTAAATAGGACTTGAAGATCATAACATTGTGAGGGACTATTTTGATGTAGATATAAAAAACCCCTGGCTAGAGACATTAGTCAGGGGTCTAAGATAATTAGTTTTTCTTAGTATTTATAGTTATCACCTTTGAAAGGACCGTCAACGGAAACATTGATATAGTCCGCTTGTTCCTTTGTCAGTTTGGTAATAATGCCACCGAATCCTGCAACCATGTGTCCTGCGACTTCTTCATCGAGATGTTTTGGTAAAACTTCAACTGTCAACATGCTCGCTTGAGTCGCTGTGTCTTGGTCAGAATATGCAAGCTTATATAAATGAATTTGGGCGAGCACCTGATTAGCGAAGGATCCATCCATTATTCGACTTGGATGACCTGTTGCATTGCCTAAGTTCACAAGTCGGCCTTCGGCTAAGAGTAGCAGATGGTCATTGGTTTCTTGATCTCTATAAACTTTGTGTACCTGAGGTTTGATCTCCTCCCACTTCCAATGTTTACGCATATAGGCAGTATCAATTTCATTATCAAAATGCCCGATATTACACACAACACAGCCGCTTTTAAGCGCAGACAACACATCTGAACCACATACGTTATAGTTCCCAGTACTCGTCACCAGAAGGTCGGTGCTACTTAAAAGTTCTTGATTAACCCCCTTTGATACATCACCTTCATTATAAGTAGATACAATTTCGAAACCATCTAAGCATGCTTGCATTGCGCATATTGGATCGACTTCTGTGATTTTAACAATCATCCCTTCTTGCCGGAGAGACTGAGCTGAGCCCTTGCCCACATCACCATATCCCACAACAACCGCCTTCTTCCCAGATAATAGATGATCGGTTGCTCTTTTAATCGCATCATTGAGACTATGGCGACAACCATATTTATTGTCACATTTAGATTTTGTCACAGCATCATTTACGTTGATCGCTGGAACTTTTAGCTCGCCTGCTTTTAGCATCTCATAAAGTCGGTGAACTCCTGTAGTCGTCTCCTCAGTAACACCATGAATAGACTTTAAAGTTTCTGGATATTTGTTATGTAGAAGGGCTGTTAAATCACCTCCATCATCAAGAATCATATTCGCATTCCATGGAACTCCATTCTTGAGAACTTGTTGCTCAAGGCACCACTCATACTCTTCCTCAGTTTCTCCTTTCCAAGCAAAAACCGGGGTCCCCTTGGCTGCAACGGCTGCAGCTGCATGATCTTGTGTAGAAAAAATATTACAGGAAGTCCATCGTACTTCAGCGCCCAATGCCTGTAGAGTTTCAATCAGCACTGCAGTTTGAATAGTCATATGGATACAACCCAGAATACGAGCATCGGCTAGAGGTTGCTCAGCTCGATATTTTTCTCTAAGAGCCATTAGCGCGGGCATTTCTGATTCTGCTATTGATATTTCTTTGTTACCCCAATCAGCTAAAGAAATATCCGCAACTTTATAGTCTGTGAACGCTGTTTTACTGTCTAAATTTTCTACAATGGCAGTCATATTAAATTCCTTATCTTAAAATTTTAATTCAATAATTTATGGATCTATCAAAGTGCTTTTTTGAGTAAAGCGACTTTATCTGTTTTTTCCCAGCTAAAGCTCTCCTCCTCCCGGCCAAAGTGACCATAGGCAGCGGTTGCTTGATAAATAGGACGATGAAGATCTAGCATTTCCATTAAACCTCGGGGACGAAGATCGAAATGCTCTCGAACTAAGGTAGAGATTTCATCATCTGTTAATCTACCTGTCCCGAAGGTGTCAATGCTGATAGATGTCGGCTCCGAGACACCTATGGCGTATGACACCTGAATTTCACATCTGTCAGCTAGCCCTGCGGCAACAATATTTTTCGCAACATAGCGTCCAGCATAGGCTGCTGATCGGTCTACCTTAGTAGGATCTTTACCTGAGAACGCACCTCCACCATGATGTGCCATACCTCCGTAGGTATCGACAATGATTTTTCTTCCAGTAAGTCCACAGTCTCCGACGGGCCCACCAATAATAAACTGACCGGTGGGGTTAATATGGTACTTAGTGTCCTCATGTAACCATTCCTCTGGAAGAATAGGGGCGATAATTTCAGCGCGAACTGCCTCCTGAAGATCCGATAAACTGATGTCGGGTGAGTGCTGTGTAGAGAGTACCACTGCGTCAATTGCGACAGGCTTACCTTGGTCATACCGAAGTGTAACTTGGCTTTTTGCATCTGGTCTTAGCCAAGGGAGAGTACCGTCTTTACGCACTTCGGCCTGCCGTTTAACGAGTAAATGCGAGTAATAGATGGGAGCTGGCATGAGAACTGAAGTCTCGTTGGTAGCATAACCAAACATTAAGCCTTGATCACCTGCGCCAATATCTTTGTCCTCTCCTGCATCTACACCCTGAGCAATATCGTTAGATTGCTTGCCGATAGCATTTAGTACTGCACAAGTATTTCCATCAAAGCCAACATCAGTATTGTCATAACCGATATCAACAATTACTTTTCTGACTACTTCTTCTAAATCTGCGTGAGAGTTAGTTCTAACCTCCCCTGCTATTACAGTCATACCGGTTTTCACCATTGTCTCAACGGCAACTCTAGAGTACGGGTCATCATTAAATATTGCATCCAGTACGGCATCAGAAATCTGGTCGGCCATTTTGTCTGGGTGGCCTTCGGATACAGATTCCGAAGTAAAAACATTATAGGTAGACATAAAATTTCTCCTTGAATTAAGGGTTTGCTAAGTTAAATTGTCGTATTTGAATTCGAAAGCCATTACGTTGAGTTATGTAGAGACTATTGCTATCCACCAACCCTGCTTTTTTGGCCCATCGAGTAAGTGATTCAGGCAAAAAACCTAACCAGATATCACCACATGAATTCTTAACCCATTCCTGATCATGTTCACATAGTTCCGTCACCATCAGTATTCCATTTGCTTTAAGTAGGTTAGCGCAGTCGGAGATGATGTCTGGGGGAGTGGAATTGTGATGTAATACCATATTGATTGAAATGAAGTCATACTGTTTATTATCAAGCAAAGCTCTACTGGTATCACCGAGAATGAAGTCAATATTTTCTAGATTATGGGTTTTAGCGTGTTGCTTGCATTGGTCAAGCATTTCAATTGAGCTATCAAGCGCGGTGACATTGTTGAATTGCTTTGACAAGGTGCTGAGGAATTGGCCATAGCCAGGACCGATTTCAAGAGCATTGTTTAAATTGGTTTGATTTCGTAGCATAGCAGTTTCGATACTTTCACCATAATCATCCCACCCCGCTATCAAGTCGTGGTTACTTGCAAATCGATCAGCATTTCGATTAAAAAAGGATACTGAAGCCTCTGAGCGGGCAGTATTAATCGAGTTAAGCCTATTAATATAATTTAAGTCTAATACCGCATTATCGATAGTCTCAAATAAGCTTGTTTGTAAGGCTTGTAGATCAATATCGGAATTTAGTTCGTTACGCCGGTAGAAAATAGAGGTTCCCTCTCTGCGAGTAGCAACTAGAGATGCATTTGCCAGTATCTTAAGATGATGACTCATTGCTGATTGCCTGATGTCGAATACTTCACATAGCTCCATGACACCGTAGGAGTTTTGTTGCAATACCCTGAGAATTTGCATTCGAAGAGGATCACCCGCCGCTTTGCACAAAGTGGTGATGGCGTTCGTGTCAATAGAAGCACGACTAACTTCACTAAAAACGCTAGAGCTCAACATCCGCGCATCCTAACACGTCGGTTATATATATCAAAATATTTTGATATACAGTCCGTTACCCTTTTTGCCGGTAAAACTTATTTCGGATGTAACAACAGGATTTTGGTATACTCATTGGGGTATCTGGGAGACAATAAAACCTCAATTTTCCTCATTCAAGGAGTAATTTTCATGGTCGCACGTAGAGACCTTGCCAATGCAGTTCGCGCACTTAGTATGGATGCAGTTCAGCGAGCCAATAGTGGACACCCGGGTGCGCCAATGGGAATGGCGGATATAGCAGAAGTCTTGTGGAATGATTTTCTCAAGCATAATCCAGCAGATCCGAATTGGTCGAATAGAGATAGATTTGTCCTCTCAAACGGTCATGGATCTATGTTGTTATATTCACTGTTACACCTCAGCGGCTATGATCTTACAATTGATGATTTAAAAAATTTCCGTCAACTGCACTCAAAGACGCCTGGACATCCAGAGTATGGCTATGCTCCTGGTGTTGAAACGACGACAGGACCACTTGGACAAGGGATCGCGAATGCAATAGGTATGGCCTTGGCAGAAAAAGTTCTTGCTGCCCAATTTAATCGGCCTGGATACAGTATTGTTGATCATCAAACCTATACTTTTCTGGGTGATGGGTGTCTCATGGAGGGAATTTCTCATGAGGTATGTTCCTTAGCTGGGACTCTGGGCCTAGGGAAGTTAATAGCTTTTTATGATGACAACGGAATCTCGATTGATGGCGAGGTTGAAGGATGGTTTAGCGATGATACTCCAGCGAGATTTGAAGCCTATGGTTGGCATGTCATTCCAAAAATTGATGGTCATGACAGCAAGGCTATCAAAGCTGCTATTCAAGCGGCAAAGGATGAGCCAAATAAGCCTACTTTGATATGTTGCAAAACCATCATTGGCTTTGGGTCGCCAAATAAACAGGGTAAAGAGGATTGCCATGGCGCCGCTCTTGGTAATGATGAGGTCGCTCTCACAAGGGAAAGTCTAAGATGGCATCATGCACCATTCGAAATTCCTGGTGATATCGCTAATCAGTGGGACGCAAAAACTAAAGGTCATGAATCACAGTCTCAGTGGGCTAATTCATTTGCTGAGTACCAAGTCACTTTCCCTGATTTGGCGCGAGAGTTTGAGCGAAGAATGAGTGGCAGATTACCAGATAACTTTGAGTCTATGGCTGATGCTTACATTGCCGAGTGTCAAGAAAAAATGGAAAAAGTAGCATCTCGCAAGGCCTCTCAAAACTGTTTGAATGCATATGGCCCCTTGCTTCCAGAGCTACTTGGTGGTTCTGCAGATCTTGCTGGATCAAATCTAACGATTTGGTCGGGATCGCGAGATATCAGCAATGATAATTGTGATGGAAATTATATTTATTACGGAGTTCGTGAGTTTGGTATGAGTGCGATGATGAATGGAATTGCTCTCCACGGCGGATTTATTAATTACGGAGCAACTTTCTTGATGTTTATGGAGTATGCCCGAAATGCTGTCCGAATGGCGGCTATCATGAAGCAGCAAAGTATTTTTGTTTATACGCACGATTCTATTGGTTTAGGTGAAGATGGGCCGACACATCAACCTGTCGAACAGCTAAGTGCTCTCCGTTCAACTCCTAATCTGAATACCTGGAGGCCCTGCGACACGGTAGAATCCGCTGTGGCTTGGAAAAGCGCTATTCAATATCAAACAGGCCCAAGCGCTTTGGTGTTTAGCCGACAAGGTTTAGCCGCTATGCCGCGAACTCAACAGCAGGTGTCAGATATTGCTCGTGGAGGATATGTCCTTAAAGACGTTGAGAATCCTGTGGCGATAATTATTGCGACAGGCTCGGAAATCGAATTAGCAATGAATGCAGCGGATGTTCTGGCAGATCAAAATATTGGTGTGAGAGTTGTTTCTATGCCGAGCGCTGAAGTTTTTTCAAAACAGAGTGCAAAATATCAAGAGTCAGTTTTACCCTCAGGTGTGCGTGCGAGAATAGCAGTAGAAGCTCTTCATGCAGACTATTGGCATAAATTTGTGGGTTTAGATGGCTTAGTAGTTGGTATGCATACCTTCGGAGAGTCGGCTCCAGGTGGAGAATTAATGAAGGAGTTTGGATTTACAGTAGATAATGTCGTTAATAGTGTAAAGCGAGTTATTGGCTAGTGCTCCGCGTCGCTATAAATGGATACGGCAGAATTGGACGCTCATTTCTTAGGGCTCTATATGAGTCTAATCTGGAGCATTCAATCAGCATCGTTGCTATTAATGAACCTGCAGATCTTAAGACAATTGCTCATTTAACAAGGTATGATTCTACTCACGGACGGTTCCCGGGAATAGTCGAGATACAGCGAGACCATCTGGTTATCAATCAAGACCACATTGCGGTCTTTCATCATGACAATCTCAATGACTTACCATGGTCAGACTATAACATTGACGTCGTTCTTGAGTGCAGTGGCACATTTACCAGTCGATCTTTTGCTGAGCAACATGTTAGTTCTGGTGCGAAGCGCGTACTGTTTTCCCAGCCAGCTGAATCTGATGTGGACGCAACCATAGTCTTTGGAGTAAATCAAAACTGCCTCAACGGCAGCGAAAAAATCATTTCAGCCGCATCGTGCTCTACCAATTGTGTCGTCCCGGTTATTGATGTTCTAGAGAATCAATTTGGCGTTGAAGGTGGCGTGATAACGACTATTCACTCTGCGATGAATGATCAACCTGTGATTGATGCCTATCACCACACAGACTTGCGAAAAACTAGAGCCGCAATGCAATCGATTATTCCGGTTGATACTGGACTTGCATTGGGAATTGATCGACTTCTACCTGATCTGGCAGGGTGCTTTCAGGCACAAGCAATGCGAGTGCCAACAGTGAATGTATCAGCTATCGATCTTTCTTTAATCCTGCATGGCTCTGTGGACGTGGCGGCAGTCAATGGCGCTCTGCTAAAGGCATCTTCATCGTCCTTGGAAGGGATACTTGGGTACACTGAAGAGCCGCTTGCATCATGCGATTTCAATCATGATCCCCGCAGCGGCATACTTGATTCTAGTCAGACTAGAGTCAGCAAAAAAAAGTTAGTGAAACTGTTAATTTGGTTTGATAATGAATGGGGTTATGCAAATAGAATGCTGGATACTTTGAGATACTGGTCAAATTTGTTTTAGAAATAACTTAAGGACTACTCTAATAGGAAACAGATGCATGGCAGTCACCTTAATGTCAGATTTAGATTTGTCTGGTCGTAGAATTCTAATTCGAGAAGACCTAAATGTTCCAATCAAGAATAATCTGGTTAGTAGTGATGCAAGAATTCAGGCCGCGTTACCAACAATTAGACAGGCTCTAAGCGCCGGCGCCCAAGTCATAATCATGTCTCACCTGGGAAGGCCTGATGAAGGCACTTTCAATCCTCAGCATAGTCTAGCGCCGGTAGCGAAATACTTAAGCGGTCTGTTAAATGAAGAAGTGATACTTATAAATGATTTTCAGCAACATAATAACTTTAGTAACCACCGATTGATAATGCTTGAAAATGTTCGTTTTAATGTTGGTGAGATAGTAAATTCTCAAAGTCTTGCTAAGGCATATGCCGATCTTTGCGATGTCTTTGTGATGGACGCATTTGGTACAGCACATCGAGCTCATGCATCGACTTATGGAATCGCCGAATTTGCTCCTGTTGCGTGTGCGGGGCCTTTGTTGGCTAGAGAGCTTCTTGCCTTAGACACCGCACTTTCATCTCCAGTGACGCCAATAGCAGCAATTGTTGGGGGCTCTAAAGTCTCTACCAAATTAATGGTATTGGAAAGCTTTGCCAGCAAAGTTGATCAGCTAGTTGTTGGTGGCGGTATCGCCAATACATTCTTGGCAGCAGCCGGCAAGTCTGTTGGTAAATCATTATATGAACCTGATCTTGTTCCCAACGCAAAATTGTTAATGGAAAAAGTTAATATACCTTTACCGACAGACGTAGTCGTTGGGAAAGAATTTTCCGAGATAACTAAAGCTGTGATTAAATCTGTTGATGATGTGACTGACGATGATATGATTTTCGATATTGGTCCTAAGTCAGCATCCCGTTTAGCAGCAATATTAGAAGAAATGAGAACTATTATTTGGAATGGGCCGGTGGGCGTGTTTGAATTTGATCAATTTAGTAATGGGACAAAAGTTGTAGCGGCGGCTATTGCTGATAGCGCAGCTTATTCCATCGCCGGTGGCGGAGATACTCTCGCTGCTATAGACAAATATGATATTGGAGGAAAAATCTCATATATTTCTACTGGAGGAGGAGCGTTTTTAGAGTTTGTTGAAGGAAAAAAGCTCCCAGCAGTTGAGATGCTTGAAAAGAGGCATGATCTGGAAAGGTAGTGGGCTTAGCCACGGCTGAACTTATCATTAAAAAGACCTTAAAAAGGAGATTTCTAATGGCACTTATTACACTTCGTCAAATGCTGGACCATGCCGCAGAGTACGGCTATGGAGTCCCAGCTTTTAATGTCAATAATCTCGAGCAGATGCGAGCCATTATGATGGCCGCGGACAAGACTGACAGTCCTGTAATTATTCAGGCCTCAGCAGGAGCTAGGAAATATGCAGGGGCTTCCTTTCTACGTCATTTAATATTAGCTGCGATAGAGGAATGGCCGCATATTCCCGTGTGTATGCACCAAGACCACGGTACGAGTCCGGCCGTGTGTCAACGATCCATTCAGCTCGGATTTACCTCAGTCATGATGGATGGCTCATTGGAAGAAGATGGGAAAACGCCATCAAATTATGATTATAACGTCGATGTGACTCGAAGAACGGTCGAGATGGCGCATTCTTGTGGTGTCTCTGTTGAGGGGGAGCTAGGATGTTTGGGCTCCTTGGAGACGGGTCAAGCGGGAGAGGAGGACGGCGTAGGTGCTGAAGGAACATTATCACACGAGCAAATGCTTACCGATCCCGAAGAGGCAGCAGACTTCGTTAGCAAGACACAGGTTGATACTTTAGCTATCGCTTGTGGGACATCTCATGGAGCATACAAGTTCAGTAGGCCACCCACCGGAGATATCCTTGCAATCGACCGCATAAGGGCTATTAACCAGCGAATTCCTGATACTCATCTTGTTATGCATGGATCTTCATCTGTACCTCAAGAGTGGCTAGAAATAATTAATCAATATGGAGGAGAAATTCCCGAAACGTATGGAGTTCCTGTAGATCAGATTTGTGAGGGCATAAGACATGGCGTTCGCAAAATTAATATTGATACCGATCTAAGGCTCGCATCTACCGGTGCGATAAGACGATTTTTGGCTAAAAATCCAAGCGCTTTTGATCCACGTGCATATCTTAAAGAGACTGTAAATGCTATGAGGGATATTGCATTAGCAAGATACGAGGCATTCGGGGCGGCTGGGAAAGCGCACAAAATTGTAAGTCTCAGCTTAGAGACAATGACTCAGCGTTATTTGAGTGGGACATTAGCGCCCAAAATAACTTAGTACTAGGTATTTCATACGAGTGCACAGTCTTGAGTGCCGCTCACAACTAGATTATTCTTCAGGCCTCTAGTGAAAAGCTAGGCTTAAAGAAAAAATGTAAGGCCACGCCGGATTCGATAATGCAATTGATGACTACCAGTGAAATTTATGCCGTCGGTGTTCCCATCATACTCATGATGATCGGACTTGAAGTTATTTTTTCCGTGTATAAAAAACGTGATTTGTATAGCCTTGGTGA
>NTJY01000039.1 GCA_002457245.1 SAR92 bacterium MED-G29 | reverse complement strand
ATGAGGATATTGTTACTCAAGTTCCAGATGCTGTATCTATTTTAACTAGCTATGGCCACTCGTTAAGATATTCTGGCAAGGGATCAAAAGCAGCTGAAATGTACCGGCGTGCCATTACTGCGGACCCAACTCATGGAGATGCATATTGGAGCCTGGCAAATTTAAAGACTGTCAAATTTAGCTCAACTGAATTAAAAACTATGGAACAACAGCTGAGCAAACTTGAAAGCGATAGTACTGACAAATATCACCTAGCTTTCGCGTTGGGTAAGGCTTATGAGGATGACATGGCCTTTGAGCAATCGTTTGAGAAGTATAAATTGGGTAATGAGATAAAAAGACGATACAGCGGTTATGATCGAGAAGACAACAAACTTCGAGTTGATGACATAATAAATGTTTGTGATAGAGATTTCTTGGAAGCTATTTCAAGTGGCGGAAATCCTGACAGCAGCCCAATTTTTGTTGTAGGACTGCCACGGTCTGGATCTACTTTGTTAGAGCAAATTTTGGCTAGTCATTCTCAAGTTGAAGCCACTGCTGAGTTACACTTTATTAGCCGAATTGCTGCACAACTAGAGGGTAATAGAAAGCGCGGAGAAATTCGGCGTTACCCAAAGCTTCTAGCTGAGTTGAGTGAGGAACAGCGTTTTGATTTCGGACAACAGTATTTAGATGCATGCTCGGTTTACAGAGGTGATTCTGGATGTTTCATCGATAAGTTACCCAATAACTTTATGCATATTGCATTGATTCAGACGATTCTGCCGAATGCGAAGATTATCGATGCAAGGAGATCTCCCATGGCGGCATGTTTTGCTAATTTCAAGCAGCTATTTGCCGAGGGTCAAGCATTTACTTACAGTTTTGAGGATATTGGGAATTATTATGCGGATTACCTGAGATTAATGAATCACTGGGATGTTGTTATGCCAGGGAGATGTCTAACAGTTTCATACGAGTCAGTTGTGACTGATTTAGAAACACAGGTAGAAAGAATACTGAAGTATTGTGGTCTAGTATTTGAGGAAGCGTGCGTTACGTTTTATCAGAATGATAGAGCTGTTCGATCTGCGAGTTCAGAGCAAGTGCGACAGCCAATTTTTCAAGGTGGACTTGATCAATGGCGCAACTACAGCCAGTTTCTTGGCCCAATTGAAGGTGTATTAAAGGCTCAAAGTATAGATACTACTTTGTGAGAGTTGATCTAACTTAGAGTTATTTGATATCGCCATATTCCCCTTGCACTTATCCATTGTTACATAGTTTGTTGTGCTAAAGTAAAAATTCGACGTTTCATGAATGCGTCATAATAAGATAAAAATCTACAAGCATGTTCAATCAGGGGGCTGAGACTATGTTAAAAAAAGATGCTAAATCTTTAGCGATTAAATCCAAACGATACTCTCCAAAACCGCTTGCAGCCATGGTGGCCGCATTATCAGTTGGCATGTCGCCAACGCTTTTAGCACAACAAGTTGAGGAAGTTATTGTTACTGCAACAAAGCGTGCAGAGAGTACACAAGAAATCCCAATGGCTATTTCAGTTTTAGGGCAAGAGACACTGAGTAATTTAAATATTACCGACCTGGAAGATTACGTTACTATGCTGCCAAATGTTAGCTACATCGGCTTGGGACCTGGCAGTGGTAATGTGTACATTCGTGGAATTTCTTCTGGTGGTGAGAGTGGCCTCGGAGCGAACCCGAGTGTTGCTGTTTATTTAGATGAGCAACCTGTCACTGCAACAGGAGCCTATCTTAATCCTCATATATATGACATTCAACGCATAGAGGTTTTGGCTGGACCTCAGGGCACGCTTTTTGGAGCTAATGCCCAATCTGGAGCCATGCGGATTATTACCAACAAGCCTGATCCTACGGCTTTTTCTGCGGGGATTAATCTGGATGTTAATGCTCCAAAAAGTGGCGATGTCGGCGAGACGGTAGAAGGCTTTATTAATATGCCTATCTCGGATCGCGCTGCTCTAAGGGTAGTAGGTTATTCAAAGCGCGAAGGTGGGTTCATTGATAATGTCAAAGGAGAGCATACATTCAGGCATGGCTTTATTAGAGCCGGTTTAGTGGCAGGTGGTGCAACAGAGGCTCAGGCTCAGGCATTGGCGCCAGACTTTACTTATAACAATTACACCGAAGGCGACATTGGTAATGTGGCTGAAGAGAACTTCAACGATGCTACTACCGTAGGTTTCAGGGCGGCCCTTGCTGTCGATCTAAATGATAGTTGGACAGCAACTGCGTCTGTAATGCACCAAGATCTCGAATCTCAGGGTGTTTGGGACCATGATCCAACTGTTGGAGATTTGCAAGTTATGCGACTGTTGCCAGATAGTATTGATGATGAGTGGACTCAATATTCACTCAAAGTTGAGGGTGATGTGGCGGGTGGAACTCTTACTTTTAACTATGGTGATTTAGATCGCGACTATGAGGTAGATGCTGATTACTCTCTATACAGCGATTACTATGTTTCTGGCGGATATGTTCAGCCTTACTACTCTTGCTATGCCGCGGCTTATGGGTGTTCTGATCCCCGTACACTGTACGAAGATCATGCAAATTATCAGCGCGAGACGATTGAACTTCGTTATGCTTCAGATGCAACTAAACCGCTTCGATGGCAGGCCGGCTATTACTCTGTCGATGTAAAAAATAGAGATGATGCAGAGTGGCATGTACTTGGTCTTGCTGATCTAGGCATGGTAACAGCTATTGATGCTCCTGATATTTATTGGACAACTGACTTCAGAAGAAGTTATGAGGAAGAAGCTTTGTTTGGAGAGGTCTCTTATGACTTTGACGAAGTACTTTCAATTTCAATGAGTGTGAGGCATTTCGATGCGGAAAGTTATCTTGATGGCTTCTCAGGGACTGTTTGGTGGCCATGTGGTGGTGGACCGAGTGCTGCAGCTCAAGAGGCGTCAGGTCAATATAGACCTACAAATAACTACGGCGCTGACTGTGCTGACTCCAATAGAATTACTGCATCAAAAGATGAGGTATACCGCTTCACTGCTGAATGGAATGCCACTGATGACATCATGCTTTATACGGCATGGGGCGAGGGTTACCGACCCGGCGGTCTGAACCGATTCTGTTCTGTTGATAATGAGGCCGACTATGGTGGACAAGGAAGAGATGATGCGACAGGAGCGAAATGTGACTTTGTACCTGATTTCTTGACCTCATACGAAGTAGGAATGAAGGCTACCCTGTTTGATGGACGTATGCTGCTTAACGCAGCTGCCTTTATGCAAGATTGGGATGACTTCCAGTTCTCTCGCTTAGATACGTCGATCTCACCAGTAACTCTGACGTATAACATTGGTCAGGCGCAGAGTGACGGTATTGAAGCTGACTTCAGTGCGATGATTTCTGAAAATTGGAGTCTTACCGGTGCGTTCTCATATATCGAAGCTGAACTCAGCCAAGATTATTATCAGAGTGATGGTTTAGAGGCACCTACTGCAGCAAAGGGAACAACTCTTCCTCGAGTACCTGAAACTAAGTGGAATCTCTCATCGAGATACAGCCTAGATTCTGGTTGGTATATGCAGGCAAGCTACATATATACCGGCGAGTCGTTTAATAACCTTTATGATGGCGGAACGATCCCAACAAAGCGATATAAGCAAAATGATTATCAAATCCTAAATGCTTCAGTCGGTTTGGATCTAGAGTCATGGCGCGCAGAGATGTATGTTCGTAATTTGACTGATGAGCGGGGCGAAGTTTATAGAAATGCCGTTAATTGGGATGATCGAATCATGACAAATAGACCTCGAACTCTTGGAGTAAGCATGAGTGTTAAGTTCTAGGTTTTTAGGTAGTTAGGAAAGGGCGCCTCAGGGCGCCCTTTTTTGTTTATTCTTTAGATTCTTTAAGAAGTTTCTGCTCATATTCACGAATCTTGGACATCATGTCATCTCGTTCAACATACGTACCACGCAAGGCTCTGTCACCAGTTTTAGGATAGAATTCACCGCGCCCATGCAAAATCCGACGGTTATCGAACATAATTAAATCTCCAGCTTTGAATGGAAATTTAATTTGGTACTGAGTGGAATTTGCTTTTTCCATGAAGCATCTGAGAGCAGCATAGATATCATCCATATCTTCATAACGGGCTTTTAAAGGCGCTCTAGAAAACGGAAGTAGTCGAACTTCAAATGGCTCATCTTGGTCATCCAACCCAATTGTTGGGGCTTCCCATCTATAGTCTGTAGGGCCTGCTCTATTGGCATAGCACCATTTAGTTTTTATCAAAGTTTCGTAATGATGGGGAAACTCTTTTTCAATATCTTTTGCTATTTTAAAGCCGTCTGTGAGAGTACTGTGCCCCCCTTTAGCTTCAGCTATCCTGCAATGTAAAATCTGAATGCCAGGCGGTGACTCTCGCGTTGGTATGTCCGTATGAGCTGCTAAATAGTGGCTAGTGTTAGCTAGCGTATCGCTATTAGCCTTTGATATGACATCAAAGATACGATCAAAATGTGTCTCTCTGATAGGACCGACACGCAAAGCGAATTTTTCAACTAGCGATTTATCAGTTGTGAGGCCGCGTAATCTAACCATGCCAAAACGAAGAGTTGTTTGAAGAGCTTTGTACAATAATTCTTCATTGATTAATCCGTCTACAGTTTTAAAACTTGGTGGTTCTGAAAAATCAGATGCGTCCCAAAGTAGTTTTTCGACTGAATTTTCAGCATTCTTATCGGTACTGTGCGCGAACAACCAGCTAGGATTATATCTACTGATATGGCCGTCTCCACTCCAGGTAACAACTAGAGCACCTTGCTCATCAATATTAACTGATTCAGGTCTGATATCGAGTGGAATATCCCGAAGATCAAGCAGATGCTCTCTAGTAATAAAATTTAAGCATTTCTCGCAACAACAATTGTCCCTCAGCCAAATAGGGTGAAAAGTGGAATGCTGGTTATCACTCCATTGAGTGATTACGGACTTATGTTTGATCTGGACAGAGGTAATACTTTTTCTGGGAGGCCAATAAAGATTGTCAGGTGTTGGAACAGTGTTGATCGAGTTCATGACTATTACTCTTTAAATTTAGTTTGATATGGTTGCTTCAAGATTAAGTAACAAGCTCTTTAACGGCTCTGCGGGTAGACAGGATTTGCGTAGCTCCAAGTCTACGTGTAATAAAAATTGGGAACATCTCGCAATTAAGTTGTCATTTAAATCTCTCATCTCATGTTTTAGATCTAACTTCTTTCCCTCTGCAATAATAATATCAGTCACCACATTGATTACATCACCAGCGTTACATTCTTTAAGGAAATCAACTTTCATATCCACTGTAAAATAACTGAATCCACGATCAACATATTCTTGATCTGCGCCGAGTCTGATTAGGACTACTTCACTTGCTTGGGAGAAGACCTCAGCATAATGACTATCGTTCATATGACCATTAAGATCTAGCCAAGTGGTTGGTACCACTCGATGTATAGTTTGAATATTGTTTCGATGCGTTAGTAGGGTAGTAAGGTTTGAATCCATAGTTTTTAATTGGGTATCTACAGTATTAAGCAAATTGCCCGCTCCCCAATCATTTAGTTTCAGAGCCCGCATCATTCCAACGAGGTTGTCGTCCCTGATGTGCTCAAGGTCAGTAATTGAGTAATGGCCTGATTGGTCATCAGATTGATCACTAATCTTTGATACTAATGCTTGGGAAAGCTCGGGTACATCCATTAATTTGGTCCAAGGCCATTTAAGCGCAGGTCCAAACTGTTCAATAAAGTGTTTCATTCCAGCTTCTCCTCCCGCAATTCGATATGTTTCAAACATACCCATTTGAGCCCACCTGAGACCAAATCCATAGCGAATAGCATTGTCGATTTCAGTTGTCGTCGCGATATCATCATTAATCAACCAAAGTCCCTCACGCCAGACTGCCTCCAGTAGTCGATCAGCAATATGGGCATCGATTTCCTTTCGAATAACCAGCGGATACATACCTAGATAAGATATAACAGAAGATGCTCTATTTGCAGTCTCGATTGCTCCTACGAGCTCAACCAAGGGCATTAAATAGACGGGATTAAAAGGATGAGCAACAATTATCTGGTCTGGATTTGATGATAAATCTTGCAACTCTGAGGGCTTAAATCCTGAGGTAGAGGAAGCGATAATTGCCTTATGAGAACAATACTGCTGTATCTCATCGAATATTTTGTGTTTTACATCCAACCTTTCTGGAGAAGATTCACTGATCCAGTCCGCATTGGTTACAGTTTCAGCAATCGACTCACAAAAACAATATTTACCCTCAGTAGGTAGCATATGGTCATAAAGTCCTGGCATAGACCTTCGAGCATTAGTTAATGTTTGTTCAATGATTTTTTGTGCATTTGGATCAGGGTCAAAAATCTTTACATCAAAGCCCATTAGTAAAAATCTCGCGGCCCAACCTGCGCCTATAACGCCAGCTCCAATAACAGCAAATTGCATATTACTTTTCAATGGAGTATTACCTAGGGTATTGTTTAGTAAGACCGAGCTGACTGCGAACCATCTCAGGCCCTATAATCTGAGACCCCATTGCTTCAATAATTCCAACCGCTTTTCTAACTAAATCCTCATTGGAAGCTAGAACACCTTTTTCTAACCATAAGTTATCCTCGAGTCCAACTCTTACATTACCTCCAGCTAATACGGAGGCTGCTACATAGGGCATTTGATGACGTCCAATAGAAAATGAGGACCAATTCCAACTGCTAGGTATATTATTGACCATAGCCATATAAGTATTCAGGTCATTGGGTGCTCCCCAGGGTATTCCCATGCAAAGCTGAACAAGTACAGGATCTGCGATGACACCCTCTTTGGCTAGTTCCTGAGCGAACCATAGATGACCGGTGTCAAAAGCCTCTATTTCCGGTTTCACACCAAGTTCAGTCATCATGCTTCCCATTGCTCTTAACATACCCGGTGTATTAGTCATGACATAGTCGGCCTCAGCAAAGTTCATCGTCCCACAATCTAGGGTGCATATTTCAGGGAGACACTCGGCAATAGGTTCTATTCTGCTTTCAGCACTTCCCATATCGGTGCCATTTTGCAATGGCAATGGTGCTGAGGGAGGTCCAAATACAATATCACCACCCATTCCAGCGGTAAGATTTAATACAACATCAACCTTAGAATCTCGAATTCTATTGGTTACTTCTCGATATAACGTTGGATCCCTTGATGGAACTCCAGTATCTGGATCTCTCACATGACAATGAACTATGGAAGCGCCAGCTTCGGCAGCAGCAATTGCACTCTCAGCTATTTCTTTAGGAGAACGAGGTACCTCATTGCTACGATTTTGAGTGCTGCCTGATCCCGTGATGGCGCAGGTTATAAAGACATTCGAATTTATATTTAATGGCATAGACCGCCTCTATTATTAAAATTATTAGTGTATTCGAGCCCCTTGCTGAATTAATTTTTTTTGTACTTTCCTGATATCAACATTAGCGACATCTACATTACTTTGAATTGAAGTAGCAGCGGCAACTCCGGCACCCTGGCCGTTTACTGCACAACACATCATATTGCGAACCGCAGCATGAGAGTCTTGGTCTCCTCCAGTACATCGGCCAGTGACTAAAAGATTAGCTACACCTTTTGGTAACATTGATCTATAAGGTAACTGGAAATAACGACCGGTTGTTGGAAGAATTAGAATTCCATAGCCATCAATAAATTCTGGAAAGATGCCAATGCTGTCATCAAATCTTCCTTGGTTACGAACATCCTGAGCAGTCATATTGTAAACCGCATCAATTTTTCTTGTATCTCGAACACCCAGAGTCATACCAAAGTTTCTGAGTTTGGCATTCTCACATCCAGGATTGAACCTTTTTAAAGCCTCAATAGCCAGCATTGCCTGACGACGGCCCTCCATTTCACCCTTTGTGAGATGGTCTGGGTTGGTCGCGTCTAATCCAGCTAAGTGGACTAGATTTAGATAGCTAAGATCTCCTTGATCGCTCAAAGCACCCCACGTCCCGGTAATTGTATTCAGATTTTTAGGAATTAAACCTGACTCAATGGCTTTCTCAAATGGCTTTTTTAGATAAGGAGAAAATAATTTATCTTCCTTGCCAGAGGTTTCCATTGCCCAGTCTGGGCCGCACCAGTCGCTATAGGTGTGTGGGTTTGACTTAACATCTTCTATAAAGCGAGTTTTGTTGACACCATTCATTGAGAACATAACAGATGCTGCCATCATTTGTTCCAAAGGTGTTTTGTTTACAGTTGCGCCAGCTCTATATGCGATATCAGCGTCCCCTGTTGCATCGATAACACGCTTAGCTAATATAGCCTCTCGCCCCGCTTTACTCTCAACAATAACCCCTCTAATCACGCCTTCTTCAACTAAAGTCGCAACCATAGTTCTGTGAAGCATCGGAGTAATTCCAGCCTCCTGAACTAAAACATCTGCGACATACTTAAAAGCTTCGCCATCAATTGCGTCACTTTTAGATTGGGGCTCGGGATTGGATGCACCCATAGATTTTGCTCTTTGCTCAAATTCTATTCCAATACCTTCACTATCAACTGTGTTGTCATGACGATACCAAGCGAAACCTTCCACACCTACCTGAGTTAAATTTCCACCAAAGCATCCGTACCGCTCAAGCAATGTTGTTTCGGAGCCAGCTCTTGCGGCCGCAATAGCTGCCGCTAACCCACCTGGCCCGCTACCTACGACCAGCACCTCGGTTTTATGTATGACAGGAGTCTCTCGAGCTACTTCTTGAATAGTTTCCATAATGGCACCACATATTATTTTCTAATTATTAGAACCGAGCCGCTATTTGAATAACTTTAAATCAAAATTAAATTAAATAGTAACTAAATATTTCTCTCATTAGATTTTAAAGTGGATCTCAAAAGGAGATTATGTTCAGTGCCCGCCCCCCTTATATTCAGAGGGGCTCTATTGATGATTACTAATTATTATTTTTACAAGGAATGGTTAAGATCTTGTCTAGGAAGAGTGAGCTCCTTCGATTTAACTAGAGCGCCGAAGTCGTGTTCTAGCCAGCGCACTAGAGATAAACATAATAAGACCATAATTGGTATAAGAGGAACCGAGCTTAGTACTGTAATTGATAATACTGTATCAAGCGCTCCAGATTGTAGTATTCCAGCAGTTACAAGAGCAAGTAATACCGCCCAAACAACGCGGCTCCAGCGACGTGGCTCTTCATCACAGGGTAGATTTTTCGCACAGATACTTGAAATCACATATGCCGAGGAATCTATTGTTGTTGCAGAAAAAATAATCGATAAGATAGTAAACAAGGCCAATGTGATTTTACCAAATGGCAACGACTCTATAACCAGGGCATTTACGTACGACATGCCTTGCGTTGTTAAAATATTAGATACATCTAGTAATCCGTTAGATTCAAGGTAGAGAGAGTAACCTCCCATAACTGCAAGGACTACCCAAGTTCCCAAGCATCCCCAACAAATCACTCCTAGCACCAGTTGGCGAATAGTTCTACCTCGAGAAATGCGGCCAAAGAAAAGCGCGATCATACCCGTATATGCAAGCCACCAAGCCCAATAAAAACCGGTCCATGCCTCTGGGAATCCACCATTATCTATAGGATCGGTCCAAGTGGCGGTGCTAATAAAATTGTTAAACATCAGACCAATGCTGTTTACCGTGAGATCAAGAATAAAAACACCAGGGCCAGCGATGAGGATAAATAGAACAGCAAGAAAGGCAAGAACCATATTAACATCAGCGAGCACCTTGATCCCAGACTTAAGACCTCGATAAACGCTTGCACCGAATAAAAGAGTCCAAAGTGCAAGAACAGACATTTTGATGAGCATACTATCTTCGATTCCAAATAACGTTGATAGCATTGCTGACAACATTGGGACGACTAGGCCTAGGGAAGTTGTCACTCCGCCAACGATACCGAGCACAATAAGAATATCTATCGTAGTTTTTATTTGGTTGCGGCCTTTGGTCGGCAGGGCGCCATCGCAGGCGCTGCTTATGCGCAGGACTTTATAACGTTTCACATAAAGCATATACGCTATTGGAACCGCTGGGACAGCATAAATAGACCAAGGCACGATACCCCAATGTAGTAAAGGATACATATGAGCCCATTCAAATGATTTAGATGATCCAATAGCTATGTCTAGGGGTGGCGTTTGAAGGTAGAAAATAGGTTCTGAAAAACCCCAAGTTAGCACCGCAGCTCCAATAGCAGCGGTAAACATCATAGCTACCCAGTGGGTATCCGAATATTCGGGTGGCTCGTCTGGAGCACCTAATTTAACATGTCCAAATCGACCGAAAGCTAACCACATACAGAATCCAAAAGCAGCTAATGCGACGAGAAGGTAGAGCCATAAGAAGTTATCCATGATAAGGGCTCGACCATCCGCCAGAAGCTGAGATGCGCTCTCTGTATAAATCATTAGTGGGATTGCGCAAATAAGAACGACAAATACGGCCGGGATGAATACCGCCCAGTCAACTTCTGGCTCATTGTTTTTTATGTTTGTTAGTTCACTCATAGTCGACATCTTATTAGTCCTAGGGGATATTTAGGATACCATAACGTATAACTAACACATAAACAGGCTAAGACTGCTGATGATAGATATCATTTGCTAGATCATTGGCGTCATCTTATCTATCAAATGAGCAAGTTCAGGTTTGTGCTCTCGAATTTCTTCAGCACTTAGGCCATGCAATTCGTGGGGAAAAACCAGCCACTGGTTAATTTCATGGATAAAATAGTCTGGGGAGCGACCTGTCTTATTGTTGCTGGGTTTGAAGTAGGGCGTAGCAATACGAATCTCAGGTGTGTTTTTCTTGCAAGCCTGCTTTAGATCATCAATAGTCTGCTGGATAGATAGTCCAGTGTCATATACATCATCCACAATCAGAAGAGAGTCTTCGGATTCGAGCTGTCGAATCACATAACTGAGACCGTGAACCTTTACATTTTTACTACGCTCACCAATACCTGAATATGAGGATGTTCTGATTGCAATATGATCAGACTTGATACCTAAAACATCTAGGAACTCTTGGACTGCGATACCAATTGGAGCGCCACCACGCCAAACTCCAACGATATAATTAGGTCGATAACCACTCTCAAACACTTGCCAAGCAAGGTTAAAAGAGTCCTCTAGTAGTTGTTGGGCTTGAATGTAGTGCTTTTTCATTTATCTTACTATCCAATGGTAAAGTGCCGCACACCTATGATCATAACATAAGCCTTTAATCTCCAGTATGCAGCTGAGTATAAAGAAAAGCCCCGAGCAGTCTGGCTACGCGGGGCTTTGTTGTTTCAGCTTAACTTAGAAATCAATACCGAGGCGAACCATTAATTGCCTTGGACCAATGAGTTCATCGCCTGTCGCACCAACACCAAAGACGTCAGTAAATCGAGCATTAATTCCATTTTCATCCGTGAGATTTTTACCTATTAACTCGACTCTCCATGAGTCACCACCATTTGGATGGAAACCAACAACCAGATCGAGTACGTCATAGCTTGGAACAATATCTGTCTCTGCATTGTTGAAGATACGATGCTTAAAGTCTCCTCGATAGGTATACTGTAGAGAACTTCGCATCTCACCCCAAGAATCAATATCAGTATTCCAATTCAAGGCAATATTACCAGTAAAACTTGGGGTCTTAGCCAGCTCATTGCCATTAACATTCTGGATCTGATCAGCTCGTGCTATTTGAATTTCATCACTAAATAGATTGAAACCCTGACCTAAAAGTGCGTTTCCAGCAGCTTCGGACTGGACATTATCAAGAGCAAGATGATCTGAGGTGATTTCAGTATCTAGCCAAGCCATTCGAGCATCTAGGATTAGGGAGTCAGTTAAGAAGGCAGAAAATTCAAGTTCGGCTCCAAAAATTTCTGATTCAGGAATATTACCTACCCCACCATTAAAGACTTCGGGATCAGTCGCCTGATATTGGAGATCTGAGTAGTCGTAATAAAAAGCGGCCGCATTTAAGCGGACTCTGCCATCGGCTAAATCAGTTTTAAGTCCTACCTCGAAAGCATCCACAACTTCCTCTTCAAAAACAGGTAGCACAACTATAGGGGCAACGACCGACTCAGTTCCATATGTTAGATTTGATCCACCAGGTTTGAAACCACGAGTGAATGATCCAAACAGCATTGTAGTCTCATTGATGTCATGCTCTATCACGAGCCTTCCTGTAACTTTATCACCCTCAATTTCAAGGATGTCGGTACCTTCTCTACCGTAGTAGTTGGTTACCTCACTGTAGACATCGTCTTCAGTATATCGAAGCCCGAAGACAGTTCTCCAAGCATCATTAAAATTCCATGTCCCCTGCCCATATAGTGACATGGAGTCCCTCTCAGGCTTGGAGTCTGAGATAAATCCAACATCTCCACCGTAGGCATATATGACATCCAAAGTAAATGGATCAAAGGTACCGTCAAATCCAAAATCAAGCCGCTCCAGGATACTTATCTCTACTTCTGTATCCAGATAGAACATTCCGGCAACCCAATCTAATTTCCCAAATAGTCGCTCTGAGGACACAAGATTTATTTCCTGTGTAACGGTAGTCTGTTTGTTAGTCTCTGGATCATATTCGCTTGGAAGAAGAGCAAACGGAGGTAAGAAATTAAGGTCAGCTCGATCGTTATCTCGCCTAATCAAGATTTCATCATTTTGATAGCTTGTAAGAGATTTAACACTAAAATTCTCGAAATCCCATTCTAGGACTGCGCTGTAAAGTTCTGATTCGAGTTTATACTCCGCCACTGAATTCTGGCGAAGTTTTCTAGCACCTGGGGTTTGATCTAAAAGACCCTTTTGAGCGGCTCCATTTTTATCTTCATCAAAATATTGAGCTGTTAAATTAATTCGGAAGGTATCGGAGGGTTCATGCAATAGTTTAACTCTAGCAGATACACTGTCAGCGTCGTCTAGATCTTGCCCAAGAGTCAAGTTTTCTGTAAACCCATCGCGAGTATTGGAGATTAATGAGGCTCGCAATGCAGTATTCTCACCAAGCGGCGTATTGTATGCGGCTCGTGCTTTGACTAATCCATAGTCCCCGAGAGTAAGGTCTGCTGTTCCAAATGAACTGTCTGTTGAAGGCGCTTGAGTAATTATATTAATTGCTCCTCCTGTCGAGTTCTGCCCGAAGAGAGTTCCTTGAGGTCCTCTCAACACCTCAATTCGCTCAAGATCTAAAAAGTCGGTTTGTAATGCAAATGGAGATGCCACATAAATTCCATCAAGATGATAGGACACTGAGGGATTAGCAATCGCGTTCTGATTTGCTTCATTACCAACACCTCTGATGGTAATAACTGTTTTAAAGCCTTCATTCTTTGCGATGTTTACACCAGGGGCTATAGCGCTTAGATCTACAAAAGAGGTAACTTGGCGGTTATCAAGATCTTGTCCACTAAGTACAGTAATTGCTTGGGATAAATCTTGCAGACTTTCGCTACGTTTTTCTGAGGTAACTATGACCTCTTCGAAGACGAGCTTAGATTCCTGACCGAGGGTGGCGGAACTTAGCAAAACAAGGATTGCAGTGGTTAAGGATTTGATCGGAAAGGGCGACGGATTCATACGGATTCCTTATGAAGAGTTGATGACAATTAGTTTTAACAGGAGAAGCCTGAATTGTATGTATAATCGAACTTTTTTTCCACTAGACTTTTAAAATTTTAACGTTAAATAATTAAGCAGGGAAACATGAGATCACTTCTTGAGCGTTTTTTTAAACTCGACGACCATAATACGTCTATTGGCTCTGAAGTTGTTGCCGGAGCAACTACTTTTATCACTATGGTTTATATCATATTTGTCAATCCCCAGATGATGGCCGCGAGCGGGATGGATCAAGGAGCAAGTTTTGTAGGGACATGTATTGCTGCGGCACTCGCTTGTTTTTTTATGGGCCTCTATGCAAATTGGCCCGTGGGAATGGCGCCAGGGATGGGACTTAACGCTTTTTTCACCTATACAGTTGTCGGAGATATGGGTTACAGCTGGCAAATTGCATTGGGGGCGGTCTTCCTTGCAGGCATCTTGTTTGTCATTATGAGTGTGACTCGTCTTCGCCGATGGATGTTGGATAGTATTCCTTTAAATATGCGTATTGCGATGGGAGTTGGAGTAGGCCTATTTGTAGGCTTTATTGGCTTGAAAAGTGGTGGAATTATTGTTGCAAATGGCGCTACTTATCTAACACTGGGAGATCTTACTCGACCTGACACTGTGCTTGCAGCCTTCGGCTTCACCGTCATTTCAGTTCTCTCTATCCGAAAAGTTCCCGGTGCAATTATTATTGGTATTCTCAGTACTACAATAATTGCACTTTTTATGGGACTTGTTGAGTTCAATGGCTTAGTCGCAGCGCCGCCTGATATAACGCCAAC
>NTJY01000038.1 GCA_002457245.1 SAR92 bacterium MED-G29 | reverse complement strand
AGGACGAACTGGGCCGCTATCACTATAATTAATAAAAAATACCGTGTTTTAAACATTTATCCTCATAATCAAATTAGTCGATTTTGGTCGCATAAAACTCTCATAACATCTGTTTACATGAGATCTGAGTTAGACAACTTAGACGTCTATAAATCTAAACAGTTGCATAAAGCTTGTTATAATCAGGTTATAGGCTATCGCAATACTTTATATACAGGTAAATAAATATGATGCTTACCGTAATCTCTCCGGCGAAAAAACTTGACTATGCTACTCCAGTTAAAGTGAGCAACCATACACAACCCGCTCTTTTGGAACACTCAAAAAAACTACTTGAGGGGCTTAAAACACTGACTCCTCAGGAAGTATGTGCGCTAATGGGGCTAAGCGACAAATTAGGCGCTCTTAATTATGAGCGTTTTCAGGAGTGGCGAACTCCCTTTAATAGTAACAATGCTCGTCCAGCAGTGCTCGCTTTCAAGGGCGATGTCTACCAAGGGCTTTCTGCTGAGTCGATGAGCAGTCAAGATCTTAATTGGGCTCAAGATAATCTTCGAATCCTGTCTGGTCTTTACGGGATTTTAAGGCCACTTGACCTTATGCAGCCTTATCGTCTTGAAATGGGGACCAAGTTTGCTAATAGTAAGGGGCCTGATTTGTATTCCTTTTGGGATGGAATTATCAACAAAGAAATAAACAATTTGCTGGGACAGCCAGAGGATGTGCTTCTCAATCTTGCATCAAATGAGTACTTTAAAGCGACGCAAGAAAAAACTATACCTAAGCGCATTGTCACGCCCGTCTTTATGGACAATAAAGATGGTAAATACAAAATTATCAGTTTCTTTGCTAAGAAGGCCAGAGGTCTAATGGCTGCGTTCATCATTAAAAATAGAATCTCAGATGTCGAGTTAATAAAAACATTTGACAGTGATGACTATAGCTTTAACTCTGCTTTGACTGAGGGAGATCGATGGGTCTTTACCCGGGGATAAAATCCACCATCTTAGTGATTTTCTTTGGATAGGCCGTTCTCTCAGGCCTGCCTGAACAATCGCGATCCAATCCTTAATATCCTTAAGCGTGTCCTGCAAGGTTGTAATACCGTCTTAGAAATTGGCAGTGGCACGGGCCAGCATGCTGTTTGGTTTGGGCGTCACCTACCCCATCTGGAATGGTGTACCAGTGATCGTATTGAGAATCACGAGGGCATTAAAAAGTGGTTGGAAGAAGAGCAGATACACAATGTTCACGCTCCTATAGCCCTAGATGTTGTTAAAAATTCCTGGCCACAAGCGACCTTCGATGCAATTTTCAGTGCCAACACTGCTCATATAATGGCTTGGCCAGAAGTAGAGGTTTTTGTGACAAAAGCAGCTTGCGTGCTACCTTCAGGCGGTCGTTTTTGCCTATACGGGCCCTTTGATTTTAAGGGGAGAGAAATGGCCCCATCTAATAAAGCCTTTGATGCAGAGCTCAAATCTAGAGGTGCTCATCAAGGTATCAGGAAATTTGATGCCATCAATGATCTTGCCAGAAAAAATAATTTAGTCTTTTCAGAAAATAACGATCTACCTGCAAATAATCATTTATTGATTTGGCGAAAAAATTAAAGAATGATCACACTAGCTTAGCTCAAAACAAGGTAGTCAGTCGCAATACCCAAGAAAATAACCATGCCAACGCGATGGTTATTTAAAAATGCTGCAAAGCAAGCCTCACGCTCTTTATCTCTAGTTGCTAAATATTGATTAATAAAAAAACTTGCTGCAATTGCGAGTGATACAAAATATATCCAGCCTCTATCAAAAAGAAGTCCCGCAAATATCAACAAGACTAAAAAGCTTGTTTGAAGAGAAATTATGGCCAAATGATCATAACGACCAAACAATACAGCTGTCGATTTAACCCCTATCTTCAAATCGTCGTCACGATCAACCATCGCGTAGTAGGTATCAAATGCTATCGTCCAAGTGACAATAGCAAAAAATATTATCCATAATTCTGCTGGGAGCTCTTTGGTTTCTGCGGCGAAAGCCATAGGAACTACCCAAGCCCACGCTACTCCCAATCCCAGTTGAGGTAAATTCGTAAAACGTTTCATGAATGGGTATAAAAAGGTAATTAACAGCCCACCAACGGACAACAAAATCGTTAAGAGGTTAGTCATCAGCACTAAAGCCAATGCAATAACGATAAGAAAGAAAAAAAGAAGCAATGCTTGATTTGGTTTTATCTCTCCAGCTGGGAGCGGTCGAGTTTTAGTCCTTTCCACTAATCCGTCAACATGACGGTCAGCATAGTCGTTGATAACACAACCAGCTGCGCGCATGACTATTAACCCTGCTAAGAATATTACTAAGTTCTTTACTGAGGGTACTCCTGATCCTGCAAACCAAAGCGCCCACAGCGTAGGCCAAAGTAATAAATATACCCCAATGGGTCTGTCTAATCGCATTAACCTTAGCCAGCGATTAGAAACTTTTTCGACGCTTATCTCAGCTGAAGGGCTCATTGAATTATCTGTTTTGGTCTAAAAGCTGATTATAGGGTTTAAACGTAGGTAAAAATATCTCGGCAACTAAGAGCGGTTTGTTTTCGAGTAAAAAGACTGACCTGCGTGCCCACAAAATTTCCTCTTGAGGACAAACAGTCGATGGCACAGAAAAGCTCGAAGCAGTTTGACGAGCAATCTGGACTGGCGCTCTAGTCATTGAGGAATCGTTAAAAAGAACCGCACCAAGAGGTTGGCTATCAATATCACGCAATGAGGACTGTCGTCCCGTTAGCGTGGAGAGAGGTATGGCACTTCGTGCAAATATCCAAGGGGTCGCTTGTCCACTTAGAACAACTTGTCTAATTAACATAGGCGAGCTTTGGCTTACATTCAAGGCGTCCGCTTCCGAATAGCTAGGCAACATGTCCATCTGACTAATTACTTTAACTAAAAGTTGGCCGTTACTTGCGTCAATCAATCTTTCTGTCAACGAGCCGCGATCAGCCAACCACTCGTACCAATGGATCGGGATAGCGCTCCGAGAAACTAACGTTAGATCTACCCAATCGAATATCCCCGAATAATGACATTGACTATTATCAAGCACAGTTGCCTCTACTACATAATCGTAATAAAAAATAAATTAATCTAATCATGTATTGATTCACCTAATGGTATTTCTCTGAATCGGTTATATTCCCATTGGTACTGATCAGGGGCTAATGCAATGACATCCTCTACGCCTTTATTAAGTGCCGCCAAGCTCGTTGCCTCATCATCACTATATATTTCATTGCTAACGTGAGTAAAATGAAGAGTCCAACCACCTGAGACCCGTAAAGCAGAGGCCATAATCGCTTGGGCGCCGGATTTCTTTAAAAGTTTATAAATCAGAGTCATAGTTCTGGTTTCAATGCCTAAGAGAGGAGCCAATTGTCCACCCGAAGCTGGCGGGTGCTGGTCAGGTAAAATACCTGTCATTTCACCTCTATGAAGTGCTTTGGCCAATGCCGCTACTCCTCTAATGTTAGTAGGAACCAGTACTGCTCCAGATTGTTCCCGTGCACTCTTGATCCAACTCTCAAGCGCCTCAAGTCGTGGTGGGTCATAAAGCGATGTCATTGCCTGCATCTGAGACGCCCATAATCCAACCACCTCCCAGTTACCTTGGTGAGGAATAATTAAAATAGTTCCTCGATCATCTGAGATACTTTGTTTGAATAAATCTAACCCCTCAATCGAAATGATTTTTTGAGTTACCCATGGGTTACCTTTATGCCAAACTTTTGGCATCTCAAATGCAGACTGGCCTAGATGCATCATCCTTAATTTACAAAGTTCGACGCGTTCTTTTGAGGAAAGATCAGAATAGCAACGATCAATATTGAATCTTGCTATTCTCGCGGGCTTTAAATTTAAAGCGAACACCAGTCGTCCCAAGCATCGCCCTTTTAATCTACCCACGCTAAGAGGGAACCATGAAAACAATCTAAGCACACATAATACTGCTATATTTTTTATCTTATTCGTAGTCATAAATAGCAACAATAACCAGTTAACCCGCTAGGGACTATCAGGACTTAATAGCCTAGATAACAGTTTGTAATTATATATAAAGACGACTGCTCATGGTCAGCTAATTAGTTTTAATCGGTACTTTAAAACGCTATCTTTATGCCTACACAGCTTTATAATTACGTACTGGCATTTTTAATATTTTATTAAGAGAATTTTTTTGTTGTGACTGAACTTCCCAAAGCACCGGATACTTTTCAAGACCTTATTGCCAAGCTTCAAGAATATTGGGCAATTAAAGGCTGTGTCATTATGCAGCCTCTGGATATGGAAGTGGGTGCAGGCACATTTCATCCTGCAACCTTTTTACGGGCTATTGGTCCAGAGATTTGGAACAGCGCCTATGTTCAGCCATCTCGTCGGCCGACGGATGGTCGATATGGAGAAAATCCAAATCGTTTACAGCATTACTATCAGTTCCAAGTGGTCATGAAGCCGTCCCCAAAGGATTTTCAAGAGCTGTACCTAGGGTCTCTGCACGCCCTGGGTATTGATACTTTGACTCATGACGTTAGATTTGTTGAGGACAACTGGGAATCACCTACTCTTGGAGCATGGGGTCTTGGATGGGAGGTCTGGTTGAACGGTATGGAGGTGTCCCAATTTACATATTTTCAGCAGGTCGGAGGTCTTGAATGCTATCCAGTGACCGGAGAAATTACCTATGGTTTAGAGCGTATTGCAATGTATCTGCAAGGAGTTGATAGCATTTATGACCTGGTTTGGGCAAAAAGTTCGGAAAACGTCGTTACCTATGGAGATGTATTTCTGCAAAACGAAGTTGAAATGTCTAAGTATAATTTTGAACATGCTGACGTTGATTTCTTGTTTAACTCCTTCGATCAGCACGAGCAAGATTGCCAGAAAATGATCGAAAGTAATTTACCCCTTCCTGCATATGAAATGGTTATGAAAGCTTCTCATGTATTCAACTTACTTGATGCACGTAAGGCAATTTCGGTTACTGAAAGGCAGCGCTACATCCTGAGAGTTCGGACATTAGCCCGTGGTGCTGCTCAAGGTTATTTCAATTCTAGAATGGCTGCTGGATTTCCACTTGCTAATAAGGAGATTGCCGCAGAGGTACTTAATCGATTCAGTGGTGACTTAAAATGAAGTCTGATTTGCTGTTCGAACTGGGTACCGAAGAGCTCCCACCTAAAGCACTAATAACTTTGTCTCACGCATTAGCGGAGGAGCTTACCTCCTGTTTTAATGACTCAGACCTATCATTTGATCATATTGAAACTTTTGCAACGCCTCGACGACTGGCATTGTTGGTGACGGCGCTTGATGTGTCAGCACCAGACAAAAACATTGTATCCTGGGGTCCACCAACCAAAGTTGCATTTGGAGAAAACAAGAGTCCCACAAAGGCTGGCGAGGCTTTCGCAAAGAAGCACAATATAGCCACATCTGAACTTTTAAATAATATAGAACACGATGGACATCAGGAAAAGCTTTGCTATCGCTCGACTCAAAAGGGAGAATTAACCAGAGATCTTTTAGGTAACATGCTCAACGAGTCTTTGCGTAAGCTGCCAATTCCAAAGCGAATGCGTTGGGGGAATAGTAAAGAAGAGTTTGTTCGCCCTGTTCAATGGGCAGTATTATTGTTTAATAATGAGGTCTGTTCTGAGAACATTTTAGGACTCTGTGCAAGTAATATAAGCCAAGGTCATCGATTTCATGGCTCTGGGGATATAGTCATTGAATCCCCTCTGAGCTATGAACCGCAAATGCGAGATAACTTCGTAATCGCAAATATTAATGAGCGCAGAGATATCATACAGGCTGGAGTCAGTCAGCTTGCTAGTGATATAAATGGCGTTGCTGTCTTGGATTTGGCTTTGATTGATGAGGTAGCTGCACTTAACGAATGGCCAGTGCCCCTTCTAGGAAAATTCGATAAAGCTTTTCTTTCAATACCCCCCGAAGCTCTGATTTCTTCCATGAAGGAACACCAAAAATATTTCCATATTGTTGATAAAGCTGGACATTTGATGCCTGCGTTCATAACTGTTGCCAATATTTCAAGCAAGGATCCACAGAAAGTCATAGAGGGTAACGAGCGAGTAATTCGTCCGCGCCTAGCGGATGCGGCTTTCTTTTACAAAAATGATGCAAAGATTTCTCTCGAAACGAGAAGAAATAATTTAAAGACGGTCGTCTTCCAGGATAAGTTAGGATCTTTGTATGATAAAACAATTCGAGTTGCTGCGCTGTCTAAAAAAATAGCAACAAGAATTGGTGCTGACCAAACATTAGCTGAAAGAGCTGCTCTAATCAGTAAATCTGATTTAATTACTGACATGGTTGGAGAGTTTGCTGATCTCCAAGGCATCATGGGTCGATATTACGCAATAGAAGATGGCGAGCATCCAGATGTAGCTGAAGCCCAACTTGAGCAATATCTACCTCGCTTTTCAGGGGATGATGTTCCCGCAACAGCAGTTGGAGCAACATTAGCAATATCTGACAAGCTAGATACTATAGTTGGAATTTTTAGTGTTGGGCAACAACCGTCCGGATCTCGAGATCCATTTGCGCTCAGACGCGCAAGCCTCGGAGTCCTGCGTATTATCATCAATAGAGGGATTGACTTAGACCTCAACGATGCTATTAATATAGCAGGGAATCAACTCAAAATTGATAATAAGGCACTTGATCTTATACGTAAGCAAGTACTTGCTTACGTATTGGAAAGATTTAAGTCTTGGTACAAAGAGGAAGGTCTTTCGCCTGAAATATTTTTATCGGTAGCAGCACTAGATTTATCAAATCCACTTGACATAGATTCTCGTGTAAAAGCGGTGTCTCGCTTCGCCTCTTTGCCTGAATCTCAAGATTTAGCTGCGGCTAATAAACGAGTGTCAAATATTTTGACAAAGCAGTTGAAAGGACAAAAAGTTTCTCCGCTAAATACCTCGTTACTCGTTGATGAGGCAGAAATCGAGCTGTCTAAGGCGGTAGACAGACTTAAAAACATCACAACAGCATTGGTTAGGGATCGAGATTATGCCGGTGCACTTCAAAAGCTGGCCATGCTGCGAAACCCAGTCGATAGATTCTTTAACGAAGTGATGGTAATGACGGAAGACAAATCTTTAAGAAACAATCGACTTAGTTTACTGACTGATTTGCACAACCTGTTTACTGATGTTGCGGATATATCGTTGCTTGCTGGGACAAAATAACCAATAGGTCACTCTTTATTCCGCGTTTAGACCCAAAAGTAGCATCTAAATATCTAAATTTACCACTGATAAAGCGTTTGTTTCGATAAAATCTCGCCTAGGTTCTACCTGATCCCCCATCAAAGTAGTAAACATTTGATCGGCAGCTATAGCATCCTCGATAGTAACAACTAGCATGCGCCTGCTGTCCGGATCCATTGTTGTTTCCCAAAGCTGGTCGGGATTCATTTCGCCCAACCCTTTATAGCGCTGAGTGTTGATCCCTCGTCTGGATTCAGCCATCAACCAATCCAACGCTTCTTTGAAGCTATCAACAGGTTTCTCGCGCTCACCCCGCTTAACGTAAGCTCCATCCTCTAAAAGTCCTTGTAAGACATTTCCCAACTCCACAATTGCCCCATATTCTCCTGAGTTAAAGAAGTCTCGACCAAGCATGTGGTAATGAGGGACACCATGCGCGGTAATTTCTATTTCAGGCAAGTAAACTTTTCGTTCCTTATCTTCTTTAGCGGAGACTTGATAGCGATGTGTGCCTGTTTCAATTTTTCCTAATTTTTCCTGGAGTTCACTGCACCATGCTTCAACTTCGCCGCATTTTTGAAGAAGTTTACTGTCAAGACTCGACGTGTAGACTAGGGTATTTAGTATTTCAAGAGGGTAAACTAGTGACATACGATCTATTAAGTCACCGACGCGACGAAATTGATTAACCAGTGCCTCTAAGGCAGCACCTTGTAGTGCGGGAGCCTTCGCATTGACGTGTAAACTTGAACCTTCCAGGGCTTTTTGAGTCAGATAAACCAACAATGCGGCATCATCCTTGACATATTGCTCATTTTTTCCCTTACTCACCTTATACAGGGGCGGTTGAGCAATAAAGATATGTCCATTCTCAACCAATTCCCGCATCTGCCTAAAGAAGAACGTCAACAATAACGTCCTAATATGCGAACCATCCACATCAGCATCTGTCATGATAACAATCGTATGATAGCGCAGCTTCTCTAGATTAAATTCTTCAGTTCCAATCCCACAGCCCAGAGCTGTGATTAGCGTTCCAACTTCAGCGCTAGAAAGCATTTTGTCGAACCGTGCTTTCTCTACATTTAGTATTTTCCCCTTGAGCGGAAGAATAGCTTGAGTCTTTCGGGCCCTACCTTGTTTAGCGGACCCTCCTGCAGAGTCTCCCTCCACCAAATAGAGCTCCGACAATGCTGGGTCTTTCTCTTGGCAATCAGCTAATTTTCCAGGCAACCCCGCAATGTCCAAGGCACCTTTTCGACGAGTCATTTCTCTTGCCTTTCTCGCCGCCTCTCTAGCTCTGGCTGCATCTATCATTTTACTAACAATACTGCGCGCCTCTTGAGGATACTCCATCAAATAATCATTAAATTTATCGCCCATTTCTTGCTCGACAGCTGTTTTTACCTCCGAGCTAACTAACTTATCTTTAGTTTGAGAGGAAAACTTTGGATCTGGAACCTTCACCGAAATAATTGCAGTTAATCCTTCTCTTGCGTCGTCACCAGTCGTGTTAACTTTAGATTTCCCATTGATACCCTCTCGCTCTATGTAGCTATTTAATCCGCGAGTTAAAGCAGAACGAAACCCGGCCAAATGCGTTCCGCCATCTCTCTGAGGAATGTTATTGGTATAACAAAGGATATTCTCTTGAAACCCGTCATTCCATTGCAGCGCTACTTCAACACTGGTGCCATCCTCTCGGTCGGTATTAAAATGCATGATCTTATTGACGGTTGTTTTATTGGTATTTAAAAATTCTACAAAGGCGCTAAGGCCGCCCTCATAAGCATAAACCTCTTCTTTACCCGATCTTTCGTCCTGCAGAACAATGCGCACGCCCGCATTTAAAAAGGAAAGCTCTCGCAACCGCTTAGCAAGCTGCTCAAAATGGAATTTGATATTAGTGAAAGTGTCTTCTGAAGGTACAAAGAAAACCTCTGTCCCAGTCTCTTCCGTCTCACCAATTACTTCTAATGGCCCATCTGGCACGCCATGACTGTAGGTTTGCTCGTGAACTTGCCCGTTACGACGAATGGTAAGACGCATTTTTTTTGATAACGCATTGACCACTGAAACGCCTACCCCATGTAGGCCTCCAGAGACTTTGTAGCTATTATCATCAAATTTACCACCGGCATGGAGTACCGTCATAATGACTTCCGCAGCAGAAACGCCTTCATCATGCATTTCTGTTGGAATGCCCCGCCCATTATCGAAAACTGAAATAGACTCATTAGGGTGAATAACGATTCGAATCTCTGAACAATGCCCAGCCAGAGCTTCGTCAATTGAATTATCCACTACCTCAAATACCATATGATGCAGGCCAGTGCCGTCGTCGGTATCACCAATATACATACCTGGGCGCTTGCGCACGGCATCCAAGCCTTTAAGCACTTTAATACTTGACGAGTCGTAATTTTCTTCTTCAGACATAACTGTATAAGTTCCTGTACGTTTAAATCACAGCACCATGTTCCATGTGGAACATTTGATGCTTACCGTCTTTTATTAAACTTTCAAAATCTCTTTTGTCTACACCAGTTATAAAAAACTGGCTTCCCAGCTCATAGAGATAGTTTACCACCTGCTGACGATGCTGATAATCTAATTCAGCAGGAAGATCATCCAGTAAGAACAAGCATGATTCGCCTGAACTATCTTTAAAATAGGTAGCTTGAGCTAGCTTGAGCGCATATACAAGCAACTTTGTTTGTCCTCGGGACAAACTCTCTGAGGCGGCAACACCATCAACCTTGATTCTTATATCTGCCTTGTGAGCTCCATGGTTAGTAACCCCTGATGACAAGTCTCGCTTCTCATCATCAGACATGACCTCTGCTAAACCTCGCTGCTCATCCCAGCCCTGATAATACTCAACGTCCAACGTTCCAAGCCCTTTAAAGGCAGATGCTGCCGATTTAATATAGCTAATCAACCCTTTAATATAGCAGCGGCGGCTCGCAGTGATCTGTTCACTTAACGGCAGGAGCTCAGCAGTCCATGCCTTCAAAGATTCTAGTGGCATTCTACCATGTCTTAGCAGTTGATTTCGCTGTTTTAAAGCTTTTTGGAAGCGTTTACAAATAGCTGAATAACCAGGTTCCACGTGGAACACTCCCCAGTCCAAGAACTGCCTTCTCTGCAAAGGACCGCCCTCCAGTAAATTGAAGCTATGGGCGTCAATGAGCTGAATAGGGAGAATGGAGGCTAGTTGGCCGGCAGTCTGCAGGGTTTTCCCATCCATTCTTGCAGAAAATTCACCATCGGAGGATCTTTTAATCCCTATTTGATGCATCTTGGTAGGTTCAGTCTTACAGACTTTGGCTGATACTACGAGCTCTGTAGATTTATGATTTACCACAAGTCTCAAGTCACGATGACGAAAGGAGCGTCCTCGTCCTAGTAGATATAGTGCTTCAAGTAAGCTAGTTTTCCCGCTGCCGTTTGCGCCATGTATTACATTAGCGCATGGATGGCAATCTAACGAAAGATGCTTAAGGTTTCGAACTTGAAAAATATCAAGATGAGAGATATGCATGTCAACTTGGCCTATGTGTAATTAAGCACAGTCTCTCCTGCTAGTACGTTACAGGCGCATAGGCATGACAACATAGACCGCCGAGCCATCTTCAGCGTCTTCCACCAAAGCACTGCTGTTAGAATTGGACAAAGTAATACGAACTTGATCGCCATTAATAACATTTAGAACATCAAGCAAGTAACTCACATTAAATCCAATCTCAAGATCATCTCCAGAGTAGTCAACTGAGACCTCTTCTTCCGCCTCTTCCTGCTCAGGATTATTAGCAACCATTCTTATCGCACCCTCAGATAACATTATCCTCACACCACGATATTTCTCATTAGACAAAATGGCCGCTCTACCAAAAGCTTGCTTCAACTCTGAGCGTTCGCCCACTACCACCTTATCCCCACCCTTTGGAAGAACCCTGTCATAATCTGGATAGGCGCCATCGACTAATTTGGAAGTAAAACAGTAATCTGCTCCTGTCACGCGTATATGATTTGAACCCATAGCCACTCTTACGTCTGCCTCATCCAAGAGTCTCGAGAGTTCGATTATGCCTTTGCGAGGAAGTATTGAGGTCATAGTTTCGGCAACAGATACATCACAAGTGCTGTCGCTGAGCGCCATTCTATGCCCGTCTGTAGCAACTGCTCTGAGATTGTTATCTTTCAGTTCCCACAACATCCCATTTAAATAATACCGCACGTCCTGCTGAGCCATCGCAAAAGAAGTTGACTCTATTAATCCCTTGATGATTGAACCTGAAACCATAAAATCTACCGCTTTATCTCCTTCGTCGACCGAAGGAAATTCATTAGCTGGTAATGTTGCTAACGTGAACTTACTTCGGCCACTCTTGATCATCGCCTTACCATCACTACTGGAGAAATCAAGCTTTGCCCCATCTGGCAATGAACGGCATATATCAACAAGTTTGCGAGCAGAAACAGTTACATCTCCATCTTCGCCTGGCTCAGATGTATCAGTGACTCCGACAATTTCCACTTCTAAATCAGTCCCAGTCATTGATAGCCTTTGGCCATCCAAACAAAGGAGGACATTAGACAAGATGGGAAGAGTCTGGCGCCGCTCAACAACGCCAACAACAAGCTGCAAAGGCTTTAAAATAGCTTCACGCGATAAACTAAACTTCATAATTATTTATTAACTCCATATCTCTAATGCAACAATGATAAGGGACTAAGTAGATAAGGATCGGTACAAGTTTTTCAAATCCCTTTGCACCTCCCGATCCATGCCCTCAAGTTCTTTTACTTTGCGGCAAGCATGCAAAACGGTCGTGTGGTCTCTCCCACCAAACGATTCTCCTATCTCAGGCAAACTGTGGCTTGTTAGCTCCTTTGCAATGGACATAGCTACTTGCCTTGGACGCGCTACTGACCTGCTTCGTCGCTTGCTTAACATATCTGACATTTTCAATTTGTAGTAGTCTGCCACTACTCTTTGAATGTTATCTATTGTCACCAACTTATCCTGTAATGCTAACAGATCCTTAAGAGACTCTCTAATGAGATCTATATCAATAGCTCGTCCTGTGAACTGAGCATGGGCCATCACTCTTTTCAAAGCTCCTTCTAATTCCCTGACATTTGAACGAATTCTTTGAGCAATGAAAAAAGCTGCATCTTTTGAAAGATCCATTCCTGATTGCTGAGCTTTATTAATAAGAATGGCCGCTCTGGTCTCTAATTCGGGAGGCTCAACCGCCACGGTTAATCCCCAACCAAATCGAGATTTCAGCCTTTCTTCCACACCATCAATTTCTTTAGGGTACCTATCACACGTCAGTATCATCTGCTGCCCGCCCTCAAGTAAGGCATTGTAGGTATGGAAGAATTCTTCTTGAGACCTTTCCTTCCCCGCAAAAAACTGAATATCATCAATAAGTAAAGCGTCTACAGATCTATAGAACCGTTTAAATTCGTCAATAGCCTTCAACTGAAGAGCCTTCACCATATCCGCGACAAACCGCTCTGAGTGCAAATAGACTATCTTTGCTTCAGGATTTTTCTTTTTCATTGCATGCCCTACCGCATGCATCAAGTGAGTTTTACCTAACCCGACTCCGCCATAGATGAACAAAGGGTTGTAAGAGCCTCCAGGATTTTCAGCTACTTGCCTGGCTGCAGCAAAAGCTAACTGATTAGACTTTCCTTCAACAAAGCTGTCGAAAGTGAAGTCACGATTCAAGTTAGTCCTCAAGCTACTTTCCGCGGCCGACTGAATGGCAGCTGGCTTAGGATTCGCTTGTTCCGTATTAACCTTTTTAGCAATGGACCAACCGGTCTCGGAATTTTGTGCTGGTTGCTCAGAAGAATAACTCTGGATTACACTTTCTGGAGTTGAGGTTCTGTTTACTGTAATTTCAACATTTACGTTTTGACCTCCAAGTTGAACTAACAATTCTTCAATACGACCTAGGAACTTATTTTTAACCCAATCTTCAATAAACCGATTGGGCGCCAAAAGATATACGACTGAGTCAGATCCCGACTGAATGACGAGCGGCCGAATCCAAGTATTAAATTGCTGTTCAGGAAGCTCATTTCGAAGATAACTTTGGCACTGAGGCCAAATCATAGAAACCAAATCAGGACTCAAAGGACAGTCCCTGTGAATTAGTGTCTAAGAACAAAAAAGAGTGGATCATGACGCTTCAATTAACCCCTATAGTGGACTATATGGCAGACTTTTCATTTAAAAAAAGAAGCCTAAATGTTTGACCTTGAGTGTATCGGACATATTTTGAATTATCCACACTTTATGATTTTGCTTATAAATTGACTATCTTACAAAAAGTGATGTAAAACAACATGTTAAAAAAAAACAAGTTTTTATTTACTAACAAATAAAAAAATATAATTGTTTATAAAATAAGCAATTATTGTGGATAAATTGTTAATAGTGCGTTGAAAAGCGGTTATTTATGACGCTTTATGCAAACCTGATTAGCGGGAGAGCTTTATTTTTTTTATATCGTGACCAAAATGAATTTAAAAGTCACTTACCGATACAGAAGGATGAGAAAATATGGCCTAAAAGATCGTCTGATGTAAATTGACCTGTGATCTCGGATAACTGAAATTGTGCCTGTCGCAGGTCCTCTGCCAAAAGTTCACCTGCACCGGCTTCTTGAAGCTGATTCAATCCCGTTGTTACCAACTTTAGCGCAGCTTCTAAAGAGGCTAAATGTCTTCTTCTGGCGGAGAATACCCCTTCAGAAACAGAATCAAATCCCGCACCATGGTGCAAGTCTTCCACTAATGCATCTATGCCATCTTTATTTGTTGCAGATATGGAAAAAGCATTATCAGCTTTACCATATGGGCCTGCTTGAAGCCCTGAGATATCTATTTTGTTTAACAATAAAGTAACTACCTGGTTAGACTCAGGAAATCTTTGATAAAACTCTGGCCATACCTTTTTTAATTCATACTCTTTATCTACCGATGAATCCACCAAAAATAGGATGCGATCTGCTAGCTCTATTTCCTTCCAAGCCCTAGCCATTCCCTCTTTTTCAATAGGATCATCAGACTCTCTTAGTCCAGCGGTATCGACAATGTTTACAGGTAAACCATTCACAAGAATTTGGTCGCGTAACACATCTCTCGTGGTGCCCGCTATCGATGTGACTATTGCTGTTTCATTCCCTGATAAAGCATTCAAAAGACTCGACTTGCCTGCATTTGGCTTACCCGCTAGAACAAGGGTTATCCCATCTCTTAAAAGGGAACCCTGTCTAGCGAGTCTGAGGAGATCTTTTAAGCTTTGTTGTAATGAATTGAGTTTACCTAACAGCAGATCATCATTTAAAAAGTCGACCTCTTCCTCCGGGAAATCAATCGCCGCTTCCACATACATTCGAATGTAAATCATGTCATCGACCAACTGATTTACAACAAGTGAAAAATCACCCTGCATAGACCTTACCGCAGAGCGAGCGGCTTCTACCGTGGATGCATCAATAAGATCAG
>NTJY01000037.1 GCA_002457245.1 SAR92 bacterium MED-G29 | reverse complement strand
GGTACTCTCGTAGGCTGGGACTCTGACAATCCAACAGCCACTTGGGGTGGATTGCTTGGATTCATGTATGGAGTAGAGGGAGTTTTGAATGCATTTAAGCAATCTGATATTTCTAACACCTATTGGATACATCGAACCCGCCGCAATTTCCCCGACAAAATTCCCAGCAAGCATGGAGAGGATAACTTCCTATCAATGGCCCAAAGAGAGATTCGCACCATCGACAGGATTGTAATCGAACGTATGAAGGGTAGATTTAGTCGGGATGATAATTATTGGCTTATTCCAAAATTAATTAAAAAAATACCTTAAACTGTCAGAGAAATTTGAATCTACTGTAAAATGAGGTCTCATAAACGCAAATAATAGATTTAAAAATGAAAAATATTCTAAGCCTCACTCTTCTGCTAGTCGCGTCATTATCAGCGGCAAAAACTGAAGATGCCCTCCTTATAATTGATGTTCGAACTCCCGCTGAGTGGGATAGAGGTCATTTACCCAATGCTAAGCATATCGAATGGCAAAATATTGGAGAGGAAATCAGCGAACTCACTAGTGATAAACAGTCGACTATTTACGTGTACTGTCGGAGTGGAAATCGGTCAGGAAAGGCTAAATTAATATTAGAACAATTAGGTTACAGCAACGTCATCAACGCTGGAGGACTGCGCCAGGCTCAGTCATTTATAGATTCAAAGACATAGCTTGGAGCTGCGGACACTAAATTTTATCAAGAGCACCTTCTATATCAGAGATTAAGTCGCCAATCGTTTCTATTCCCACAGACAAGCGCACCAATCCATCCACTATGCCAATCTCATTCCTAATATTCTCAGGTACGGAAGCATGAGTCATTATGGCCGGATGCTCGATTAGGCTCTCTACACCACCCAGACTTTCAGCTAAAGAAAATATATTTGTGTTCTCTAAAAAAGTCTTAGCGCTCTCTATCCCTCCCTTGAGCACCACACTTATCATTCCTCCAAATCCATTCATTTGATGCTTAGCCAGCTCATGCTGAGGATGACTTTGGAGGCCCGGGTAATAAACTTTTTCGATTGATGGATGCTGCTCCAAAAACTTAGCTATTGCCACTGCTCCCTCGCAATGTCGTTCCATTCTTACCGCTAGAGTTTTGATACTTCTCATCACTAGGAAGCTATCAAATGGACTCATAATCGAGCCAATCGCATTGGACAAATAAAACATTTGGTCAACCAGGTCTTGTCTTTCAAGAGCACAGACGACGACACCTCCCACCACATCAGAATGACCATTTATATATTTTGTTGCGGAATGCACAACGAGGTCAAAACCAAAATTTAGGGGTTTTTGAATGTAGGGTGAGCAAAATGTATTATCGCACACGGCGATGAGATTATGCTTTTTGGCAAATCTTGAGACAGCCTCTAAGTCAACCAACTTAAGTAATGGATTTGTAGGACTCTCTACCCAAATCATTTTTGTATTTTCTTTAAGAGAAGCTTCCAAACTATCCAGATCACTTAAGTCCGCAAATGTAAATTCCAATCCCGCCGATCGCTTCCTGACATTCTCAAATAATCTATAGGTCCCACCATAAAGGTCATCCATAGCGATAATATGGTCACCAGAGTCTAGCAATTCAAGAACAGTCGCCGTTGCAGACATTCCCGAAGCAAAAGCGTATCCAGCAGAGCCATTTTCTAGCGAGGATATGCAATCTTCCAGGGCTTTTCGTGTCGGGTTATGACTGCGTGAGTACTCATAACCTTGATGCACACCAGGACTTTTCTGAACATATGTAGACGATGCATAAATTGGAGTCATTATGGCACCTGTCGTTGGGTCCGGTCGCTGTCCCGAGTGGATAGCCCTAGTTTCAAATCCTAGTGATTTATTAGTTTTTGACATATTTATGAATAGCCCTTATCAGTCTTGATTTATCTTTGTTCTGTAATGATTGATGAGATCCACCTTAGTGATAAATCCAATGAAAATATCTTTATCATAAATTATTGCAACCTTTCCTTCGGTCAATGTTTTCATAAGTTCATCTTCACTAGCTCCGGATGGCAGAATATCTAGGTCAGTGACCATGAACTCAGCGACGGATTTGCCAAATGCATCCTTACTTTTACTGACATTAAACAGCAAGTCCTCCTCATCCAACACTCCCACAAGCCTGTCCATCTCTAGTACAGGAATTTGTGATATGTCCGAGGCCCTCATTCGTTTATATGCTGTTAGAAGCGTATCTCCTGATGTGACGCTTATCATTTCACCTTTGTCAGCCCTACGATTTACCAAATCTAAGAGATTACCTTCCAGTGGAACCTCCAAGAGATCATTATCTAGCAGCCACGACTTATTAAACGCCTTTGATAGGTATTTGTTCCCAGTATCACAAATAAATGTTACTACTCGCTTTGGGGAAGTCTGCTTTTGACACCATTTAACGGCGCCAGCCACAAGTGTTCCAGTAGATGAGCCACCAAGGATGCCCTCCTCTCTTATCAGAATCTGCAATGTTTGGAACGCCTCTTTATCCGACACTATTGCCGCATCATGCAGCAAATCTACGTTAAGCACGTCGGGAATAAAATCCTCTCCTACTCCCTCCACTAACCATGAGCCACCATCATAGGAGAAAGAGCCTTTGGTTACAGCATCGGCGACAATTGAACCCTCTGGATCAGCCGCAACCATCATTATATTGGGATCCTTCTCTTTAAAAAATTCGGCCATCCCGGTAAGCGTTCCACCTGAGCCAACTCCAGCAACTACTGCATCTAAATTTCCCTCCATCTGCTCCCAGATCTCAGGTCCAGTTGTTGTCCGATGAATCATAGGATTTACTGGATTACAAAATTGGTTTGCTAAAAAACTACCTGGAGTCTCAGAAACAATTTTTCGAGCCAGGTCTTGGTAGTACTCTGGATGACCCTCAGGAACATCTGATCGAGTGAGCACTATTTCTGCACCCAACCCCTCTAAGTGAAGGATTTTCTCTCGACTCATCTTGTCAGGAATAACAAGAATAATCCTGTAGCCTTTGATAGCTGCCACTAAGGCAAGGCCAATTCCTGTATTACCTGCAGTTGCCTCAATAATAGTCCCGCCAGGTTTAAGCTCACCTGACTTTTCAGCGGCCTCAATTATTGCTAAACCTACTCTATCCTTTATAGAGCCTCCAGGATTATGTGACTCTAGTTTTACAAATAACTCACACGGTCCAGTATCAAAAGCTTGTAGTTTCATCATCGGCGTATTACCAATGAGAGAAAGTAGCGACGTATTTATACCCATAATGTTTTAAAAACTCAGCGTGAAGAGCTTATTTCAGCCCATTGGTTGTCTTTAGAATTGCGAGAAGAGAGAATACCATATTATGTATATTTAAATATAAAGCAGGCGTGCAAAATCTAGGATTTTTCCGTCTTACAAAGACCAGATTGTCACTGAAAAAATCTTATAAAATTTACTACGGGGAATTTATTATGGCTAACGATACACAAACAAGCATAGAGGCGGCGGTTTTTAGGCGCCTACTGGCCCATTTAGATGATCATAAAGACGTTCAAAATATCGACCTCATGAACTTAGCCAATTTCTGTCGAAACTGCCTCAGTAAGTGGTATGTCGTGGCTGCCGAATCAAACCATACCAGTATCGAATATGAGCAGGCGCGAGAGATAGTTTACGGAATGCCTTATAGTGAGTGGAAAGAAAAGCATCAACCACCAGCGACAGAGCAACAGCTCCAGGCGTTCTCAGAGCGCCAATCTTGATTACTCGTTGAGATGAAAACCTGGTGTGGAGAATGATAAGGCGAGCTCTACTTCGTTCATATCTTCTCCTACATCCTCAAATAAAGGTGAAGATAGATATCGTTCCCCCGTATCTGGAAGCATGCAAAGTATTACAGTTCCAGGCTCTGCTCCCTTAGCTATATCAAGAGCGACAGAGAACGTCGAACCACCAGATACTCCAGTAAAAATACCTTCCTTTTGAGCAAGTAACTTGGACGCATCTATACCATCTTGACCATCGATAGGAACAAGTAAGTCGAAGCGCTTCTCGTCAATTGATTCTTGTAATACAGCTGGAATAAAGTCAGGAGTCCAACCTTGAATCATATGTGGTTCAAAGGCAGGATGACTACCATCTGGAGAACCATCTGATGTGCGCTTCTGTTTCAGGTCACTCTGAATCAACTGGGCATTTGCTGGCTCACTTAAAACAATCTTTGTCTCTGGTCGTTCAGCTCTGAGAACCTTAGCAACACCGGAGAAAGTACCTCCAGTGCCGTAACCAGTAACCCAGTAATCAAGACGATCTCCAGAGAAGTCAGCCAGAATCTCTCGGGCAGTAGTATTTTCATGAATTTTGGCATTCGCCTCAGATTCAAATTGTCTAGCCAGGAACCAATCATTAGCATCCGCAAGCTCTACCGCTTTTTTATAGCACCCAATAGCCTTATCAGCCTTTGGTGTCAAGATGACCTTGGCGCCCAAGAAACGCATAAGTTTGCGACGTTCAATAGAAACACTTGTTGGCATAGTGGCCACAAATGGATAGCCCCTAGCGGCGCAGACCATAGCTAGTCCTACTCCAGTATTTCCACTCGTCGCTTCAATAACAGTTTGTCCAGGCTTCAGTATCCCATCTCGCTCTGCTTCTTCGATGATACTTATCGCTAGTCTGTCTTTTATGGAGCTTGCAGGGTTAAAGAACTCAGCCTTAACATAGAGACGTACATCGGCCGGAACACCGATTTTGACACGCACACATGGAGTATCACCGATAGTATCTAAAATACTTTCGTAGAGCCGTCCACGCCCGTTTGTAGTTCTTAAGCTAGGCATCACATCAAACCTTGTTTGTAATCAAATAACCCAAATCATAACGCAACGTGACTTAGTCGTAAAAACCAATTTCATCAACATCAATACCCGCTCTATGGTCTCGTCCATAAGCTACAATTCCTAGGCTTCTTATAGATCTTGGCGATGGGCTCTTGCCCAGCCAAGAACCGGAGGGTTTAAAATCAGTTAAAGGCAAGCGAAATATATGCCACTCTTCGCTGACATCAAATTCTGCTTGATAATACTGCCAAGGCAGCATGGTCCCCCTAGTCCGGAGATGTATGTAGTATCTCTGGCTATTACCACGAGCCCTCAAATAAACTCCAGAAACATCTTTATCCGCACCGGAAGGTAGGCGCGTTCTCAGCTGGATAAAGCCACCATTATTTTCAGTGCTCACATCGCCCGTCATCTGCACATAAGTATTTCCAGAGTCACTGTCAATGCCTAGGCTAGCAGAGCCCTCTGAGACTCCTCCCATGACTTGATCACTGAGGTAATCCCAATTTACATTCGATGTAGCTTCGAAGTTATCAATCATGATTTCATTAGCCTTCAAAAGTGGGGCGAAAAAGAGCATTAAAAGCACAGGGTAAAAAAAGTTTTTCATCATAGCAATCCTTATCTTTGCTTGTATTGGGTGGGACAATAGCCTCTAATTACATCTGGAGATCTAAGCGCTAGATGTTTAGTTTTTCTGCCACTTACCCTTTTTCGCCAAAGTCGAAACGACCTTGGTTTTACCTCTGACCGCATAATCGATATGACCTCTGACTCTCCAATATCAAAATTCATCTCGATAGCTTCGAAAGGAGTCCGATCTTCCCAAGCCATTTCAACAATTCTAGACAGCTGCTCAGTACTAAATTGATCGTATTTTGCCAAGTGGGCATACCATAAGTTAGGATGAATAACTTTAGTTACGATAAAAACAACGTTTTGTACCAAACAATTACATTACGATACCTTAAAACGAATGCCTAGAACCTAATATGTGAAAACTGATTTACATCCAATGTGTTTGGACTTGTCTTTGACTGCGAAACCAATTTTTAACCTTAGTTATTAGGAAAACTAGCATGAAACAGTTTTACGCTCTACTCATAGCTATCGTCCTCTCCTCTTGCGGCGGGTCAGGTTCTTCACCTGCTCCTATCAATCCACCACTTCCGGCCCCAACGCCTACCCCCGATTCAAGTACCTATCCTGGGAGCACTTGGGAGACATCTGATCCTAGTGATATTGGTATGAACCAAGCGGGCATCTTGGAGGCATTGAATTATGCTTTTGACAGTTCTCGCAACACTCAAGGAGTGGTCATTATTCGGCATGGAGTTATTGTTGGAGAGCGTTATGCAAACGGAAAATCTAAAGATAGTTTGGCTACAAGTTGGTCTACAGGAAAGTCATTTGCGAGTGCGCTTGTAGGCATTGCAAAAGAACAAGGCTTCATAGACTCGATTGATCTGCCAGCTGAAAATTATCTAGCTGACTGGGCAAATTCAGACAAGTCAGAAATCACGATACGAGCAATTTTAGAGATGCGAACTGGCCTTGCCCCAGCCTCAAGAGGAGATTCCAACATCTACACCTTTGGAGGCACCAATGGAGATCAATTAGCCTACGCACTCAATAGAACACCTAGAACTGCACCAAGAACCGATAATTGGGCCTATCAGAATACTGACTCCATGTTACTTGCCGGTATTTTAGAGGTATCAACTGGGCAAAATGTGCGTGACTACGCGGATATCCAACTGTTCTCTAAAATAGGAATGACCGCTGACTGGTGGACTGATGAAGCCGGTCATGCGATGACGTATTGTTGCATCGATGCAACAACAAGAGATTTTGCTCGTTTTGGACTTCTTTTCGCTCGCAATGGACGTTGGAATGAAGATCAGATTGTACCTGAGGATTGGGTTGCTGAATCAATTACAGTTCCTAGTGGTACAAGCAATCAGTACTATGCACTTCAATGGTGGGTGAGTCCTTCAGGAGGATATTTCTACTCAGCAGGTCTCCATACTAACAACATCTACATATTCCCTGATTTAGATTTGGTTGTCGTTAGAAATAGCTTATATTCCAAGATAGGTGACAGTTCTATTCGTTCAGATAGCAATTACCACAGTACTCTGGCGCCGGGCGACTGGAATAATACAGAATTCTTATCCTACATCACAAATGCAATTACTAATTAACAGGAAGTTTTGATAATTATGAAGACTTACACCTTGAACCACCCCGAAAAAGGAGTAATTTCTTATACTGATCGGAAGAGATATCTTTGGATCTCATCAATTTTTTATCCTCTTATCCCTCTGCTATTCATTTATCTTTTCTTACAATCAGGAAATGAGTTAATACTCGCTATACCACTATTGATTGGTTATGTGTTGTTCCCGTTACTTGATTGGGTCATAGGCTCAGATACAAATAATCCTCCAGAAGAAATTGTTCCAATACTTGAGGAGGACAAGTACTACCGAGTGCTAACCTACATCACAATACCAATGCATTTTATTGTTTTACTCGCATGTACCTGGGTTGTTGGAACTCAGTCATTAAGTCCCATAATGATTTTTGTTATGGCTATTATTGCTGGAGGGGATAGCGGTATTGGTATCAACACGGGTCATGAGCTCGGCCATAAAGATACTAAGCTTGAAAAGTGGCTAGCAAAGATTGTGCTTGCGGTCCCTGCCTACGCCCATTTTTCCATCGAACATAATAAAGGCCACCATAAACATGTATCTACCCCCGAGGATCCAGCGAGCTCTAGGATGGGCGAATCTATCTATTCCTTTACTCTTAGAGAAATGCCAGGAACCATGAAGAGAGGGTGGCAGCTTGAGAGGGAGAGATTAGTAAAAGCCGACAAGCCTGTTTGGAGTCACCATAATGAAATTTTACAATCATATGCCCTAACAACTGCTATCCAGGTAGGGCTTGTAATATATTTCGGATGGATCGTACTACCATTTTTATTGGTACATAATTTCTGGGCGTGGTTCCAGTTAACATCTGCAAACTACATTGAGCACTATGGATTGCTGCGCGAGAGGAAACCAAATGGTAACTATGAGCGCTGTAAACCACATCACTCATGGAATACAAACTACATTATGAGTAACGTTGCTTTGTTTCATCTTGAAAGACATTCTGATCATCACGCATACCCAGCAAGACGCTATCAGAGTCTTAGGAATTTTGATGATATTCCAGAACTACCGAATGGTTACTTCGGCATGTATCTTTTGGCCTACTTCCCATCACTTTGGTTCAAAGTCATGGACAAGAAACTATTAGCGCTGCCGCATATCCAAGGAGATCTCTCCAAGGTAAATATATGTCCAAAAAAACGTACGCTTATTGTCAAACAATATGAATAAAATATTACCTAGAGTTATCGCCTAAATTTATAGATTTTTTGAGGAGTTTTATACAAATTCCCCAGATAATTTATCCATAATCTAATTATAAATTATTCACTTTTTATTTGATTTTTATCTCCCAAGAAAACCAAAAAATAATCAATTTATGTTCCGGAGATACTAAGCATAGATAATTTTTAAATTAGCGTTATAATGCGTCTTTGAAACGCATAATTATGCGTTTACATATAAATAATAATTATGTTTTTATAAATTTAATACATTTTTTATTTCGAGGGAAAAATAATGTCCATAACTTTAAAGCAATCCGTTATCGGGTTGAGCATTGCTGCTGCTCTTGCTAGTACCACTTCATATGCTCAGATCGATGAAATTATTGTCACCGCAAATAAGCGTGAACAGACTCTTCAAGAGGTGCCTATTGCTGTTTCGGTAGTTTCCGCAGAAACAATCGAGAGAGATCACATTGTCGATTTATTCGATATGCAATCTGTAGTTCCATCCTTTGAAGCGCGACAGTATCAAACATCAGCGAATGCAACATTTTTTATAAGGGGTTTTGGCAATGGTTCCAATAATCCCGGAGTAGAACCCTCAGTCTCTGTGTATATCGACGGTGTTTATCGCTCAAGAATGCAGGGACAGATGACTGACCTCCCCAATGTTGAACGAGTAGAGATTCTCCGTGGTCCTCAAAATACAATCTTCGGCAAAAATGCATCTGCTGGTGTAGTCAATATCGTCACCAAAAAGGCCTCTTTTGAGAAAGAAGGCATGCTTAAAGGTGAGATCAGCAACTACAATGGGCGAAAAATTCAAGGATATGTTAGTGGCCCCATTAGTGAGTCCACAGCAGTAAGCTTGAGCGTTACCAAGAATGAGCGGGACGGTTACACAAAAACATCGATATCGGGCAACACTGACATCAACAACATTAATCGAGAATCGATGCGAGGAGAGATCTTCTCTCAAGTCACTGATTCTGTTCAAATGAGGCTTATTGCAGATTACGATACAATTGATGAGGTATGCTGCACGGTAGGAAATCTAGTACCTGGACCTGTATTTCCCGCGCTTCAAGCCTATCTTGGAGCAACTCAGGTTCCCGGCGATCCATACACCTATACCTACAATCCAAACTTTGATCCGCTGACCCAAGCTGACAACAAAGGTGTATCGTTTAATATTGAAGCTGACCTTGGGTTCGCTATGTTCTCTATGATTACAGCTGATCGGACATCACGAACGGTGACTACTTCTGATGTTGATTTTGATAGCACACCAATAATAAACCTTGGTACAGATCCGAATGTTTTAGACTTGGCTGGCTTTAGCCATGAAATGCGCCTAGCCTCAAATGGAGATGATCTGTTGAACTGGCAAGTGGGAGCTTTCTACCAAAGTGAAGATCTCTACCACAAAAATTCGTTGAAATTCGGACCCGGATTCCGGACTTTCGCTGAATTTCTTGCTAATGCACCAGGCGCAATGGATGGAGTTGAACTTGCCTTAGGCTTACCAGCGGGTTCGATATTTGCGCAAGGCCAAGGAACGAACGACGAGTTTACTCAAGATAACAATTCGCTCTCGCTCTTTGGAGAGGTCGAGGTCGCAATATCAGACAAGTTAACAGCGACTGTTGGGTTGAGTTACTTCACTGATGAAAAAACAGTCACATATTCTCAGTCAAATGATGATATTTTCTCAGATCTAGACCTTCCTGCAATACTTACTTATGCTGGTTTATTAGCCGGTCTTCCATTAGATCAGGCCATAGCGGCAGCTAATGCAAATCCACTAATGGGATTCCAAGCCCTGCAATTTTTACCTCAGAGAGTACCGTTTCCCAATGGGGCACAAGATGGAAAATCTGATGACAGTAATTTAGACTACTCATTGAAGCTTAGTTACGCACTCAACGAAGCCGTTACGCTCTACGGAGGCGTGGCAACTGGTTACAAGGCATCCGCTTGGAACATGTCTAATAATAGTGCGCCTGATCAAGCAGAGTATGATGGTCTTGTTGCAGCAGGGGCGAGCATTCCAAATAATTTAAATCAACCTCACCCTCATCAAACGCTGGGAACCCGTGGAGCAAACCCTGAGGAATCCACTGTTTATGAACTGGGCGCAAAGATCATTTTGGAATCTGGATACTTAAACGTAACTATTTTTGACCAGACGATTAAAGACTTCCAATCTAATACCTTTGTTGGTAACTCATTTGTTCTCGCAAATGCAGGGAAACAAACTGCTAAGGGACTTGAATTTGATCTTCTTTACCGCCCAATGGAAAATATTGACTTTACATTGTCAGGAACATTCCTTGATCCAGTCTATGATGAATTTGTCGGCTCAGCTGCCGGTGATATCAGCGGTAGAGATGTTGAGGGCGTTCATAAAGAGAGCGTAGCAACATCTGTAACCTGGAACTGGGAATCTGGTTCTTTAGATGGCTATGTCAGAGCTGGTTATCAGTATGATAGCCCCATCATTATTAGGCCTGAACCAGGCTACACGGAGTTACTTGAGGCTTATGGCCATCATGAGCGTGAGCGTAATCTGCTGAACATGAGCGCAGGTGTCAACTTTGACAATATGTCCGTTACCCTATGGGGTAAAAACCTAACCAATGATAAGTTCTTAGTTACAGCATTCCCTGCGGTCGCAAACACAACACAGCACAGCGGATATCCTAATGCACCAAGAACCTATGGCTTAACAGTAACAATGGACTTCTAATAACGTACTTAAAAAAAAGCAAAGATTTAAAGGGCGACTCAACATGAGTCGCCTTTTTTTATATAGTCAAATCTAGACGCGGTTCAACACATATCCGAGCCTTGACCTGACATTTTGAATTTTTCAGCTAAAATATCTAAGGCGTTGATACAATAATTTCGTCATCTTTCATCCTATGCTACCCTGACTTGTTGGGAGCTAAGTTTAAATCAGCTGATAATAAATCTTGGTGCAAACCGGAGTAGATGACATTGGTAAACGCTGAAACTAATAATATCCCATTTTCCAGTGGTGAGCCTGGTAACTTCTATTATCACCAATGGATCCCTGAAAATCCCAAAGCTTGGTTGCATATCATGCATGGAATGTCTGAGCACGGAGCTCGCTATGGAGAATTTGCAAAGTTTCTAAATAGTAAGGATATCATGGTCACTGCTGGCGACCACCGTGGGCATGGCATAACAGGCCAGTCGACGAAAAGCAGTTACCATATAGCTGATAATAATGGTTGGGAGCAGATGCTTGATGATCAGTGGGAACTTATAAAACATATTTTCTCAAATCATCAACTACCGTTAATTTTATTAGGTCACAGCATGGGTTCATTCCTTGCGATGCACTTCTGTCAAAAATACAATTCGGCTTTAAGTAATCAAAATGCTCCTCAAATATCAGGTTTAATTCTGTCTGGTTCCAACTATGGCAGCCCATCAACTTGGCGCGCCGCTCTCATCATTGCTAAACTTGAACGTTGGAGGAAGGGTTTTGACCACAGTAGCGCCCTACTAGAAAAAATGTCTTTTGGAGCATTTAATAATGCATTTGAGCCCGCCAGAACAGAAAGTGACTGGATCTCAAGGGATCATGAAGTAGTCGATAATTACATTAACGATCCTCTCTGCGGAGGTCCGCTCAGCACTCAGTCCTGGTGCGATTTTCTTACTGGCATGATCGAGTTAACAAATCTAACAGCTTTAGCTAAGATAAATAGCAAGCTTCCAACTCTATTGTTTTCAGGTCAAATGGACCCAGTGAGTAACGCTGGTGAAGGCGTGACAAAATTAAGGGACACACTGACTAAGTCAGGTATGGAAAATGTCGCAATGCACCTGTATCCTGGCGCCCGTCACGAGGCTCTGAACGAGATAAATCGTTTAGATGTCTATCAAGACATCATAAAATGGATAGAAGGGCTAAATTAATAGACCATAAAAGTTGAATATCCTAGAAATGGATGGCCTAGACTATGCAAAATAGGGATTCCTTTGCATCAATCGATCACACTAATATAGTTATTACCTCTAACCCTTTCACTTGTGATTAAATAGGCTCCAATACTCATCAAAAGAAGCGAAATAAACGGTTCTAGAGGCCAGAATGGTAACCATAAACCAAGCTCGATTGACCATTCAGGTGCCGAGATCAACCCAGATACAGCCTCATACCAATAATTTCCTGTTCCTGACATAACGACACCTAGCGCGAAAAGTATGACTCCAACCATTTTGATCAAACTCAATTGACTGCTTAATTCCGAGTTTTTATCATTGATGTTAAGTCTCTGTTTGCCCCAAGCTAGGATACGTAATGCAAAAACCACAAAGCCTATCCAGTAGTATAGGTAGTCATGCACCTCTGGAACCAAGTAGTTGTCATAGTAGGGGTAATAAAATACATTCCACCAGTACACACTGAAAGCATAGGCCCACAAGAAGTAGAGGCCGCCTTTTTGTACCCACTTCCACTGAAAGTTACTAATTTTCGATCTTGCGAACTTAAACGAAGTGATCACCATACCCACAAGGAATATATAGCCCACACTTCCCTCTAACTCGTCTCGAAAATAGTAAACCTCATCAAAATAATAATCTCTGAAAAAGGTTGATAATATATAAATGAAAACTGCCTGCCACGCCATTCCCAAGGCAAAGACAAGGCCTATATATTTGCGATTACGAAGCCACCAAAAAGAGATAGCTCCTGGGAAAAGTATTTTTACCGACGAAGCTACCATCGCCAAATATATAAACGGTACCGCCCATCTCACAGAGTAGCCAATCATATATGAGACACCTTCGGGCGTTGAAATGTCCGCATCCATCATTACGATATAATTAAATAGACACATCGGTATAGAAAAGATAGCGAATAAACCCCATCCATTTACAGGGCTTACCTTAAGAATCTTTGCTAGATTAGCTTTCATTGAGATTCTCTGAAGAAAGAAAACTTGATTGAGTATCTATGGAGTGTCTCAGCAATTCAAGTTTTATAGCCACCATCCCTATAGGTTAGTAACAACCATAATCTGGGAAAAAAGTTAATTAATAGGTATTATATGATTAATAAATTATGAACCAGCATGGGCGGGAAATGATGCCAGATCTAAAAAATAGAGTTCTTTTCTATCTAAAGGCATTTCTTGCATTGGCCCCTTTGATTGGAGCCATGTATGCACTTTATTATTTTGGAAAATATGAGTTGTGGATCCCAGAAACACCGCACCGGGACAAAATAACTCTCGCTATTTTAGTTTTGGGAGTCTCTATATCGTTTTGGCTATACTCACTCATCAATCCGAAAAAAAACGCATAGCTCCGCGATAATATAATTAAGATTTCTACTTAGTTACCTGATATAAACCAAGCCAAGCATTAACATTTTTACTCGCAAGGTAGTCCGATTTAAAGAATTCAAGTTTTCTCCAAACTCCATCATTCTCTAATGTCGCAAGCTTTGTATCAAAACCACTGTCAATATAGACCCCTTCATTAATAGTGAAGCAGAGCAGGCCGCCATCCTTTGTAATTCTGACAAACTCATTCAACGCATCAGCCTTTACATGCCCGTAGGTAAAGGTACCAACGCAAGTGACCGCATCATAGGTATTATCTGGAATATTAAGAGATTGATTTAAATCAACTTGATACAGGCTTCGATACAAGTTTGGAGGAATTGCATCTAGCAAGGTCTGGGATAAGTCAGCGCCATCAAACTTCAAAAAACCCTGATCTCTCAAAGCTTGGCCAACTAAGCCCGAACCGCACCCAGCATCAAAAATAAGAGTATCCTTTTTTGTAACGTGCGACTTAAAGGTATCAACTACCTCTTTTGGTCCTGTGTAGTTCCAATCACACATGTCTTGGTCATATTTTTTTTCATTACCCCAATCATCATAAAAATCTCGAACCTCATTAGTCGTCCTCAGGGTATGCAACGGTACTTTGTTTCCAATGTCTTTTTGAGCCATTTTTTTAATCTTAATTATATTTTAGCGTTGTTTCATATGACTTCTTGCGTTGTAGTTATTACCCTTACTTTTGTTCAAAATCAGCCGAGTAACGCCTAAAAAATTTGGTTCTAACACTTCCACTCTTACCTGTAGTTTCCCAGTTATAAGCCTCCTCAGGACGCTCTGCTCCCACTTCAGAAAGGTATGTCTCCATCTTATTTTTCATAAGGCTGACTAAGTCGGCCTTCTCAGATGATAGATCGTCACTCTCACCAATATCCTTACTAATATTAAAAAGCAGTTGGCGATCTGATACAGGAAAATTAACTAGTTTGTAATCTCCAAATCGAATGGCTGAATGGGGTTCGCTCATCCCTACCAAGTTATAGTGAGGGTAATGAAAAACTAAGCTATCAAATGCCCTATCAACCTTTGAGTCCGTTTGCCGAAGCAATGGGACTAGACTAACTCCCTCTATATCCTGACCAATTTGTTCAACTGATCCAGCAAGATCAGCTAAGGTTGGCAAAATATCATGAGTAACCACTGGCTCATCACTCTGACTTGATGGGAGAATATTAGGTCCATAAACTGCGAATGGTATTCTAATACCGCCCTCCATTAGATCCCACTTACCTCTGAGTAATGGAGAGTTTAGGCCAGGCTTATACGGTATACCTCGATTCACTTGCTGAGGAAGGACTGGCATACCACCGTTATCTGATACCAAAATTAAGTAGGTATTAGATCTAAGATCTAAATCATCATACACATCTAACAGATTTCCAATGGATAGATCCATATCACGCACCATCGCCGCATAAGCCTGATTAGAATGCAACTGACCCTTTGTCCAAGTACCCACCTCGTTATAAGAGGACTCGCTATAGACAATATTAGAGTGGACTGCGTAATGCGATAATTGCAGGAAGAATGGCTGCTCTCTTTCTACAGAATCGCGAATAAACTTTATCGCTTTAGACGTTATTGTATTGACTCGTTTTGGGTCATCCTCTGAATATCCGCTCCACTGGCGACTGCGGTCATTATTATCAAAGCCCGCAGTCTTATTTCCTGTCTCTCCGTCATGGATATCATATTTATATCGACTAGGATCCGCTTCAATATGCCACTTTCCTATATGAGCAGTGCGATAATTTGGATCGATGGCCTTTAGTACTTGCGGAATAGCAGTCTGGTTATGATCAACCTCATTCTTACCCAACCCACGAGTGCGGCGCAAACTCGCAGGGCTCTTGCCGAATTGAATACTGTACCTTGTGGGAGAACAAACAGGTGATGAGGCATAGCCATTAGAAAAACGCATGCCCCGATTAACCAGATTATCAATGTTCGGAGTCCGATAATAATCACTTTTCGCTTCGGGACGATTTTTATCCATGGACTGAGACATACTACTCCAACCAAAATCATCGAGAAGGATTAGAATGAAGTTTGGTGACTCCTCAGCAAAACC
>NTJY01000036.1 GCA_002457245.1 SAR92 bacterium MED-G29 | reverse complement strand
TCCTAAGATGGAGATATATTGCCGCTGCAATTCCAGAAGCCCCAGTCAACATACACATCACGACTATTTGATATCGGACAGCAATGAGTGGTGAAACGCCAGAGAGAATTTGACCAGTCATCATTCCTGGAAGGGATACAAGTCCTACGGCTAATAAACTGTTGAAAACAGGTATTAAACCGGTTTTATATGCCTGATTTCGCGCGAAAGACTCTTTAGACCCATTCTTCAACTCCATAATGAAGCGTTCGGCAGAAATGCTAATGGTATTCATAGAACTTGCAAAGATCATCCCAGCTAAAGGGATGATGGTAGTTGGCTTGTACCAAGGGTCAACATTTAAAACGAAGAAGACTACGAAAAATAAGGTTAATCCACCACCTAGAGCAATTGAAAAAAGTGCTCGCCAATAGTCTCCCTTTTTTTGCTGATCAGAGAGTGGCCTCACCGCGATAGAGCTTGCTACGAGCAGCATGAAACTCAGGATAGCTAAAACTAGAAGGGACGAATCGACTGAAAAAACCCATGTCAGTGCATATCCTATCAAAAGTAACTGAATCAACATCCTAGATAGAGCTACAAAACCATCAGTGATATTTAGCGACCAATAAAACATCACGACTAAAACCAAGACTACTGGAAAGAACGCGAGTCCAATATTGATAATTGGTATAGTCGTCATAAAAAACCTCTGATCATAATTTGCAACTACAACAATCAATTCTTGTTAATGAACAAAAACCTGAAAAAAATAACCACCGAAGATGTAAGTATTCACAGACTCAATTTGTAAACATTTTTTCCTATGGTATTGTTCATGAATTAGCCCACAAACAAATTGGCATCGTTCAGGATTATTTCTTATGCAGAAGCTACTAAAACTCATCGCAATGACTATTATCTTCTCTACCTCATCAACTCTTGTTGCTGAGGAACCACACCTTTCTAAGAATCAGTCTACAAAAAATATGACCACAAATCATTCTCTAAAGGTTTTTAAAAGCCCAACTTGTGGCTGCTGTAATCGATGGATAGATCATATCAATGCCTCTGGAATAACAATATCTTCCCAAAACATCGACAACATGAATAAAGTAAAATCTAAGTATGGGATCCTCAAAAGCCAGCAATCATGCCACACCAGCGTTTCAACCGAGGGCTATGTTTTTGAAGGTCATATCCCAGCGAGCGTCATCAAAAATTTTCTAGCCAATCCCCCTGAAAATGCCATAGGTCTCTCGGTTCCAGGAATGCCAGTCGGATCGCCAGGCATGGAGATGGGTCACCAGCACGCTGACTACCAGGTGCTAATGCTATTAAAAGATGGGAATTCGACAATCTATGAGAAAATTTCTGGGCATACTCACTGATGAGAGCGTTAGATACAGCTACATTGAAATACATCTCAATCGTTTCCATTCGAGAAGATTCCTATCCTTTAAACTCTAGCTTTGCCATAATACTTGCATGAAAAAATGTGTCATAGTAATCACTTTGCTCCTCAGTCAGTTCGCTATCGCCGAAACTGATATCTTTTTCTTTGTCAGAGAATCAGATGGATCAACCAACTGGCAATATATTGCTAATTATTCAAGTGGACTGCTAATCATTGCTCTGACTTATACCGTCGTCCGGTTATTTTTTAGTCGTCGCCAATCTCAACGGTACAACATTGAACTGGAAGAAATTCGAGCACAATTGGAAAAACGTGTTAATGAACGTACAGCGACCTTAAATAAATCTAATGTATTACTCAAAGACAGCAATAAGGCCTTAGAGGATGAGATTGCTGAGCATCTTTCAACGACTTCGCAGCTAAGGCAATCAGAGTCTTATATCTCTGAGATTCTGCATTCAATGCCTTTGATGCTCATCGGTTTAAATAAAGATAATCAAATTACTCAGTGGAACCCTAGAGCTGAGGAAGTTTCTGGACTTAAATCAGGTGATGTACTCGGGAAAGATTTATGGAGGTCATATCCTGAGATAACTGTTTCATCAGATCAGATTACCGAGGCCTACACTAAGCAAGCTCCGGTCGTGATTAAATATAGCCAGAGAGATCAATATCACTTCGATATAACAATTTATCCCCTAAAAGATCAGTCAGTCACAGGGGTCGTGTTGCTGATCGATGACATTACTCAACGTGTAAATTCTGAGACTATGCTAGTACAGAAGGACAAAATGTCTCTTATGGGTGAGATGGCGTCCTCTATGGCCCATGATATAAATATTCCCTTGAAAGAAATGCTCAAAGATGTAAAAGCAGCAAGGCAAAGTCTAGCTGCAGAGGTATATGATGAAATTGAGCTTAGAGAAATTTTAGAAAATGGTTTAATCAGAGGCCAGCAGGCCAAGTCAGTTATCGATAACCTCCTTGATTTCTCAGGAAGCGGCGGTGAAGCGAAAACTATGGCCGACATAAGACATATAATCGATCATAGTATTGAATTGGCAGAGGACATCATGTCAATGACTTCTGGATTGAGATTTCAAGATATCGAAGTTAAATATGAATACTCTGAAGATCTTCCAGAATTACCTTGTTATATTACCGAACTGCAACAGGTTTTCCTGAGTCTTATCCGACACGCTTGCTCAGCGCTAGGAAGAGTGGATGACATTGATCATATTCCAACTATTCGCATTGCAGTGACATCACTATATGACGATATCTGGATACGCTTTCACCACAATGGTGAAGCCGTGTCGAATGAGCAACAGAAGTACTTATTTGAGTCTGTAGCAGAAGCGGATATTGACTCAAATCAACATTCTGGTGAGCAACGGTTGTCATTTAGCCACTTCATTATCACAGAACAACATCAAGGTCAGATCGCTGTTATGTCGGATAACCAAGAGACAACTTTTAGCATTCAACTACCAACTAAATAATCATTCCTCAATTCTAGAGGCGTCTCAGCAATTCAAGTGGTGGCAGAGCAACAGCTTTTCGACTATACCCTACGCCTAACGCCCCTACTAAAATGCCACCCAAAACAGGTCCGGTATACCAAAGCCAAAGATGCAGTGAAAACGGCAGGTCAAAGATAAAACGTTGGAGCATCGCTACGGAAAATTCTGCGCCCATACTGGCTAATATGCCTGCCATTGCACCCAGAGTAGTAAACTCAATTAATTGGATCCCCAATATAAGTCTTCTTGAACTACCTAATGTGCGAAGGATTGCACTCTCTTGAAGTCTCTCAGACATTGACAGGCTTACTGCGGCGAACATTACTAGGATGCCACACCCTAAAATCAGTAAGGTCATCACTTCTAGCCCTCGAGTCACTTGAGATACTATGGTTCGAATTTTCTTGATAATTTTATCAAGCTCAATGACCTGAACTGTAGGGTAATTTTGCAAAATATCATTAACTAATAATTTTTTATCTGGAGGGATATAGAGGCTAGTCATACTGGTTCGTGGGTACTTCTCAAGAAGACCCTCTGGAAATAAAAAATAAAAATTTGGAGTCATGTTGTCCCAGTTCAAACTTCTGGTGCCTACCATTTCAGCCTCAAAAGTCAAACCGCCTACGCTAAAAATAATACGATCACCCATGATTAAACCTAACTCTCCAGCCAAATCATCCTCAATTGACACAGGTGCAAGTGGGCTCTCACTATCAGCAAATTTATTTAAATCAATACCGTCCCACCATTCTCCTTGAGCTACTTTGTTGCCTTCAGGAAGGTCAGATGTCCAACTTAGATTAAGTTCTCTTCTAAAAGATTCGTGACTATCTTTTTGAGCATCAGAAATTGGCTCTCCATTAATCGCTATCATTCGCCCTCGGACCATGGCGTACCAGCCCGCGGTATCCAAATTATTATCCTCAACAAGAGAACGAACGCTCTCTAATTCATAAGGTGCAACATTCAGTAAGAAATGATTTGGGGCATCTTCGGCAAGTTGAAATCTCCATTGATCAATTAATGAAGTACGCACCACAACCATAATCATTAGCAAAGCTATAGCACCTGAGAATCCTATCATCTGAATTAGACTCTGAGATCGCCGTCTCCAAAGGTTAGTTAATGCTAAGCGCCAGATACTCCCCATATGTCGGCCATACTGCATGCCTAAACGCAAAAGGATCAATCCTATTAGGACCGAAGTAATAGAGGAAATTGCAAAACCCGATAAAATCGCCACGGATACTACAAAATTATTACTGTACCAAAGCAGCAATCCAGCTATCGCTCCCACTCCTAAAAGTAGCCTTACTGCTGCACTTAAGGGTTGAGTGATGACCTCATGTCGCAGAACAGCGAGAGGAGACTGAGCGGGGAGATGCCATAGAGCTGGGAGAGTAAACCCAGCCAAACAGACTAGTCCCGTAGTGAAACCTATAATCCATGGCCGAGCACCTGCTAATGGGAGAGATATAGGCAACCATTCCTGAACAATCATTAAAAGAAAATAATGAAAGATAAAACCAACGAGTAATCCAAAAATCGAACCAATAAACCCTAACCATAGGCTCTGCTGAAGGTACAATGCTCGCACACGGTTTGCAGAAATTCCCCAACTTTTAAGCAATGCGACTTGTTTTGTCTGACCACTCGCAAAGTGATGACTCGCCAAAGCCAAAGCGATCCCAGCGAGAACAACGCCTATGCTCCCTGCAAGAAGTAAGAATCGCCTACCCTTGTCCAATGTGTCAGAAATACTAGCTTGAGCCTGATCGGGTGTAATCAGCCGATCATGAACATCCAACTGAGGTTCGAGCCATGACTTATAACTATCAAGATTATCTTGTTTATCGGCTGCCATTAGGTACCGGTAAGTAACTCGACTTCCTGGCTGAATAACGCCACTCGCTGGAATATCAGCGTAATTCATTAAAACTCGAGCACCTATGAATGAGTAAGAACTCCCGTCAGGTTCCTCAACCAAAATATAAGTAATTTTTAGGGAGGCATCACCCAATTCGATTTCATCACCCAAGTCAACATTTAAGAGAGGCAACAGGCGAGAATCTACCCACACCTCTCCTTTACTGGGTCCATAAGCAACCGATTCAATTAAACTTTCATCTCGCGTGAAAGCGATTTTTGATCTTTTGAGTGATCCTCTTAGAGGGTAGGAAGCCTGTACTGCCTTAATCGAGGCTAAGTGAAGATCATCACCATAAAACACTATCGAAGGAAAACTCATCATTTTAGCTGTATTTACGCCTTTATTCTCAGCCTCTCTTAACCAACTCAAAGGCGCTTCTTTACTGCTACGAACCACTAAATCCGCTGCAAGAAAGCTACTTGATTCCTTAGTCAACGCCCGATCGATGCGTTCTGCAAGTAATGATACTGAGGTGACAACAGCGACAGCTAATACAAGCGACCAAAGAATAAGACCTAAATCTCCTCCACGCCATGTTCTAATGAGCATTTTCAAAGAGCGCATTAGCTTGATACCAGATCAGTATTAGATGAGTCCTTGACCTGACATCCTAACTGTAGAACCATAGTTCGGTCGCAGCGCTCCGCTAAATTCATTTCATGAGTGACCAAAACTAGTGTTGTACCTTCTTCGTTATTTAAGTCAAACAAGAGGTTATTGATAATTTCTCCTGTCCCTGTATCCAAATTTCCAGTCGGTTCGTCGGCAAAAAGAATTATCGGTTTACATGCAAACGCCCGAGCAACAGCTACACGCTGTTGTTCCCCACCAGACAATTGTCGTGGATAGTGTGTTGTTCGACTGTTTAATCCAACACGCTCAAGATAGTGGGCGGCTGTTTTCAATGCGTCATCATCACCATTAAGTTCAAGGGGTAGCGCAACATTTTCAAGAGCTGTTAATCCCGGAAGTAAATAAAAAGACTGGAATACAAAGCCAACTGTTTTCGCCCGCACAATTGCTCGCCCCTCCTCATCCATAGCAGTTATTTCATGTCCATCAAGCGATACAGATCCCGTACTTGGAACATCAAGACCAGCGAGAATTCCAAGCAGGGTGGACTTTCCCGATCCTGAAGGCCCCACAATTGCCAAAGTCTCACTCCTTGCAACAGAAAGATTAATGTCCTCTAGAATCCTTAGAACGCCCTCTGCGGTGTTTACTTGCTTATAAATATTTTTAACTTCAATCATTAACCCATTCCATTATTAAAGAAATCCCTTAAACTTGTAATCGCAAAGTTAGAGGGCTGTACGTGAGTTGTATGCAATTTTTTATTAAGCGTCTATGTTGCCTGTTTCTTCTACTAGGCGCCAATACTTATGGATCAACGCTCCTAATTTTAGGCGATAGCCTGAGTGCGGGCTACGGTATTGACCCAGAAAAGGGATGGGTCAACCTATTAAGGGAGGATCTCAAGCCACAACACAATGTTATAAACGGCAGTATAAGTGGAGACACCAGTGGAGGAGGTTTATCCCGCCTGCCTCTATTAATCGAGAAATATAATCCTGACTTCGTCATCCTTGAGCTAGGAGGAAATGACGGACTCAGAGGTCAGCCATTGCGATTAATGAAAAGTAATTTAGCTAAAATGATAAATCTATGTTTTCAATCTAGTGCCACACCTATTCTGTTTGGAATGCGAATCCCACCTAATTACGGCAGACGATATACCGAGGCATTCGCAAAAGTGTATGCTCAGCTAGCGGAGGAGACTAAGACCGTCCTCATCCCGTTCGAACTTGAGGAGTTAGCTATTACCCCTGGAATGATCCAACAAGATGGACTTCATCCAACGGAACAAGCTCAACCTATTATAAAGTCAGCTGTTTCTAAAGTGGTATTCCCTCTCCTTGTAAACTAACGTGATCGCTCTCTAATCGGCTTCAGTGGAAGTTCGGGGTGTTGATTTAGGCTTAATAAATAGCCTAACTTGTGAGACCAAACCTGCCAAAAGTATGAACCCGCAGCCTAACAATTCAGCACTCGTTAAATGCTGATTCAAGATCCACCAACCCGCAAGAGCTGCAAATAAGGCCTCAAAACTCAGTATCAGGGCTGTGTGAGACGCTGGCGCCGTCCTCATTCCGAGCACCAGCAATGAAAATCCTATGCATGATGACACGACGCCAACAAATAGGAATGATTCAGACGCTGCCTTAACAGCATCCCAGTCCCAATATTCGAAAATAAGCATTGCTAAACCACTAATCAGACTGACTACCGCAAACTGTAAAAACATCAGACGAAAGATAGAGATACGATTCGCCACTCGCCCTGTAAAAATTACATGGAGAGCCCAGGTGATAGCACTAAGCAGCATAAGACCGTCACCTATAAAGAAAGCATTTGTATTTATTCTAGATAAGAAGTACAAACCAATAACTGATAACCCAACCCCCATCCATGTTGGCCACTGAGTTTTACTCCCCATAAAAAGTCCTAGCAAAGGTACAAAGACGATATAGAGAGCAGTCAAAAACCCTGCCCTACCAACCGTTGTATAAAGCAATCCAATCTGCTGGAGTAGCATGCCCACGGCCATAATAATACCGAGCTTAAATGCCTCTTTGTCTGCGCCATGGGAAGAAACTACTTGAGTTGGTTTTTCCATCAGAAACCAAATGGGAAGTATTGCAAGAGTAGCGATAATGAAGCGCCCAAAAACAAAGGTTATTGGGCCCACATGATCCATAGCTGTGCTCTGAAAAACAAAGGCTAGGCCCCAAATAAGTGCCGTTCCAAGCAAGAGGGCATCTGCCTGCAGATCGTTTTTTAGACTCATGATTTCCTTATTAAACAGATTCTGGGGCCATGTGTTCTATGACTAGTTGCAAGGATTCTTGACCACGAAACTCATTAATTTCTAAACGATAAACACAAGTAACATTTTGGTGTATATCACTTGGCCAACAATCTAAATCTACATTAAAGTGTATCGCGTCAAACGTATAAACTGGGTTCGAATGGAGTTGAAGTAAGAGTTTTAAATGATTCTTTCCTACAATATGCTGCTGCTTTATTTTAAATATTCCCTGAAAACTAGGCTCAGGGAACTGCTGTCCCCAAGGCCCTGCTTCTCTCAACATAATCGCGGTCTGCATGTTTATTTGTTCCTCCTCAAGGCTACCATCAGTCATAATTCTGGCGTTTAAATCATCAGAACTTATGACTGTATTGACGTATTCTCGAAAGGCATTACTAAAGTTCTCCAAATGAGACTCTTCCATGGTCAAACCTGCCGCCATCGCATGACCTCCAAACTTAAGGATCAATCCTGGGTCTTTCAGGGCTAAAGCTTCCAGAGCATCCCTAATATGCAGACCTGGAATGGATCGGCAAGAGCCCTTTAGATAGCCATTATCAGAGCGAGCAAATGCAACTACTGGGCGATGATATTTTTCCTTCAGACGAGATGCTACAAGACCTACAACACCCTGGTGCCAATCTCGCTGAAAAAGGCATAATGCCGAAGGCATCTCTTGAGATTCTAGGGATAATTTATCCAACTCAATAATTGCCTCGGATTGCATCCCTTTCTCAATTGACTTACGGTCCCTATTGAGCTGATCCAAGCACTCTGCTGTCTCTCGCGCTTCATTCAAATTATCAGTCAGGAGACATTGTATACCCAGAGAAATATCATCCAGTCGTCCAGCCGCATTGAGCCGAGGTCCAATAGCAAAACCCAAGTCACTGGCCATTAATTTTTGACGATTCTTTCCAGATATTTGAAGAAGCGCCTGAATACCAGGCCTAGAATGTCCGGACCGAATTCGCAAAAGTCCTTGATAAACAAATATCCTATTAACCTGATCCAAAGGAACAACATCCGCAACAGTGCCCAAAGCCACCAAATCTAACCAATGTGCTAGGTTAGGTTCAGAGAGAGACTTGTCTATAAACCATCCCTTATCTCTTAATTTAGCTCTCAAACCACTAAGGAGATAAAAAGCAACCCCAACACCAGCTAAGCTTTTTGAAGGAAAAGAACAACCAGGCTGATTTGGATTTATAATTGCTGTGGCGTTGGGTAAGCACTCTCCCGGCAAGTGGTGATCTGTAATGATCACCTCGACACCCAGCTTTCCAGCGTGAGTAACACCATCATTACTACTTATTCCGTTGTCTACCGTTACAATTAGTTGCGGACTATATCGTTGAGCAAGATCAACAATTTCTGGTGTCAAACCGTAACCATAGTCAAATCGATTAGGTACCAGAAAATTCAGGTGCTCAAAGCCCATATCTCTAAGAGCAAGCATCATAAGGGCTGAACTTGTCGCACCATCAGCATCAAAGTCACCAATTATGACGATTTGCTCATCCCTAATTAAAGCATCATATAAACGATCAACAGCCTCAGGCATTCCCTTCAGAAGTGACGGGCTTGGAAGACTAGCAAACGACCTATCCAAGCTCTCAAGGCTAGATATCCCCCGAGCTGCATAAATTCTCGCAAGCAAAGGGTTATTTTCAGAGAATATCTGGCTATTTTTCGAGCCGAATGTTCTAGTTTGAATATCCATTCTTAATTCAATAGAGGTAATATTTTTCTGTCCAACCAATCCAACAGAATAACATTAGTTTGATCTGGTTCCTCCTGTTGGATCCAGTGCCCACAGTCCAGAGTATGAGTTTCCAAATCCAAGACATTTTTGGTCATATCAAGTTTTGGCACCATATCGTGTTCTCCATAAATCATCAGGCATGGAATCTCTATGATTTGCTTTACATGATCCGTTGTTTGCCAGTTACGAGTAAAGTTTCTATACCAGTTACAAGGGGCAACAAAACCGCCCTCTTCAAATGCCTTTACAAAGATATCTAAATCTTCTTCACTAAGCATAAGCTCGCCACGAATATTGTCGACCTCAGCAGATTTTATAATGGAGTAACCATCAGGTAGAGGTGGACTGTCCTCTAACCAATGCCCGGTTCGATACAAATTTCTTAGCACCCTCCGGGGATTAGACTCAAAGGATTTAGCAGCCACATTGGGTTGTCGATTGAAATGAACAAGGTAAAACTCCTCGCCTAGCATCCGCTCCCAAAAAGCGACTGGATCTGAGGGCTCTCTTGCTTTGAATGGGACAGACATATTGGCCAAACCAATGATTCGGTCAGGATTCAGCAGGGCATGCTGCCAAAGCATTATTGCTCCCCAGTCATGGCCAACATAAATTGCCCTTTCAATACCAAGAGCATCAAGCAGACCATTTTGATCATCAGTCAAATGATGAATATCATAGGCAGTGACGTCGTCAGGCTTGCTAGATCGACCATACCCACGCTGATTAGGAATAATACAGTGATATCCAGCGTCAACTAATTTTGGAATTTGATATCGCCAACTATAAGCCAGCTCGGGCCAACCATGGCACAGCACTATAGGTATTCCACCATGTCCTGCTTGAAAGACCTCTAGCTCGATGCCGTTGGTTTTAATCATTGATGAATTGGGCATCGGTACAGTGGTTGTCATTACATATCTCGAAAGAGTTGGATGAGATCTAGAGGTATCCCGCCTGCTTACCAATGTACCAGCTTATAAAGCCTAGAGCGGCTACAATAATCCAAATTACGCCTAGTAGTCTAAGGGGGCGAAAAGGTCTTCTTTCTATTCCATTAAAGCCTGTTTGTAAGTATTCATCGACTTTAGCTTGGTCTTCCCTTGATAACTTATTTTCTTCAAACATTAAACTGTCTCTCAACCGAATATCAGTTTTACGTCAACCGTTATGTTACAGACTTGACCCTCAGATATTATCTTTCATGAATTGATGAACTTGATTTTGATCATCGTCTAAGACAGTAAAGTATTCATCTCGATCAAAGAGATCAGCAACATGGGATGGCAACTCTGGATCTCTCGGGTAACCTGCCTTTTTAACCGCTTCTGGGAACTTCGCTGGGTGAGCAGTGGCCAGTGTCACCATAGGAGTATCGTGATCGATTCGACAATTTCTGGCGGCCAAAAGTCCAATGGCCGTATGAGGATCAAGAAGATAATCCTTTTCGATATTGGTTTTTCGAATAACTTCGACCATATCACTATCATCACACCGAAAACTGCTAAATAACTCTCTTGCCATAACAAGAGCCGAATCACTCAGTCGCATATCGCCTGCTTTAGAGTCACTCATCAAACGAGTAATTTCCTCACTATCATGATGGTATAGATCAAACAGTAGCCTCTCGAAGTTACTGGAAATCATAATATCCATACTAGGCGCTAAGCTTTGTTCCAAAGGCTTAGTCGTGTGATCATTATTACTAATACAACGATGGAGAATGTCATTTTGATTCGTTGCAATGATCAACTGTTTTATAGGTAAACCCATTTTATGTGCCAGATATCCCGCAAAAATATCTCCGAAATTCCCAGTTGGCACAGAGAAAGAGACAGCCTGATTCGGCCCACCTAAACGCAAGGATGCCCAAAAGTAGTAGACGATTTGAGCCATAATCCTGGCCCAATTAATCGAATTCACAGCAACGAGTTGCCGATCCTCTGGCAAAAAAGATTGATCTGAGAAACTTGCTTTGACCATGTTCTGGCAGTCATCAAAATTTCCCTTTAAAGCGATGTTGTGAATATTAGCCGCTTGCACAGTTGTCATCTGTCTACGCTGTACATCCGAAACTCTTTGATGAGGGTGCAGTATAAAGATATCTAAATTCTCACAGTGTCTACAGCCCTCTATCGCGGCAGAGCCGGTATCGCCTGAGGTAGCTCCCATTACCACTACCTTTTGGTTTCGCTTTTTCAATATGTAATCAAACAGATTTCCCAGAAATTGAAGGGCAAAGTCTTTGAAAGCCAATGTGGGTCCATGGAATAATTCTAAAACCCACTCGTCATCATCCAACTCAACTAAAGGCGCGATATCCTCATGACGAAATGTCTTATAAGATTCAAAAATGAGGTCTCTCAGATCTTCATTAGGTATGGCACCATCTACAAATGGAGTGATCACCTTCAGAGCTAATTCTTGATAGGAAAGGTTTTCCCAAGAAGCTATTTCATCTTGACTAAATTGAGGAATTGCATCAGGCACAAATAACCCCCCATCAGGGGCCAATCCTGTGAGAATAACATCCTCAAAGCCCTTGGGTTCTGAACCTCCACGGGTACTAACGTATTTCATTTTTCACTTCCATAATCCCAGAATAAATGATCATTCGATATAAACTACGGCTCTTTAAGCTTGATCTAGATATTCAACTCGAATGAAATTAACGTACCCTCTTACTGTGTCTAGTTCTTCGATGTGCTTAACAGCCTCATCTAAATATTTTTCTTTAGTTACATTTGTCAAGATAATTACATTGACATAACTCTCACCTGCGGGCTGCTCTCTCTGGATGATCGCTTCAATGCTGATACCCGCATCACCCATGATTGTCGTTACGGTAGACAATACTCCAGGCTTATCTAAAGCTGAAAAACGAATATAAAATCCCGTTTCCACATTCTCAATATTCATGATCGACAAACTTTGTAGCGATTGCGATGGGATACCAAGCGGTGGTACCCAAGAGTCCGGATAAGAGTCCATCGTTCTAGCTACATCAACGATATCAGCAATAACTGCAGATGCAGTAGGTTCAGAGCCCGCACCAGGACCATAGAAAAGAGTTGTGCCTACCGAATCAGCATTGACCATCACAGCATTAGATACATCATTAACACCAGCAATAAGGCACTGCTCTGGAACTAGTGTCGGATGAACTCTCAACTCAACACCAGATAAGCTTTTTCTGGCTATACCAAGATGCTTTATCGCATATCCGAGCTCTCTTGCATAGGACACGTCTTGCGGCTCTAACTTAGTAATCCCATCGGTAAATAGGCCATCCAGGGATAACGGCATACCAAAGGCAATAGATGCTAAAATAGCAAGCTTGTGTGAAGCATCAATGCCCTCCACATCAAATGTGGGGTCAGCCTCTGCGTAACCTTTCATCTGGGCTTCTGCAAGGACATCGGAAAATTCTCGTCCTTTCGCATCCATTTCCGACAGAATGAAGTTAGTTGTACCGTTGATAATACCAGCTAGCCAATTGATCCGATTAGCAGATAAACCCTCTCTTAGAGATTTGATGATTGGGATCCCGCCAGCAACTGCCGCTTCAAAACAAACTAGCAACCCCCTGGATTCGGCCTCCTCAAATATTGACATGCCATGCTCTGCTATTAACGCCTTATTCGCCGTGACAACATGCTTTCCATGCTTGAGCGCCATCATGACCAATTCATAAGCGATCGTGGTACCACCGATTAGCTCAACAACGATATTAATATCTGGATTTTTGGCTACATCAAATATATCGCGAGTAACATGTGTTGAGGTGGCATCAATGTCTGGATTATCTTTACGACAAGCAATCTGGCTAATGTTTATTTGGCAATTAGCTCGAGAATTAATTTCGGTAAGATTTCGAGATAATACATTAAAGACGCCCGAACCTACTGTCCCAATCCCACAAATACCTACATTAACTATTCTCACTAAAAATACCTTCCCAACTTAAACTTTCTAGACTGTCGTAATGGAACCGTATAGCAGGTCATACCTCTATTTTATTAGACTTAAGAGATCGCTAAATTATCTATTTTTATTCTCTTTTTTTGTCTTAGGATTCAATACCCAATATCTTAGCAATATCACCTGCTTTCTTATAACCCGGTATAAGGGTGCCATCCATAAGGACTATTGCGGGCGTGCCTGTCACGCCCAAACGCTTACCGAGATCATAGTGCTGCGCAACAGGGTTTTCATCACAAACGTTGACTGGATCATCCTGACCATTTTTTGATCGTGTAAGGCTTTCCTGGGGGTCATTTGAGCACCACGCTGTTGCGATCTTGTCATAAGAAGCTGAATTAATACCTGCCCTTGGAAAAGCTAAATACCTGACTTCAATCCCTAGCCGATTTAACTCAGGTACTTCTCTATGCAGTTTTCTACAGTAACCACAATCAACATCTGTAAACACATTTATGATCGCTTTCGTTGAAGATTTGGGAGAAAAGATGAGCATGTCATCAGCTGATAATGAGGCAAACACATTTTTTCTCTCACTATCCAAGCGAACATTCTGCGCATCAACAAACTGGCCGACCTTAATTTGATAAAGAGTACCATCGAAGAAAAAATCGCCATCACTGGAAACATAAATAATTGGACCGTCCTCAATTTGAACTTCGTGAAATGAGGCTATCGGAGCATCACCAATGTATGTGTAAGTAAGATCTGATCTCGCAGATTTTAACTTGTTAATAATAGTCTCAGGAACCGCGGCATCATTGGATGCAGCATGGACAATATTGCTTAAAGCTATGGTAAGCAGTAGCGCTAACATAGTCTTTTTAAGATATGTAGTCATATTGAAAAATCTAAGATGAGTATTTATGAGCGACTATTAGATAGCATCCGCACCAGTTTCGCCCGTTCGAATTCGAATCACTTCATCAAGCGAGGAAATAAAGATTTTTCCGTCCCCTATCTTACCTGTAGCAGCAGACTTGGTGATGGCTTCAACAGTGCTATCAACAAGATCATCAGAGATAGCGACTTCAAGTTTTACCTTTGGCAAGAAATCAACAACGTATTCCGCACCCCGATACAGTTCTGTATGGCCCTTCTGGCGTCCAAATCCTTTGACCTCAGTCACGGTGATACCCTGGACACCGATATCAGCTAGTGACTCACGAACATCATCAAGTTTGAAAGGTTTAATAACCGCCGTAATCATTTTCATATCAATAATTTCCAGTTGTAGACTTAATTAGTTGCTCAAAGAATACCTGTTTTGAGTTCAAATTGCATCCACAAACACCAAATTGGAGTTAACCTAAACTCTTTTTTAAAGTACAAAAAAAACCGGAGCAAGAGCTCCGGTTAAATAGGGGATTACAAGGGTTAAAAAGTTAGGATTTGGCACTAGTAAATTCTGGATAGGCTTCCATTCCGCATTCAGCAAGATCGACTCCGGCAGCTTCTTCCTCTTCGCTTACTCGGATGCCCATTGCCAAATCAATTACCTTCCAGGTAATGGCGCTAGTGACAAACACCCAGCCGAAGATGACAAGTAAACCTTCCAATTGACCACCAAATGTCGCGTCCGCGTCTGAAAACAGGACTGCGAACACACCAAATATGCCCACAGTTCCGTGAACAGAAATTGCTCCAACTGGGTCATCAATTTTGATCTTATCAAGGATGACGATACTGGCGACTACAATCGCTCCGCCCATCGCTCCTATTGCTGTCGCCAAAAGTGGTGACGGATCTGCCGGCTCGGCCGTAATGGCTACAAGACCAGCCAGGGCTCCGTTCAAAGCCATAGTGAGATCGGCTTTCTTAAAGAAGATCTTAGCGAGAATCAAAGCAGAGATTAGACCTCCGGACGCTGCAGCGTTCGTATTTAAGAAGACATTTGCTACCTCATTCGCCACTTCAATTCCACCAAGCTTGAGGGTTGAACCGCCGTTAAATCCGAACCATCCCATCCAAAGAATAAAAGTCCCAAGCGTTGCGAGAGGCATGTTCGCTCCAGGGATCGCATTTGGGGTTCCGTCAGCGCTATACTTCCCTTTCCTTGGGCCCAAGATGAGAACCCCAGCCAGAGCTGCAGCAGCTCCCGCCATGTGAACAATTCCTGAACCTGCATAATCTGAGTAGCTAAGTTCACCAATAAATGGAACTGCTGCACCATTCCAAGTCCAACTCCCCTCGATGGGGTAAATGAATCCAGTCATTACAACGGCAAAAGCAAGAAATGCCCACAATTTCATTCTCTCAGCTACTGCCCCAGAAACGATCGACATCGCGGTTGCAACAAACACTACCTGGAAGAAAAAGTCAGAGGCTCCTGAATATTCCCCCATATCAGAGAATCCAGCTTCCGCTGAAGCAGCAAGAACTGCGGCAGTATCAACTCCAAGGCCAGCGGTATCGCTCAACATTAGACCGCCATCATACATAAAGTTATAA
>NTJY01000035.1 GCA_002457245.1 SAR92 bacterium MED-G29 | reverse complement strand
CTGATCTTGGTTCTGCTGATCTTGGTTCTGCTGATCTTGGTTCTGCTGATCTTGGTTCTGCTGATCTTTCAGTCTCTGAACTAGTTTTTTATTAAACGCCGCATCATCGAAGTCAGAATTAGTGGAAAGTGCTTCATCATAGGCCTCAATAGCACCGGATAAATCTCCCTTTTTAGCTAGGGCATTACCACGATTGTAATGACTGATTGAATCATTACCGTTTTTAAAATTATTTGTTGCTTCTTCATAGTCACCCGATTTGTATGCAGCACTTCCTCGCCATTGAGTGTTATCAAAAAGATTTTTTGCTGCTTCTAGGTTTCCTTCATTCATTGCCTTAGCAGCCTGTTGATCTGCCGTCTCCCATAGGTCTACCCATTCATAAGCCGTGACTGTCTCGGTACTAAGGAGTATGGGTATGATTAGAATAGAGGCGACTATTCCTCTTCGAAAAGCAAAAAAAGTAAAAGGTAAAATGAGAATAATTAACCAATAACCTTGGTCATCCCATAAATCAAAAGATCGATCTATCTCTCGATTATTATCCATAAATGAAGCGTTGAATACGCCAATTAGTGATTCGATATCTTTATCGTCTGCCCTAATCGTTTGATATACGCCGCCATGACGTGACGCAAGACCTTGAAGTTTTGATGGATCTAACTTTGCAATCACAACGTTATCATTACGCTTTGCAAATCCGCCATTACGAGTTGGAATGGGAGCGCCATCTTGCGTTCCAACGCCAAGTACTGATAAACGAAAGTCACCAGCCTCTGAAAGTATTTCTGCTATGCTTTTAATCGCTGAGCTATCGACTCCATCGGTTATCAAAAGAAAATCGGCCTGGTCATAGCCACCACTTAGCGCAACTTCCACTGCAGCATCCAACGATGCTTCGACATTACTTCCATATTCAGGCAATAAGTCGGGTGATAACACAGGAACCATACTGACTATGGTATTACTATCCTCTGTTAATGGAGAGACTGTATATGAATCTCCACCATAAACAATTAAACCTACGACTCCTTCATTTCTCTTTGTAAGAATGTCAATAAGTTTGAAGCGTGCTCGCACAAGTCGGCTGGGAGGAATATCTTCAGCTAACATTGATGGAGACAGATCTAAAATGACTACAAGCGCTGAGTCCTCTTTATAAACGGGTTGTGGAAGTTGCTTCCATGCTGGTCCCGCCAAACCAATGCAACTTAAAAGCCAGGCGATTGCAATCATGGTAATTATTATGTGACCACGTGACTTTTCTGATGCTTTCCCTTGAATTAAATAAGGTAGTAAATCTGGATTGATGATATCTGCCCAATTGCCAGACTTGAGGCTTCTCCAGTGATATAAGCCAAGAACAATTAATGCGGGAATTAACGCCAAAAACCACCATGGGCGGAGGAAGTGAAAACTTTCAATAATGGTTATCATTGATTCACTCATATAACTAACCCATTACCCCTTTACTCCTATTCGCTAGGAAAATTATAAAGCTAAGTATAAAAGCGATTCCGAGGGGCCATTGATACAGCGTGGCGATAGGTCTTATGGTTTCAGCATTTTGTTCGATGGGCTCCATTTCATTGAGGTGGTTATATATATCGGCTAATTCTTGAGGATTTCTAGCTCTAAAATAAGAGCCTCCCGTAGTTTGAGCGATATTTTTTAAGGTCTGTTCATCTAGATCTGAGCTAGGGTTAATAACTGACCTACCAAATAGCCCACGTTGCTCCTGACGTTCTGCACCAATCCCTATGGTATATATTTTTACATTAGCACGACGTGCAAGGTCAGCAGCCTCAGATGGTTGAAGAGCTCCGGCATTATTGGAGCCATCAGTGAGAAGAATGAGCACTCTGTGGTCTGCGGGACGCTCCTGAAGGCGTTTAACGGATATGCCAATAGCATCTCCAATAGCAGTACCATTCCCTGCAAAACCAATCTGAGCCTCCATTAGCAGCTCTTGCATAGTCTCTCGATCAAAGGTTAGAGGCGTTTGGAGATAGGCTTTTTCACCGAATAAAACGAGTCCTAATCGATCACCTTTTCTCTGAACCACAAAGTCTCCTACGACAGCTTTGACAGCCAACAAACGATTAACAGTTCTGCCTTGAATCAACATATCTTCTCGCTCCATGCTACCGGAGATATCAACAGCTAGAAGGATATCTCTACCGTTGCTGGGTAAAGCAATTGGATCGCCCATATAGGTCGGTCGCGCTAATGCCATCAGAGTCAGAATCCAGCATAGAGACAAGAGCAAAAGCATAATTTTGCTTTTCAATGATGATGTCGATGTCACAGAATCAGTGTCCGCAAAAGCGACAAGGGCGGGAGACCGCAAAGCCTGAATATTAGAAACGATAGGGCGGCGAAATTTTCGATAAATAAGTGGGGTTGGTAAAAGTATTAATACCCATGGCCAAATAAAACTCAACACAACCCCAACCTCACTAATTTCTGTTTTGGATAATGATTGTTTAACCAAGTTTTAGAATCATCTACAAGATTTTTTAAGAGTAGTTCATCATCTCTCTGATCATTGTGGTTACTGTATAGGAGTATTTCTAAATCGCTTGATATTTTTGTAAAACAAGGTTTGCTGCAGCTGTTCTTTAAAAACAAAATGAAGTCTTTATTGTTTTGACTATTAAAATTATCTCCTTTGTATGCACTGCCAACCGCTTGTTTTAAAAGCTCCATGATTAGAGCTAATTTTTCTTTATTACTCTTTTGGCTATTTAAGACAATAAGACCCAATTTTTTTAAAGCTTGACGTCGATATAGATTTGAACGGTATCTTTGTACTAGAGTTTTAGTTAACCAGATAGACGCAAATGTCCCTGCAAATATTAATATCCACCATCCCGGCGCCAAAGGCCACCAAGATATTGGAGGTGGTAAATGAATGTCTCTAAGTTGCGCGAGAGGATCGATCTGCATATTTAGCTACTGCGCTTTTTGCCGTAAGCTCGGCGTAATACGTTCATGACATTGTTTGTTGTTTCAAAGGAAATTAATCCCGCGGAGAGCTTTTCGCTCATTTGCTTGAGCAAAAGTTCGCGTGAATTAAAAGAATTTTCAAAACGCGTACGTATATCGCCTTTACTGGTATCCAGAAGTGCCTGATTCGTGCCATCGAATACGGCATAAGTGGACGGTGGAGGAAGTTGTTTTTCAATAGGATCGTAAATATGACAAAAATTTAAATTACCATGCCTAGACAATTCAAATAAATGCCGCTCACAGTCCTTATTCAGATCAACAAAATCACTGACAATGAAAATAGTACTTCCAGGAAGAGTGAAACGCCGCGATTCCTCAAATATTTTTGCAAGACTATAGTTTTCTGGCGACTTATTATTGCTGCTCTGCACACTCAAAAGATCGGCGCTGTAATCCTGAAGTCCATGTATGAATTGAAGTACCGAGTGATGACTTCTCCGAGGTTTAACTTCTATCTGCTTTTGTTGGCCAAAAATGATTCCACCTGCTCGATCATTGGCATTCAAGCCCGCCCACGCGAGCGCTGCAGAGACCTGACAAGCGATGATTGACTTAAGCTGCTGACTGCCAAAGAACATCGAACCCCGGAGATCAGTTATAACTAAAATGGGTCGTTCACGTTCCTCGGTAAAGACCTTAGTGTGAGGAACTTGAGTCCTTGCTGTTACTCGCCAATCAATGGATCTAATATCATCTCCAGGTTGATAGATGCGGACCTGATCAAAATCCATTCCTCTCCCTCTGAAACGTGATCGATGGCCTCCAGACAATATTTGTCGAGCCTGAATCTTTGGAAAACTAGTAAGATCACGTGCACCATAACGAAGTCTGATCATCTCTTGCAGACTTGCAATCGCAGGGTGTGCCTCGACTGAATCAGATGATGTCATTCTTAACGAACCTTTAGGCAGAGGGCACAGTGCTAAGAAGCGAATCAATTACTTGATTCGCAGAAATTCCGCCGGCTTCCGCTTCGAAGCTCAAAATTAGTCGATGACGCAGCACATCATGGGTGATGGATCTGATATCATCTGGAGTCACAAAGTCTCGTCCCTCCATCCATGCAAGCGCCCGACTACAACTATCTAGTGCAATTGTTGCTCTTGGGCTAGCCCCATAGTCCAGCCAAGAAGCCAGATCACCTCCATAGGATTCAGAATTTCTCGTGGCTAAGACAATTTGCACTAAGTACTCCTCAACCGCAGGAGACATATGAATCTGGCCGATTTGCTGTCGAGCTTTGAAAATCGTGTCTTGGGTGATCGCAGTGATTGACTCAGACTCTTCATTACGCGCCTCCATACGGGATAAGCTGAGTATTTCGCGTTCAGTTTCAGGCGCAGGATAATCGACAAGCACATGCATGAGAAAACGGTCCATCTGAGCCTCAGGCAGGGGGTAGGTACCCTCTTGTTCAATCGGATTTTGTGTGGCCATAACTAAAAAAAGATCTGGGAGTGGGTATGTGTTTTTCCCCACCGAGATCTGTCGCTCTGCCATAGCTTCCAGGAGAGCAGATTGAACTTTAGCAGGAGCGCGATTTATTTCATCGGCTAAGACTAGGTTATGAAATAAAGGCCCAGATTGAAATTCAAAAGTTCCTTTTTCAGGCCTGAAAATGTCACTGCCAGTTATATCTGCAGGCAAAAGATCAGGTGTAAATTGGACTCGATGAAAGCTTGCCTCTATGCCGTGGGAGAGAGTTTTAATAGCCTTAGTTTTAGCAAGCCCCGGAGCACCCTCAACCAAGAGATGGCCATCCGCAAGTACAGCTATTAATAATCTTTCTATAAGGTGTTCTTGGCCTACTATCTTATGCGATAACCATTGCTTCAGTTCGGTAATATTCTCTTGCAAGGAATCTGTCTCCAAAAAATTTGAGATTAAATTACTGAGGATTTTAATGTCTAAGTTGCCACCTGACAATTCATCTTAGCTTGGTTTTTCAATTTTTACTTGAATAGATTTTTCAGAGCAACCTGAACCGAAGTTTTAGTAAAAAGATATGATCCGTTAAAACAACTTTTCGAATTAGTCGGCATTGAGTTATTTGTCAGAGCACCCAAATCTGTGATGGGGACGATCAGATCGTCACCAGTTTACATTAAGAGTTTAAAATTAAGTTTCCAAGTTTTTGCTGGCAAACGCTAGTGGTGTACCCTGACCATAAATCGTTTCTTCCTTCACGCCAGCCACGTGACCAATTGTCGGACATCAGCGTATTTTCTTGATACGGGCAATTAGACAGAGAGCGACCTGCAATAGCAGTCCGGTAACCCTTTATATATGTCCTATGAGATTGATCTCTCTTTTGCTTCCTCATTGTTGGCTCCTGTTTATGAAATTTCTGAACAAAATTAATTGAAGAGCGATATCATTAGCGCGTTTAAATAACTTCGATACTTTATTGACCACTTTATTTAGTTTTGGTTCTAGATGTTTTTATAGAAAGTTCGAATAAAAATGCCGCTAAGTACTCAAAAGGAGTCCGTATTGAATCAACCGGCTAAAGATAGAAATTGGATAGCAACATGCCCAAAGGGATTGGAGTTACTTCTTGCCGAGGAGTTGACTAGTCTTGGAGCTTTGGATGTAAAAGAAACTATCGCAGCCGTTTATTTTAATGGGTCAATGGAAATTGCATACCGATGTTGTCTATGGTCTCGATTGGCAAATCGTATTCTTAAGTTACTTCATCACTTTGTTCTAAATAATACAGAAGATCTTTATGAGCAGACCAGTGAAATTAATTGGGAGTCTCATCTCTCTTCTGGGCAAACAATTGCTATCGATTTTATCGGGACATCGCGTCTTATAGACAACACGATGTATGGTTCTCAAAAAGTTAAAGATGCAATTGTTGATCGTATCAGACGAGTTGAGAGCGAAAGGCCCAGTGTTGATTCCAAGAATCCAGATATACGCATCCAAGCGCGTCAGCATAAAGGGCGAGTAACTATAGCTCTAGACATGGCTGGTGAAAGCTTACACAGGAGAGGGTATAGAACAGGGCAGGGTAGCGCTCCGCTTAAAGAAAATCTAGCAGCTGCGTTGTTGCTGAGAGCTAACTGGCCTGATGTCGCTTCTCGAGGTGGAGCCCTTTTGGATCCCATGTGTGGAAGTGGGACCTTAATTATCGAGGGTGGCATGATCGCGGCAGACATTGCGCCGGGGATGTTACGCGAGCGGTATGGTTTTACTCACTGGTTGCAGCATGATGCAGAACTATGGCAACGACTAATTATTGAAGCTCAACAGCGAAAAATGGATGGTCTCGCTAAATTAGATATAGACATCCGAGGCTATGATACAAACCCAAGAGTCCTCGAATATACCACTAGAAATATTGAAAATGTGGGATTAGATGAGCATGTAAGGCTAGCACACAAACCAATGGATCAGTTTGGAAGGTCAACTGCTGAGGTTGGATTATTGATCACTAATCCACCGTATGGTGAGAGGCTAGGAGATTTTCAGGAGCTAACACCTCTTTATAAAAAGCTTGGGGTTGTGTTACAGAAAAATTTTTCAGGTTGGAAGGCAGCAGTGTTTACTGGAAATATCGATCTAGCCAGGGAAATGGATCTTTCTCCTTCGAAGCAATACCGCTTTTATAATGGGACCATTCCCTGCAAGTTACTAGTTTTTGATGATATGACCTCCAAATCTGAGCAAATTGCAGTGCGATTGAGTAAGCCTGCACCACCAAGCGAGCTAAGTGATGGGTCCAAAATGATACTGAATCGACTGATAAAAAATTATCGTCGATTAGAGCGCTGGCGCAAGAGCGCATGTATCAGTTGTTACAGGCTTTATGATGCAGATATTCCTGAGTATGCTGCTGCAATTGATGTCTATGGCCAGTCTTTTTATGTCCAAGAATATGCTCCGCCAAGCAGTGTTACTGAAAAAGTAGCGAGAGTTCGATTTAATGAAATCAAAGAAGCCGTCAAACAATTTTCTTCAGGATATCGAGGAAAAGTTTATTACAGCGAGCGACGACGTCAACAGGGTGATAGCCAATACGAGCGAGCTTCAGATTCTAAATCTGAGGTTTTAGAAGTGATTGAGGGTAAGGCCCGATTCGAGATTAATTTATCAGATTATTTGGACACTGGTTTATTTTTAGATCATCGACCAGTTAGATCAATGGTTGCTGAGTTGTCAAAAGGGAAGCGATTGCTAAATTTGTTTTGCTATACCGCCACAGTGTCAGTTCATGCCGCGCTAAACGGAGCGGCTAGTTCCTTAAGTATTGACATGTCTAACACCTATATTGATTGGGCTCGACGAAATTTTAATTTAAATAATATCGATGAAAGGAATCATCAACTGTTGAGAGCTGACTGCCTTAAATGGCTGCAAACGATAACAGATGACTATGATGTCATTTTTTTGGATCCTCCAACGTTCTCAAATTCTAAAAAAATGGAGTCCACACTCGATATTCAGAGAGATCATGGAGATTTAATTCGCGTGTGCATGGCAAAGCTAGCTCCTCAGGGAAAACTCATTTTTTCTAACAATTTTAGGCGCTTTAAGATGGATGACCTTACTCAACGTCAGTTCACATGCTTAAACATTACCTCTCAAACGCTGGATATGGATTTTGAACGTAATCCGCGAATTCATAATGTTTGGTTGATTACTCGTAGAGACAGCTTTGGTTAGACTTTGCAACTTTTTAAAGTAGATTTGGAGAAATATAAATTTTGAGAGATCTAGTAATATTTACAGGTGATCAGTGCCATCTTTGCGATCAGGCCAAAGAATTGTTATTGCCAATTATCGCTGAGAATGATTGCCATCTCATAGAGACTAATATTTCTTCAAGTCAGAAGCTTAAAAAACTTTACGGGCATCGTATCCCTGTAGTTGTTTTCCCTAGTGGTTTTGAGAAGGGTTGGCCATTTACTGAAAATCAAATAAAGCTACTGATAGGCAAGGAAATCTAACAAGAATTTGGCATGCCGTCGTGAGTTGGGTTGATAGTCAGCTTAGAAACTTTGCGGTGTACCTGTCTAGAGCGTTCGCAAATGTCATGCGATCTTTATGATTGAGAGGCGGTGGTCCTCCGCCGACCTGGACCCCACTTGACCTCATTGTTTCCATAAAGTCACGCATATTAAGTCGAGACTTGATATTGGCTTTAGTATACATCTCACCTCTTGGATTTAATGCAGCAGCACCTTTTTCGATAACTTCGGATGCTAGTGGTATATCTGCAGTAATGACCAAGTCATCACTTTGAACCAATTTAACAATGTGGTCATCGGCCACATCAAAACCAGAGCTCACTTGAATACTTTTAACGCTTGGTATCCTCGGCGTAGAAAGAGGTTGGTTGGCAACAAGTACCAATGCGATACCTGTTCGCTGAGAAACTCGATACAGAATTTCTTTTATTGACGTTGGGCAGGCGTCGGCATCCACATAAATTGAAATCATCAAACTTAGCTCTGCTGGTTTCCCTGAATGAACTCACGTCCATTATAAACCAAAAGCTCTTTGATATTTATCTCTAGAGGGCATCATTGGGAGCTTGTAACTTGAAAGTTAGAGGGTAGAATACACAAACTAAATAATCACGTGACCCTTCGTGCAGGTCACCACTGAAAAAAAGGAAAAATATATGCCTGAAATTACCCTTCCAGATTCCTCCAAGCGTAAGTTCGATTCGCCTGTTTCACTGATAGATATTGCAAAAGACATTGGTCCAGGTTTGGCGAAGGCCACAATTGCTGGTGTCGTAAATGGAAAGGAGGTTGATTCAGATTTCGTTATTTCAGACGATTCTGATGTGTCGATACTTACAGACCGCAGTGATCAAGGATTGTTTATTATACGGCACTCTACGGCACACCTGATGGCAATGGCGATAAAACAATTATACCCCTCAGCGCAAGTGACTATTGGTCCTGTCATTGAAGATGGTTTTTACTATGACATCGCATTTGAACGTACTTTTACTCCAGAGGATTTAGAGGCGATCGAAGCCAGAATGTCTTCTCTAGCGAAGGAGGATCATGGTATTTTTCGTGAGGAGTGGGATCGGGATGAAGCGACGATTTTTTTCAAAAGTATTGGAGAGAATTACAAAGCTGAAATTATCGATAGCATTCCGGCTAAAGAGACAATTAGCCTATACAGGCAGGGCGAATTTGTTGATCTCTGCAGAGGTCCTCATGTTCCCTCTACCGGAAAGCTCGGTGTTTTTAAGCTTACTAAAGTGGCTGGAGCCTATTGGAGGGGTGACCAAAATAATGCAATGCTTCAGCGAATATATGGCACAGCCTGGGCAAGTAAAAAAGAGTTAAAGGCTTATATTAATCGGTTAGCGGAAGCTGAGAAGCGCGATCATCGAAAATTAGGGCGTAAATTTGACTTATTCCATTTTAGCGACGACGCTCCAGGTTCTGTATTCTGGCATCCTAAGGGATGGGCAGTGTTTCTTCAGCTTTTGGATTATATGCGAAAGCGACAGAAGGATAATGGCTACGTAGAAGTAAACACGCCAGATGTTATGGATCGAAGTCTGTGGGAAACATCGGGGCATTGGTTTAACTACAGAGAGAACATGTTTTTGACTCAAACAGAAGATGAACGTGTTTTTGCTTTAAAGCCAATGAATTGCCCTGGATCAGTATCAATGTTCGCTCAAGGATTGAAAAGCTATCGTGACTTGCCTCTTAGAATGGCAGAATTTGGAAAAGTTCATCGGTATGAGCCATCGGGTGCACTTCATGGTTTGATGCGTGTTCGCCACTTTACGCAGGACGATGCCCATATTTACTGTACTGAAGAGCAAATGAAGCAAGAGTGCATTGATGTTGTCTCGCTCGTGTTAGATATATACAAAGATTTTGGATTTGACGATGTAGTTATAAAACTTTCAACCAGACCCGAGAAACGAATAGGTAGTGATGAGGTGTGGGACAAGTTGGAAGGTGCTTTGAGTAACGCATTAGAAGTTATGGGACTTGACTATGTGCTATACCCAGGTGAGGGTGCGTTTTATGGGCCGAAACTAGAGTTTGTGTTGAGAGACGCAATTGGTCGAGATTGGCAATGTGGGACCCTCCAGGTTGATATGAATTTGCCTGAGCGCTTCGATATCGCATATGTGGATGAAACAGGTAATCGCGATAAGCGACCAGTTATGTTGCATCGGGCGCTTTTTGGTTCTCTGGAGCGATTTATAGGAATTTTGATTGAAAATTATGAGGGAGCATTCCCTTTTTGGCTAGCACCAGAACAGGCGGTTGTGATAAATATTACCGATTCTCAGGCCGATTATGCCGAAGAAGTGACTAAATCATTACAAAATAACGGATTTAGGGCGATTTGTGACTTGAGAAACGAGAAGATCGGCTTTAAAATCCGCGCTCACTCTATTCAAAGGATTCCTTTTATACTTGTTGTGGGTGATAAAGAAAGAGAGTCACGAACAGTAGCTGTAAGAACGCGAAATGGAGATGACCTCGGTAGCCTGACCTTAGGCGAGGTAATGACTATTTTCGGTAAAGAAGCTGAGAGTCGTGGACGTGTTTTTGTGGAAACGGAGTAAAGCGTATTAAAAAAGACAGTAAGCGGGCTCGTCTAAACGACGATATAACCTCATCAGAAGTTCGTTTGATTGCGTCAGATGGAAGTCAAGTTGGTGTAGTGAGCTTAGAGTTGGCTCTCGAGGCAGCACGGAAAGAGACACTAGATTTGGTGGAAATCTCCCCAGATGCCGAGCCTCCGGTGTGTAAGGTGATGGATTATGGTAAGCATGTCTTCGATATTAAGAAGAAAGTAGCCCTCCAGAAAAAGAAGCAAAAACAAACACAAGTAAAGGAAATGAAATTTCGACCCGGGACTGACCAGGGTGACTACGATATTAAGTTACGTAATCTGGTTCGGTTTTTGGAAAATGGTGATAAAGCTAAAGTCACGCTACGATTTCGTGGTCGTGAAATGGCTCACCAAGAGCTTGGCATGGAAATGATGAAACGTGTCGAAACGGATCTCGCTGAGCTCTCACAGGTGGAACAGTACCCAAAAATGGAAGGTCGACAAATGACCATGGTTCTGGCTCCACGAAGCAAGAAGAAGTAAGAAACGCGACCCGCGTTCAGCCACATTTTTTGGCAGGCTGTCCGGGCGTATCTTCTTGTAACTTAACCTCATGACAATTGGAGAAATGAAATGCCAAAAAGTAAGACACATAGTGGAGCTGCCAAACGCTTCAAAAAGACGGCTTCTGGTTACAAGCATAAGCACCAGCACAAAAGCCATATCCTCACCAAAATGACTACTAAGCGCAAGCGTCAACTTCGTGGTACCAGCATCATAAGTGCTGCTGATAAGCCACGGGTAGATCGTATGTTGCGCAATGTATAAGTCACTCAACAGATAGGGGAGGATAATTAAATGGCTAGAGTAAAGCGAGGTGTTGAAGCGAACCGTCGACATAAAAAGGTTCTAAAGCAGGCTAAGGGTTACTATGGTGCTCGCAGTAGAGTATTCAGAGTTGCTACGCAAGCGGTTACAAAAGCAGGACAGTACGCCTACCGTGACCGCAGAGTCAAGAAGCGTACGTTCCGAAGACTATGGATTGCCAGAATTAATGCTCAATCCCGAGTTGAAGGCTTGTCATACAGCAGATTGATAAATGGGTTAGGTAAGGCGGGGATTGAACTGGATCGAAGAGTTCTTGCTGATTTAGCTGTGCACGACAAGGCGGCATTTGGCGCTATTGTCGGTCAAGCAAAAGCTGCCCTAGCGTAAACAGAGTTATCAACGATATTTAAATAATCTGCATAGTTGCAGGATGTTATTTAGAGAATAAAATAGGGAATGGGCTCAAGCTCTTTCCCTATTTTTTTACCAGGAATACGTTATCCGGATAAAGAATGTTAAAGTGATTATCGATGACTGAAATAACAGAGATAGCCGAGAAAGCTCGGACTTCAATTTTCTCTGCCGCTGATCTTTCAGCGCTAGAGAATCTGCGGGTTGAGTATCTTGGTAAGAAGGGAAAACTAACTGCACTCCTAAAAGGGTTGGGCGCTCTCTCGGTTGAAGAAAGGCCGGCCGCTGGCGCGAAAATAAATGAAATAAAAAGCGATTTACAAGCTCTTATTAATTCTAAAAAAACAGTCCTAGAAAATGAAATGGTTAATGCAAAATTAGTCGGCGAGTCGATTGATGTAACTTTACCAGGAAGAGGTGAGGGAGTAGGTGGACTTCATCCGGTAACTCGCACCATGGAGAGGATTGAGACATTTTTCAAGAGAGTGGGCTACGGCGTTGAAACTGGTCCCGAGATTGAAGATGACTACCACAACTTCGAAGCGCTCAATATTCCGTCTCATCATCCTGCTAGGGCTATGCATGATACTTTTTATATTGATCCCAAGACTGTTCTAAGAACCCATACGTCTCCTGTTCAGGTAAGAACTATGGAGAAGCAAGGACCTCCAATTCGCATTATCTGCCCGGGCAGAGTCTATCGGTGCGATTCAGATCTCACCCACACACCTATGTTTCATCAAGTTGAGGGTTTAGTAGTTGATAGGGATATTAGTTTTGCTGATTTAAAAGGAGTGATTGACCAATTTTTAAAGGCTTTTTTCGAAGCTGATCTGCCAGTCCGATTCAGGCCCTCTTACTTTCCGTTTACTGAGCCCTCAGCCGAGGTTGATATTCAATGCACTAATTGTTCTGGTAAAGGTTGTAGGGTATGCAGCCATACTGGATGGTTGGAGGTGATGGGCTGTGGAATGGTGCATCCTAATGTGCTTGAGCATTGCAGTATCGATTCTGATAATTTTACCGGGTTTGCTTTTGGTATGGGGGTGGAACGATTGGCAATGCTGCGTTATGGCGTGAATGATTTAAGACTCTTCTTTGAAAATGATTTACGTTTTCTTAAGCAATTTTAATCTGGGGTGATTTATGAAATTCAGTGAATCTTGGTTACGCCAGTCTGTTAATCCCGAAGTTTCCACCAAAGATTTGGTGACTCAAATGACTATGGCAGGACTTGAGATCGATGCAGTTGAGAGAGCTGCTCCTGATATATCTGGAGTTATTGTCGGAGAAATAGTCAAAGTAGAGCCGCATCCCAATGCAGATAAATTGAGCGTCTGCCAGGTGTCATCTGGTAATGACGAGATGCAGGTAGTATGCGGTGCACCTAATGCTCGATTAGGTATTAAAGTTCCTTTTGCTAAAGTAGGCGCGATTTTACCTAGTGACTTCAAAATTAAAAAAGCGAAGCTGAGGGGCGTAGAGTCCTTTGGAATGCTGTGTGCTCAAGATGAACTTGGTCTAGGAGAAGATGGGAGCGGTCTTTGGGAATTGCCTGAAGATGCGGAGGTTGGTTGTGATTTAGTAGAGTTTCTTGAGTTGGATGACAATATTATTGAGGTAGATTTAACGCCAAATCGAGGCGATTGCCTCAGCATTCTGGGTTTAGCTCGAGAGGTAGGCGTCCTTAATCGCGTCGATGTAGAAAATCAAGATTGCTTTCCAGTCAAGCCAACTATTGAAGATGTTGTTGATATCCAGTTAGATAATCCTGAGGGTTGTGCTCGTTATGCTGGGAGGGTCATACGTAACCTTGATTTGACTGTATCTACTCCGGGATGGATGCAGGAATGTCTGCGTCGCAGCGGTCTGCGTAGTCTTGGTCCAGCAGTAGACGTGACCAATTATGTTCTTCTTGAAATGGGGCAACCGATGCATGCTTTTGATTTATCAAGCATCAGTGGCGGCGTCACTGTTCGTATGGGCAAAGAGGAGTCACTCTCTCTTTTGGATGACAGTGAGGTGACTGTTGACAGAAATACGTTAGTCATCTCAGATAATGAAAAGGTATTGGCACTTGCAGGAATCATGGGAGGTTCCGAATCCTCTGTGTCTAGCAGTACTACTGATATATTTTTTGAAAGTGCTTGGTTCAACCCTCTAGCGCTTGCTGGCAGAGCCAGATATTTTGGAAAGCATACTGATTCTTCGCATCGCTTTGAAAGAGGTGTAGATTCTGACCTTCAGGTATCAGCTATTGAGCGTGCAACAGCTCTAATTCTTAAGATATGCGGGGGTTCAGCCGGCCCAGTGGTTGTTGAAGAGAGCCCATCTCACCTACCAAAGCCTGTTGAAATAAAGCTCCGGGATTGTCGTCTTCGGCAACAACTTGGTGTGAGTATACCGGCAGATGAAGTGGATGATATGCTCGTGAGACTGGGTCTAGTTTTAATTAAACGTTCATCAGAAGAAGGTGTTTGGATTCCTCCTAGTTGGCGATTTGATTTGTTGATTGAGCAAGATTTGGTTGAAGAGGTCGCTCGTATCTACGGATACAATAATTTGCCAACTTCTACTCCGACCGCGGCATTGGATTTGGAGCCTTGTTCCGAGTCAATGGCAGATCTCTCTGTGTTTAGAGCTCAGCTTGTCAGTAGAGGATATCAGGAGGTTATAACGTATAGCTTTGTGGATCCTGAACTACAGTCAATGGTTGAGCCTCATGAACCACCTGTGGCCCTGGTAAATCCTATTTCCTCTGATATGTCGGTCATGCGAACTAGTCTATGGTCAGGGTTGTTGACTACGGCTAGTCATAATTTAAATCGACAGCAGTCTCGTGTGAGAATATTTGAGATTGGACAGTGTTTTTTGCCTACCGATGATTCTGATTCAGGTTTAGTTCAGAGTACAAATTTTGCCGGTCTTGTCTGTGGGGCTCGCGAGCCGGTCAGTTGGTCAGGCAGCAAGGAAAGCGTTGATTTCTATGATATCAAGGGCGATTTGCAGTCAGTTTTTGCTCAAACTGGACTAGCAGAAGAGTTTTGTTTTGACGTCGGCGCGCACGCTGCACTTCATCCCGGGCAAAGTGCAAAAATATTGAGAAATGATAAATTTATAGGCTGGATCGGGCAGGTGCATCCAAAGATCCAAAGCTATTTAGGCCTATCTACTGCTGCATATGTGTTCCAGGTAAATATAGATGATTTAACAGACGTTAGAATCCCATTCTACGAAGAAGTCAGCAAATTTCCAGAAGTTAGAAGAGATTTGGCCTTTTATGTTAACGGTTCATTAGCTGCCAGTGAGCTAATGAAGTGTGCCGAGTCCGCCTCTGGTGAATATCTAATAGGTTTAAAGTTATTTGATGTCTATCAACCCAAAGATGTTGATAATAAAGGAAAAAGTGTAGCTTTGGGCTTGACGTTTCAGCATCCATCACGCACTCTTACGGATGAAGAGGTGAATCACTCAATAGAGAGTGTGGTTGCACAATTGAAGGCCTCTTATGGCGCAGAGCTTCGATAGTGGCTCTGCATCTCTCTTGGAAATTAGCAAAGGACAACTTTAGATGGGAGCATTAACAAAAGCAGATTTAGCGGAGATGCTTTTTGACGAGCTTGGACTTAATAAGAGGGAAGCTAAAGAAATCGTGGAAATGTTTTACGCTGAAATTAGTTCTGCTTTAGAGAACAATGACCAGGTTAAGATATCAGGTTTTGGCAATTTTGATTTGAGAGACAAAAAGTCGCGGCCTGGCAGAAATCCCAAGACTGGAGAAGAAATACCTATTTCTGCGCGCAGAGTTGTCACATTTAAACCAGGACAAAAACTTAAAGCGCGAGTTGAGACTTATGCTGGAACCAAGTAACAACAACGAACTTCCTGTCATCCCAGGAAAACGTTATTTCACCATAGGGGAAGTCAGTGAGCTCTGTGGTGTAAAGCCACATGTACTGAGATACTGGGAGCAAGAATTTCCTAGGCTGAGTCCTGTAAAACGTAGGGGTAATCGTCGTTATTATCAGCGCCAAGACGTTGTTTTGATTAGACAGATTCGATCTTTGTTGTATGAACAAGGATTTACAATTGGTGGAGCTCGCCAAAAACTTGATGATGCCCCTGCAAAGAAAGAAGCAACTCCCTATAAGCAATTGCTTGACCAGACTATTTCAGAATTGGAGGACGTTTTAAAAGCTCTTCAGTAAATCCTTTCAGATGTCCCTCCGGTAAGATTTTCTATTGCATTACACAAGCCACCCTGTATGATTGCCGCTCTTCATCGGGGCGTAGCGCAGCCTGGTAGCGCACTACACTGGGGGTGTAGTGGTCGCAGGTTCAAATCCTGCCGTCCCGACCAACCACGCGGCTTTCATTGATAGTAGTCACTAACTGCACAAAAATTGCACAAAAATTTGCACAAAAATCAGATATGAATAGTGACATCTTCAAAGGGTAGATCGTCCGGGTTCATATAGTCCAGTGTAGTGTTAATTGATTCGTGCGCCATGACGTTAGAAATCTGTGTATTGGTATTGCCTGCATCTTTTAACAGTGTTGCAGCCAAGCCTCTCACCTCATGGAATACGGTCTTTTTGTATCGCTTGAAGCAGATCATTGGAGACCGCAATAGCGATCCTCCCTTGTCGCCAATAGTACCTGTCTCACCCTCTACCTGGTGGCGCGGAGTAAGGGTGGGACGATTCCCAAAACCCCAAAAGCTCTCAGCGAAGGTCACAACTTACTCTCGCTTGGGGTCATCCCGGTCTCGCGCTTGTACGCCTTTTTGAATGCGGCCTCATCGTTGTACTGCAGAGTCACGGCATTGACCTCTCGCACAGTCATATTGGTCTGCTTGAAGAGTATCGTCGCCCGGTTGGATGCCTCA
>NTJY01000034.1 GCA_002457245.1 SAR92 bacterium MED-G29 | reverse complement strand
GGATTTAACTTTGCAAGAGTTTGATGTGCATCCAGAACCTGGTGACGAATCTCACTCATCGGTAAACTTTTTATGTCTAAGACCTCCAACATTGCATTCATTTTAGAGTCGGATGCTTTATCAAAGATCGTAAATATCTCATAAAAGCCCATCGCCTCAAAAACTCTCAAGATATTCAAATTCTTACAAAAAACCTTAACAGTAAAACCTCGATCACGCTGACAATGAATACTTAACTTAGCAAGTAAGCCTAATGCAGTACTATCCAATCCATCCGCATTAAGTAAGTCGATCATGACGTCATCGACACATTTACAGCTAACGATTTTTTCTATATGCGCGTCGAGTGCTCCGCAGAGGTTGACCCTAATATCGCCAGTAAACTTTAATAAATGTCCGCCCTGATACTCAGCAACTAAGACATCGCCAGAATCCAATTTACATACCTCGCGTCAAAAGTAACATAGACACATCATCTTGAGGATCACCACGAAAATTTGGTGACAGTGCCTTTTTTAGCGCCTCTATGCTTTCAGAATTATCTCCCAAGAAACTTAAGAGAGTATTTTCTTTATCAATTAAATCTTTATCGGCGATCAATTCGAAAACTCCATCAGACATCAACACCAGCGCGCAGCGATCAGGGAGCGCTAACTCCTCAACTTGCCATTTTGCATTATCAAAAATTCCGACTGGCTTGCCCTCGCCGGGAAGATAATGAGCATTACCACTAACAATTAGTATCGGTCTTGGCATCTGCGCTCCGACAACATAGCGCAAAACATTTGTTTCGACATCTAAGCAGCCTGCCACTATAGTGAAATGCTTTCCCAATCCCATGACCAATAATTCTTTATTTAAATGCTCTAGAAGTCCGTCCGGAGCCAGATTGAGGGCTTCCAAATCTTTCTCTATTTCATGCCGACGTATCACGCGGCCAACCATAAAACGCAGAAATATAGTGACAAAAGCTGATGAGGAACCATGTCCTGAAACATCTACAAAGTAAAACAGAAGAAAACGGTCCAGAATAAAATTGTAGCCCACAAAATCGCCACTTAAGTACAAGGATGGGTTTACAGAATGTGATATTTCATAGTCACCAAATACCAATGGACTATTTGGCATCAAACTTTTTTGGACCTCTACTCCAGCTACCTGGTCATTTTTAAGCATATCCATACTTTTTTGAAGGTCAGTATTTACTCGCTGCAATTCATGCTGATGCTCTTCGGCTTGAATCCTCGTTTTAGCTTCAGAATCCAGCCTAGCAAACGACATCTCCAGCTCAATATTAGATATGTCTTCAAACCAAACATCCACGGCTCCTATTTTAAAATAACTTGCCGCATCCCCCTTCCAGTGACGACTCAGAACAACAACGCACAGAAATTCCTCGCTCAAAGAGAGCATATTTTTAGATTTGATTAATTCATTGGAATGATCTTCTAAGAAAACTATGATTTGACGGGGCGAATCCGTACAAAGATTTTTGATTTCTTCTCTTTCTGTAACAAAGAAAAGCTGCCGTCCTAAAAGCTCCAAGCCAGCCTGCAGCGAATGCAATGATTTGGTCTTGTGTCCAAAAAAGATGACTCTATTGCTGATGTGACTCATTAAACACTCAATCGAAACTGTTTCCGAATCATTTGACAATCATCTGGCAGCAATAAAGTCGTAGGATGTCCATCAGTAATCCTCGAGATCATCAAAATCATCCTCTATCGCTCCATCCGCTATCACATACTCACGATTCTGCAGGTATACATCGCGCACAAAAATATACTTATCACCGCTCATAACATCGTCAATACCCAATAATTCAGCTCTAAGCGCGACTATGTCTATAGCTTTGATGCCGGCCCTCATCCCATAGTTATCATTGTAAGCAAAAGGATCTAAAAAACTATCTAGAACATTAGAGGGCGCATCTCTGAGAGTTGATGGTCCCAGGAAAGGTAACATCAGATAAGGGCCCTCACTAACGCCCCATACGGCAAGCGTTTGCCCGAAGTCTTCTCCTTGGCTTGGCTGCATTCCAGCATCAGTAGCGATATCAAAGACGCCGCCTAAGCCAAAAACAGAATTTACTATGAAGCGACCCGTATCATTTGCCGCCTGCCCAATTTTTCCTTGAAGAAGACTGTTTACAGCATTAGGTATTTCATCAAGATTAGAAAAAAAGTTGTTGATTCCAATTCGTACCGGTCTAGGTGTCAAGCGATCATATAGCGTCGCAATAGGTTTTATAAGCGCGGGGTCAAGAATTTCAAAATTCAACTCATAGACTTTTCGATTAAGTTGCTGCAGTGGATCGCGGTCCTCAAAGTCTTCTGCGGATATCCAACTTGAAGAAATCAAGCAAATAAAAATTAGTGATGTTTTTAGCATTCTTGTCTCGTGTTGCTATAAATTTTTCAAATTTGATTCAAATTATACTGACAGATAAGTCGTTTGGCGCCAAATTTAAAATAAAACTGCATTTTTCAAACTGATAGTCCAGATATTCATTACAAAATCCGACTTACTTCATCATTTAGAGCCAACCATTTTTTGTCTAATCTCTTAAATGATACTGGGTAACGAGTCTTTAGTTGCTGAGCAAATAGTGAAACCCTTAGCTCCTCCAAAGACCACCTAAAACTCACAATAGATCTTCTTAGTTGAATTGTAATGAGATCATGATCAAGATTTAGAGCACTTAGGCTGTCCAAATAGGACTTAACTGAGGCAGTGAAATCTTTGTCTTTGGTCATGTTTGAGGATAATTTTTCAACTCTAAGATTTAAAGCTTTAACGAATCTGGGGTATTGTTGGATATCATCGCTTGATGCGAACATCAGTGTCTCATGACAAAATAACCACGCTAGCTGGTTTTCAATATCTGATCGAGCATGTTCTATCTTGCCCCCGCCTATGCTAAGCGCTTGCCTTAAATTAACCAGGCTGTCCAGCAGCGAACCTAAAACATCTCCTCGAATCTGAGCAAGACCAACAACTGAGCCGATTCCATGGTTAAAAACTTGCTCAAAGTCCAATTTTTGTCTGATTACCGCGTCATTTACAAATATCCCTTCTTGGAAGCTAGACATAATAATAGAATCTACTACTTCCTCACGGGATGGGAGATTAGCCGCCTTAAAGTCTAGATCTGTTCCCTTTAACAGATTTTTTGATAAATATTTTGTCTGCTCTCTGCCTTTTAGTAACGCCAACCTCAGCTGACCTCGTTGGGACATAGCATCAGCTGCTAAAGGATTATCCATCAGCTTAATAGACACTGAATCTCTATCGTCTTTAATAGCGGGCCATGCCTTAATCACCATATTTTGCTTTGGTAATGCCACTTCCTTTAAAAGATCACCAAAATCCCATTTTTTAATATTGGTTTTGCTAACAAACACCTCACTGCTCTCTGAAGATAAATCATCAATTTTCCGACGATATGCTTTCTGTAATGAAGATAAATCGCGAGCCATCGCAAGCTTTTGATGATTATCGTCCAAAAGAATGAAATTCATCTGATACCACTTATCAAGATCATTAGAATTCCACGAAGAATCTGGGATGCTAACTCCCGTTAGTCGTGTCAATTGCTCCGATAGTGTCGCAACTAGAGATTTATCTCCCCTTGTCATATTTTGTAGTGCTTGATCTACATAATCAGGCACTGGTACAAATGATCGCCGCAAATTTTTGGGTAGTCTCTTTATCAATGCTATGCATTTGTCCCTTAGCATACCTGGCACTAGCCATTCAAAAAGATACCTAGGCAACTGATGTAAAAGTGCTATAGGGATCATGAGTGTGACACCATCCTCCTCATGACCCGGCTGAAAATGGTATTGCAAGGAATATTCAAAATCGTCAAATGAAATAATCTTCGGAAACTGAGCCTCCTCATCTTTAGATAGTCCTCGAAGCAGGAGTTGATCTCTATTTAAATATAATAGTTTCGAATTTTGTAACTCTCGCTTCTTCCTCCATTTTTCAAAGGCAGGTAAGTTATAAATTGATTCTGGAATTACATTGTCATAAAAATTAAAAATTGTCGATTGCTCGACTAGTAAATCTCTGCGTCTAAATCTATCCTCCAGCTCCTGAAGTTCAATGACTAAGTTTTTGTTGTGCTGAGAGAACCTTCCTTTCCCAGTATAACGACCCTCAACTAGAGCCTGTTGGATAAATACATTTCTCGCCTCCATAGTTGCAATAGATCCATAGGCAACTTGTTTTCCTTCCAATATGGTGAGTCCATAAAGCGCCTGCCGCTCCTTCGCCATGACTTGACCAGACTTAACATGATAAAACGGCTCACTATATGTTTTCTTTACTAGGTGAGAGGCCAGAGATTCAAGCCAATTCGGATTGATCTTTGCAACATTAACGGCGTATTGCTTGGAGGTTTCCATTAATGAAGCTGCGGCCAACCACTTTGGAGGCTTTTTACTCAATCCAGATGCAGGGAAAATAAAGAATTTTCGATTTCTGGTTCCCATATACTCCCATTTTTCATTAAGAGTACCTATGTGTCCTAATAACCCCGATAAAAGTGCTCGATGAATGGCCTCATATTCAGAGGCTTGTTTATTACGCGTAAAGTTTATGGTTTTACATGCTGTATGGACTTGGTGATGGATGTCACGCCACTCGCGCATTCGCGTATGTGAAACAAAATTCTTTCGACAATATCGTGCAAACTGGTTACCTGATAACACTCGCCGCTGCTGCTCTAGGTGATTCCATAAATTAAGAATCGTCATAAAATCAGAATCTTTATCCAACCACTGCTTATGCGCAAGGTCAGCTGCTTCACGCTTATCACTTGGTCTCTCTCTAGGATCCTGGATACTGAGTGCTGAAACGATAACTACTAACTCATCTAAACAGTTATTATTATTTGCCTCGAATAACATCCTTGATAGCCGAGGATCCAGTGGTATGGCAACCATTTTCCTGCCCATTGGCGTTAACTTTCCATTGGCTATTGCTCGAAGCTCCTCTAGTAATTTGTAGCCATCATTTATAAGTCTAATGTCCGGTGAGTCTATAAATGGAAATTCTTTTATATTGCCGAGCCTCAAATGAGACATCTGCAGAATTACAGCTGCCAGGTTAGTCCTGATAATTTCAGGGTCAGTGAACGTTGGTCGGTTCTCAAAATCCTTTTGCTCATAGAGTCTGTAACATATCCCATCACTTACTCGACCACATCTACCTGCCCTCTGGTTCGCACTGGCTTGTGATATGGCCTCGATCGGCAATCGCTGAACCTTGGTTTTGAAACTATAGCGAGAGATCCTTACCCGACCTGTATCGACAACAAATCGTATCCCCGGAACAGTGAGAGAAGTCTCTGCAACATTAGTACTTAGGATCACCCTTCGTCCGGTGTGAGGGGAAAAAATTTTACTCTGTTCTGTGAGGCTCAATCGGGCATATAGTGGAACTATATCTAGATGTGGGATATGTTCTCTACGTAAAGCAACACTGGTCTCTCTTATCTCTCGTTCACTGCTCAAAAAGACCAATATATCTCCTGATGATTGAGTCAGGTTAATATTGTTTATACACTCAAGAATTGCCTGGTTACGGTCCATGTCAACGATATCTATGCCGCTATAAACAATCTCTACTGGATATGTTCTACCCGATACCTTGACAATTGGAGCTTGATCAAAATGCTCAGAAAATTTTTCTACATCTATAGTTGCTGACGTAATGATTACTTTTAAATCTGCCCGCTTTAGTAGCAAATTTTTGAGAAACCCAAGAAGAAAGTCGATATTCAGGCTCCGCTCATGAGCCTCATCAATGATAATGGTGTCATATTTTTTAAGGTATCTATCGTTTTGAATTTCCGCTAAAAGAATCCCATCGGTCATTAATTTAATATAGCTTTTAGGTGAGGATTGATCTGAAAATCGAACTTGATAGCCAACTACATCTCCTAACTTAGAGCCCAGTTCCTCTGAAATACGTTGCGCCACAGTCTTAGCCGCAATTCGTCGGGGCTGAGTATGGCCGATTAATCCTCTAACACCCCTCCCGGCTTCCAAGCAAATTTTTGGAATCTGAGTCGTTTTTCCAGATCCTGTTTCACCAGCAATAATAAGCACTTGGTTATTTTTTATAGCATGTTTTATCTCGTCCACTTTGTGACTCACAGGGAGATCTGGAAACTCAAACTTCGGCATTCGGTCATACCTCCGTTTCACTTCGAGCCTGGACTTTTCCACTAATCCAACAATTTTTTTCCATTCTCGATCCATATGACTTTGGTCAGAAAGATGCCGTGAGCAAGCCATAACTTTGCGAGTCAAATTAAATAAGTCTGGTGAACGGACAATCTGATGTAATCCAGATGCAACCTTTTTTAGATCACGCTGGTTATTCGGAGAGCTCAAAGAGAATTTATAATTGTCAAACTGCCACATAAGCAACGCTAGTCAATTATTTGCCGCCAAATACAAGTCCCACTGGTGGATTGAATTGAAGAAAGCTTGTCATTATGTGCCTTAAGTTCTGTCTCATTGGCGCGTATTATTTTTAATGGTGGCCGTTCAGAAGTTAGCCGCCTTATTCCAGACTGAGAATTAATATTTCCACTCTCTGAGTCACTTTGTTGATTAATATTAAGGTTGACTTGGCCACCGGTCATTAAAAGATAAACGTCCGCTAATATCTCGGCATCTAGAAGTGCGCCATGCAAATCTCGCTGCGAGTTGTCAACGCCATATCTCTTGCAGAGGGCGTCTAAATTATTTTTTTGTCCGGGGTGTTTATTCCTAGCCAGAGCAAGTGTGTCTATTATGGAGCATTCTGACTCTATCAAGGTCTTGGAATTTCCTAACTTAGATAACTCATGATTTATAAAACCAACATCAAATGGTGCGTTATGTATAATCAGTTCATCACCGTTCAAAAACTTAAGAAATTCATCATTAATTAGTGCGAAGACCGGCTTGTCCTCTAAAAAATCATCTGTTATACCATGCACTTCGATAGCACCCTCGTCAATTTTTCTCTGAGGATTTATATACTGGTGGTAGTGGCCACCGGTAAGTTTACGGTTGATCATCTCTACGCAGCCAATCTCGATAATTCGGTGATCCTGAGACGTGTCTAATCCAGTAGTTTCGGTATCTAATACAATTTGCCTCATGACAGACTATCCCTTTTAAAACAACATTTTTAAAACTCTAGCGTACTACAACTCATCAATACCACGATTGGCCAACTCATCAGCAATCTCATTTTCCCGATGACCACTATGGCCTTTAATCCAATGCCAATCTATCTTATGTTTTGATATGAGGGAATCTAGCTTCTGCCAGAGATCGACATTCTTAACTGGCTTTTTCGATGCCGTTTTCCAATTCCTTTTCTTCCAGTTGGGCAACCATTCTTGAATACCTTTAAGAACATACGTGGAGTCAGACGTCAGACGGACGTCACAGGGCCGAGTTAACGCTGCTAAGGCCTCAATCACAGCTGTCAATTCCATTCGATTATTTGTAGTTTCTCTTTCACCACCACACAATTGCTTCTCCTCGGAACCAAATCTAAGAAGAACTCCCCAGCCTCCGGGTCCCGGATTACCTCGACACGCACCGTCTGTAAAAATCTCTACCTGAGTCATAACTCATTCCTGAGCATATTTCATATCATCAATTATTTTTTCTACCCTCTTTGATCCAACTGGTGGAATAGGAGATCCTAAATTTGGTCGAGTCGATATCCTCCAACCAGTAGACATATTTCCTATACCACGACTTACTCTCTTCGTGGCATGAATCATATAGAAATTTCCAATAGGAAGATGGCACTTACTACAAAAATTTTCCCAAGCTTTTTGAAAAGAATGTTTGTTACTTGAGCCATGACTACTCACTGCAGCAGAGAAGTCATTTAAAGGGCTAAGAAAAGCTCCATAGCTAACCTCTTCAACTTGGAAATTGAGAAGAGAGAGCCAGTCGGTCAACCGTCCTACTCTAAGATGATGGAATTGATACTGAGGTCGGCGACTAAAAATACGCATAGGCAGGTTTGCCAGTCCTACAGAACCTAATGGATTAAATACACAAAGTACCATATTTCCTCCAGGAGCTAATACTCGACCAGCCTCAGCAAGCACAGCTTGAGGCGAGCATGAGAACTCTAAAGTATGCTGGAGGAAAGCTACATCGATCACCCCCGTGGGTATTGGTAGGTCTGAGAGATCAGATACAAGAGACCCTTTCCCTGTGCATGTATTAATATTTGATTGAATGGTAAAACTATGGATCTGGTTGATGTTAATTAAGAGATCCAGATTTTCTGACAACCCTAGATGCATGCAACGAAAGCCAGGAAACTTCGAATATTTGTCAGCAATCTTGCTATCCTCACTTCGTAAAATATACTGCCCAAAGTCGGTCCTGGTCCAAGCAAGCAGGCCTTCGGCGGTCAGTTCTAACTCCCTTATAGGTTTTTTATAATGCATCAAAATTAAGCAACTAAGAGAAGAGAAGTAGTGATTTATTATGAGCCCTGCATTGAATAAACGCTACTAAGTTTTAGTAATTCTCGTTGTCTCAAGCTACTAATATCTATACACTTTCCAGCCATTCCAAACCACTCCTGAACTGTGCTAAATATCAGATTGATTAAATTAACCATTTCTATTTGCTTACTAATACTGTCAGCGAGCGGCTGTAGTACTCATTCTCCACCCTTACCAATTTATGTTGAGCAAGAAGTCCTTTCTGAAGCTTCCGATAAAGAGACTTCTAGCGCAGAAACTACTGACCTAAAATACTCAGCAAGCGTTTCGAATGAGATCATAAAGCCGATCACTTTAGATTCAGTATCCACAGAATCTGTCTTAGGGCCTGAACTACCAGTGGATTTGTGGCAACGAATGCGCATCGGATTTGAATTGAACATCACTGATTTACCTTCAATAGTGGATGACCAGCGTGAATGGTATTTAAATAATCCCTCGTATTTGACAACTGTATTTAATCGATCAAGACCATTTCTTTACCATGTTGTGGAGGAGCTAGAGTTAGCTAACCTACCACTAGAACTGGCACTTCTGCCAGTGGTTGAGAGTACCTATGATCCTCTGGCTTATAGCTCAAGTCACGCGGCAGGCCTTTGGCAGTTTATTCCATCAACGGGTCGGCAATATGGACTCACTAGGAACCGCTGGTATGAGGGTCGTAGAGATGTCGTTAAATCTACATCTGCCGCAATTGCATATCTATCATACCTGAATCAACGTTTTGATGGAGACTGGTTGCTTGCCCTTGCTGCTTATAATGCTGGAGAGGGTTTTGTGAGTAAGGCTATCCAAAAGAATAAAAAATTAGGCCTGCCTGCTGACTTTTGGCACTTAAAACTTCCAAAAGAAACTCGTAATTACGTTCCACAGTTATTAGCGTTATCTGCTTTAGTGAAAAGCTCAGAGCAGTTCGCCATTGAATTACCAAATATTCCTAACGAGAAATATTTTGAAACGATAGAGATTTCAAATCAAATAGCACTATCACTTGTGCTGGATATTAGTGGTACCGATCGGAGCCTCTTCACACAGCTCAACGCCGCCTATCGACGCTCCATAACGCCACCTGAAGGTACTTATTTTTTAGTTTTGCCCAAGGAAAATTCTGCAAAAGTTAGACACTTCATCGAAACAAGCAACCCAAGCACTTGGATTCCTCATAGTGAGTACATGGTCGTAAATGGGGATACTCTTTCTCATATAGCTATACGTTTTGACTCTCCAGTATCAGCGATCAGAAAACGTAATGGACTGAATACTGATCGACTAAAAATCGGACAAATACTACTGATTCCCCATAGCGAAGGAGATGTAGTCACCATGACACAAGTCAATCGGTATGAAACCCTAAACCATCTAGTAAGCTCAGGGGACTCTCTATCCTCGCTAGCTTTAAAGTATAGGACCTCGATAAAGAGTATCCGCCATCAAAATGGTTTGAAAAGCAATATCATTAAGATCGGACAAACTCTTGAAATTCTTGTGCCCGGTCGGGCTTCAATGTCAGCAAAAATCAGGAAGCTATCCTATAAAGTAAGAAAGGGTGATTCACTTTATTTAATAGGAAAAAGATTCTCTGTATCAGTAAGCGATATTAAGAAATGGAACAGAATTGATGATAAGAAATACCTGCAACCGGGTCAAAGACTGACACTATTTATCAACCCCATGATTATTTAGAGCAAATCTAGGCGCGCAACAAAGAGAAAGCCTAAGTCTGGACTTTACTGAACGATATCAGCTTGATTAATCAAAGTCTGCTGAAAAGCCTGCATATCTCGGTTATTGGCTACTAACTCCAGAGCATCACCCAAGCTGGTGATAATTTCTTTTGGGGCGACACCCAAGGACCCAGCATTTACTTGGGTCAGAGAGACTACCAAGAGATCTCCATTATTCAGATAAAAACTGTCAGAGATATCATTTCCACTTGATGGAGACATAGAAAATACTCGCGATGTAATTTCTTGATCAATCTCTTGACTTCGTCGTGAAACAGACAGGCCCACCTGCCAGTCATAGCCCTCTACTTTAGCTATAGATTCTATGCTCTCGCCAGCCTTTAACTGCTCCAACACTTGGGAACCTTTATTGGACATTAACTTCTGGACGGTCTCTTCAGATAGGCTCGAGTTAACCCTATCTGCCACTTCAGATAGCTTAAGCTGCCTGGCGTCAACAGATTCAACTAGCTTCAGTACTAGATATCGATCGTTCCCTAATTCAAGCACCTCACTGGCGTACCCATCATCCAAAACTTCTGAACTAAACGCAGCCGAGATAACACTAGGTATAGCAGATACACCTGTTCCCCCTCTGCGAGAGAACAAGTCCGTCTTATTTAGGGTTAAATCAACATCCTCAGCAACATCTGCAAGAGATTCCGCATTAAAGCTCAACTCTTTCATCAGCTCTAACTTCTCAATCAGGAGATCTGACGTCGCTTCGCGCATAAGTTCTTGGGCGATTCTTTCTTGCTCTTCATCAAAGTTAAATTCTTGCTGCTGAATTGAAATTAGCTTAATGAAGTGAGTTCCTGCGTCAGTCTCCACAGGTTCAGAAATTTCTCCAATTTCGAGATTACCTAATGCCGCTTCAAACGTCTCTGGAAAAGTATCGCCTGAGGAGAATCCCAACTCTCCACCTGTTTGTGCTGAACCAAAGTCCTCCGAATACTCACTAGCCAATAAAGAGAAATCTTCTCCCGCATCAATCCTTTCCTGAACCTCAGCCAGCGCGTTTTCATCAGGATCCAACAATAAAATATGAGCAGCTTGACGTGACTCAGCCGTATCAAGGCTGTTCAACTCCTCATCAAATCGATCCTGCACAGTCTCTGCACTTACCAAGGCAGGATCTGCCAATTGTGAGGGATTGAGCTCAATATACTCGACAGAAACCATAGGCTCCGTCATATAAAGCCCTTTGTTACTCTCATAGTATTGTTGTAGCTGCTCTTCTGACAAATCGATCATTTCACGAATAGGTGCGGTTGGAATCGTCAGATAGTAAAAATCTCGAGTTTGTTCTGTGATCGCGGCTAAGCCTGCCAGTTCGATTTCAGTAACGAAATTAGTGTCACTCACACCAGATACTAACTGCTGGGTAATTAAATCAGATCTCACCAGCTGTTTATAGCTGGCACTCGTATACCCGCTGCTTTGAAGCATATATCGATAGGTATCCTGATCAAAACTACCATCAGCTTGAAAGGCTTCGCTTTCCAAAATTAAATTATTAATATCTGCTTCAGAAACAGACATTCTCTGTTTTTCGGCTTCTTGAATCAGCACTTGTAGACCAATTAATTGCTGCATCGCATTAGGTCTCAGTAACTCATCCTCCAAAGCTGAGGCATCGAGCCCTTCATTCTCACTGAGAATACGCTGCTTTTGACGACTAATAGCTCGAAGAACCTCAATTTCAGGCACCGAGACTCCGTTAACTACAATTGCTGCCTCAGAGCCAGCTCCAGGGACCATGAGAGCACCGGTTCCAGAAAATGCAAAAACTGCGCCTATAAGGATTGTAATCCCTATAGCAATGCCCTTCATATTCGTTCTAAAGCTATCTAACATTTCTATTTCCTGATATTAAAAAAGGCGCATCAATGATGCGCCTTAAATGCTTGGGAAGTTCTCTAGGAATTTCCCAGGCAGGTATTAATTTACTGCGTCTTTCAGAGCTTTACCAGCTTTAAAGCTTGGTACATTTGCTGCCTTAATCTGGATTTCAGCACCAGTTTGAGGGTTACGTCCAGCCCGCGCTGCGCGATGCTTAACAGCATATGTTCCAAAACCAACCAAGGAAACTTGGTCCCCATTTTTTAAAGCACCTGTAATAGCACCCAGAGCAGAGTCAAGAGCACGGCCTGCAGAAGCCTTAGAAATGTCTGCACCAGCAGCGATAGCATCAATTAAGTCAGATTTATTCACAGTTTTCCCCTTATTATCATGGAAGTGGTTTGTAATTAAGTAAAGGCGCACTCGGATCCCTTTGACAACGCCCGTTTTTCAAGCAAATGTGCGGTCCCTAGGTACTTTATACCAATAGCGAGCAGGTCCGGTCAAGCAGTCTCTCGCAATTTGAGCGAAATAGTTAGGCTAGTGCGTACTTAACCTGTCATTAGCGGCAGAATCAACGCTTTGAGACGTACTTTTAAGAAAATCAGCATCAGACAAAGCTTCGGGCTCTGATTCGAGCGCTATCGCAAGAACATCATCAATCCACTCTACAGGGCAGATCTTAAGATCAGCTTTGATATTGTCTGGAATTTCCTTCAAGTCACTAGAATTTTCTTTTGGGATGATAACTGTGGTGATTCCTCCCCGATGAGCGGCCAGGAGTTTTTCCTTCAAACCACCGATTTTAAGAACCTGACCTCGCAGAGTGATTTCTCCTGTCATTGCAACCTCTGACTTAACTGCGATACCGGAGAGAACTGAAACAAGCGCAGTGCACATACCCACGCCAGCAGAGGGACCATCTTTGGGCGTAGCACCTTCAGGAACATGTATATGAAGGTCATTTTCCTTATGAAAATCTCTTCGTATACCAAGGGCCTTTGCTCTGCTACGAACGACCGTAAGAGCTGCCTGAATGGACTCCTGCATAACATCGCCTAGTGACCCTGTTTTAATTACCTTACCTGCGCCAGGAATTGCCGAAGTCTCTATAGTAAGTAATTCGCCTCCAACTTGAGTCCAAGCCAATCCAGTTACCTGACCAATTTGATTTTTATTCTCCGCTTTCCCAAAAGAAAAACGTCTAACACCAAGCAAGCTTTCTAAGTTTTCGCAAGTGACTATCTCCTCTGCATTAGAGTTTTCTTTGACATGTTTAGTGACCGTCTTTCGACAGATTTTTGCTATATCACGCTCCAATCCTCGCACACCACTCTCTTTCGTATAATAGCGGATAGTATCTTTCAAGGCATCCTCATCAATCTTTAGCTCAGAGTCTTTCAGACCGTTGGATTTTACTTGCTTGGGCACTAAGTACTTTTCTGCGATTTTTACTTTTTCATCCTCTGTATAACCTGGAATTCGAATCACTTCCATTCGATCCAGCAGCGGACCTGGAATATTCATAGAGTTTGCTGTACAGATGAACATAACCTCAGAAAGATCATAGTCAACCTCAAGGTAGTGATCATTAAACGTATGGTTTTGCTCAGGATCAAGAACCTCCAATAATGCAGAGGATGGGTCACCTCTCTGATCCATTCCCATTTTGTCGATCTCATCCAATAGGAAAAGTGGATTTTTGACACCCACTTTGGATAATTTCTGTATTAACTTACCGGGAAGGGAGCCGATGTATGTTCTTCTATGACCTCTTATTTCAGCCTCATCACGCACACCACCCAAGCTCATTCTAATAAATTTTCTACCTGTAGCTCGGGCTATAGATTCACCAAGCGAGGTCTTCCCTACCCCTGGAGGGCCTACTAAACACAGCACTGGACCCTTTAATTTTTTTACGCGCTTTTGGACTGCAAGAAATTCAAGGATTCGCTCTTTTACTTCTTCTAATCCATGATGATCCTGATCTAGAATCTTCTCTGAATTACCCAGATCATGCTTGATGCGTGTTCGCTTTTTCCAAGGAACATTGATAATCCAATCTAAATAGTTCCTCAATACAGACGCCTCAGCTGACATTGGAGACATCATCTTGAGCTTACCCAGCTCAGACTTGGCTTTTTCCAAAGCCCCCTTTGGCATGCTTGCATCGTCAATCTTTCTACCTAGCTGATCAAGTTCCGATACTCCCTCCTCAGAATCACCCAGCTCTTTCTGAATCGCCTTCATCTGCTCATTCAGATAGTATTCCCGCTGACTTTTTTCCATCTGCTTTTTAACTCTGCTTCGAATCCGTTGCTCTACTTTAAACAAATCTATCTCCGCCTCCATGAGACTCATAAGATGCTCAAGGCGATCCGTTAGGTCAGCAATTTCTAAAACATCCTGCTTCTGCTCCAAAGACAAGTTCATATGAGATGCGATCGTATCTCCTAGTCTATCTGCGTCCTCTATACCAGCTACCGTGGCAATTACCTCTGATGGAACCTTTTTGCTTAAGTTCACATACTGCTCGAAGAGGTCATTAGTAGAACGAATCAGCACATCTGATTCATCCTCCATTAGCTCCTTAGATTCAAGTATTGAAGAAGACGCCTGCATAAAAGCTCCATCATCAGAGCAATCTTTAATACCCGTTCGATTCAATCCTTCAACTAAGACTTTGAGAGTTCCATCAGGTAATTTTAGCATTTGTAAGATAGTTGCCAGAGTACCTACCTCATATATATCCTCTAGACTCGGAGCATCCTCAGCTGGATCCTTTTGAGTCACCAATATCACTTTCTTGTCGCTTTCCATAGCCGACTCTAGCGCAAGTATTGACTTCTCCCTACCCACAAATAAGGGGACGACCATATGTGGATAAACCACCACATCTCTCAAGGGTAGGAGGGGGAAAATAGTTTTCTCAACTTTAGATGTTTTTGACACTAGTGGAACCTCGTAAACTAAAAACAATAAAACCGCATAAAGAATTACTCGTTAAAAGTAATATTGGGACTAAAACCAAAATAACAACGTTATTTTAAGTATTAAATGACAAAATCATTAGAAATAGCAGATACAAAAAAGGCGACCTAAGCCGCCCTTTACTCTAAGCTTCATCTGAAGCTAGTTTCTTTGCCTCAGGCTGTTCATAAACCAAGATCGGATCGTTCTCTCCGTTGACAACGGTAGCATCGACTACAACCTTTATTACATTAGGCTCTGAGGGCACCTTATACATCGTATCAACAAGTATGGTTTCAAGAATCGAACGAAGTCCTCGGGCACCAGTTTTGCGCTCAATAGCCTTCTCAGCAATAGCTTCAAGGGCGTCGCTTCTGACGTCCAAATCAACATCCTCCATTGCAAATAACGCTTGATACTGTTTAAAGAGAGCATTTTTAGGTTCGACAAGAATGTTTATAAGGGCCTCACGGTCCAGCTCCTGCAGAGTCGCTACAACTGGCAGACGGCCAATAAACTCAGGAATTAGTCCGTACCCAATCAAATCACTTGGTTCCACCCCTAGAAGGGTCTCTCCAATAGATTTTTGAGAGTCCTTGCTGTTGACCTGCGCACTAAAGCCTATGCCACCCTTCTCCGAACGATCCCTAATAACCTTTTCAAGGCCAGAGAACGCACCGCCGCATACAAAAAGTATATTCGCAGTGTCGACCTGAAGGAATTCTTGCTGAGGATGCTTTCGCCCACCTTGAGGGGGAACAGACGCGACAGTCCCCTCAATTAGTTTCAGTAGCGCTTGCTGTACGCCCTCACCAGAGACGTCTCTTGTGATAGACGGGTTATCTGATTTTCGAGAAATTTTGTCTATCTCATCAATGTAAACAATACCTCTTTGCGCTTTGTCCACATCGTAGTCACATTTCTGCAGGAGTTTTTGAATGATATTCTCTACATCTTCTCCAACGTAACCCGCCTCTGTAAGAGTTGTTGCATCGGCGATAGTAAACGGTACATCTAAGAGTCGCGCTAAGGTTTCAGCAAGCAATGTCTTCCCACTACCAGTGGGACCAATAAGGAGTATGTTGCTTTTTCCTAGTTCAACGCTCTCTGGTTGATTACCAGCCTGATCTTGAACCTGTAGACGCTTGTAGTGGTTATAAACTGCCACTGAGAGTGTTCGCTTTGCCCTCTCTTGACCAATGACATACTCGTCAAGAATAGACTTGATCTCGGTGGGGACGGGAAGTTTATCTGAGCTGCTATCTGAGTCAACTACTTGGGTTTCTTCGGAGATGATGTCGTTGCATAAATCCACGCACTCATCGCAGATGTAAACCGAGGGCCCGGCTATTAAACGTCTCACTTCGTTTTGGTTCTTTCCGCAAAAAGAGCAGAAGAGAAGCTTACCGCCATCACCTAAACTACCACTGTCACTCATTTGTTACTCCTGATATTGGGACCCATGTGATTCATCGACTATCACCGGAACCCAAAAAGGTTAACGCCTCTACTTCCTTTTGTCCAGAACCTCATCAACCAAACCATAGTCCTTGGACTCGTCAGCACTCATAAAATTATCTCGCTCAGTGTCTTCAGTTACTTTATCGACAGATTGACCAGTATGATGAGCCATCAATCCATTGAGACGCTCTTTAATTTTGAGAATTTCTTGCGATTGAATGTGAATATCTGTGGCTTGCCCTTGAGCGCCTCCACTAGGTTGGTGGATCATTGTTCGAGCATTCGGCAGACAAAATCGCTTTTCAGGTGCTCCAGCCGCCAAGAGAAACGCCCCCATTGAGGCAGCCTGACCTATACACATAGTGCTCACATCAGGCTTTATAAATTGCATCGTGTCATAAATCGAAAGCCCGGCGGTAACAGATCCCCCAGGGGAATTAATATAGAGGTGAATATCTTTGTCTGG
>NTJY01000033.1 GCA_002457245.1 SAR92 bacterium MED-G29 | reverse complement strand
GCAGATGGTTAAGGAAGTTGCGTCAAAGGCATCTGATGATGCAGGAGATGGCACTACTACTGCAACTGTTCTTGCTCAAACGATTGTCAATGAAGGTTTAAAATCGGTGGCCGCTGGAATGAACCCAATGGATTTAAAGAGAGGCATCGACAAGGCTGTTGTAGCAGCTACAGCTGAAATTGCGGCTATTGCAAAACCTTGTGCTGATAACAAAGAGATTGCTCAAGTGGGAACCATCTCGGCTAACAGTGACACCCTCATAGGCGATATCATTGCAGAGGCTATGGGTAAAGTCGGCAAGGAAGGCGTCATTACCGTGGAAGAGGGCAGTGGATTAGAAAACGAATTGGATATTGTTGAGGGAATGCAGTTTGATAGGGGTTATCTATCTCCTTACTTCATAAATAACCAAGAGAGTATGAGTACGGACCAAGACAGTCCTCTGATCCTTCTTGCTGATAAGAAAATTTCTAACATTCGAGAGTTGCTCCCACTGCTTGAAGCAGTTGCTAAGGCAGGAAAACCTCTACTTATAATTGCTGAGGATGTTGAAGGTGAAGCCTTGGCTACATTGGTTGTTAACAATCTTAGAGGTATAGTCAAGGTTTCAGCCTGTAAAGCCCCTGGTTTTGGTGACCGTAGAAAAGCTATGCTTGAGGATATCGCGATCCTTACGGGTGGCACTGTGATTTCAGAAGAGGTGGGCTTGGATCTTGAAGGAGCTACAATTGAGCATCTAGGTACGGCTAAGCGTGTGAGTATGACTAAAGAAAACACTACGATCGTTGATGGAGCGGGAGAAGGCGATTCAATAGAAGCCCGAGTAAAACAAATTCGAGCGCAGATTGAAGAGACAAGTTCTGATTATGATCGCGAGAAGCTTCAAGAGCGCGTGGCTAAATTAGCGGGTGGTGTTGCGGTAATAAAGGTTGGTGCCACTACCGAGATAGAGATGAAAGAGAAGAAAGCACGAGTCGAAGATGCTTTGCATGCAACTCGAGCTGCGGTTGAGGAAGGTGTTGTTGCAGGCGGCGGTGTTGCTCTGATCAGGGTGCTTCAAAAAATTGCTGAACTTGAGGGTGATAATAGTGACCAGACTGTGGGTGTAGGAATTGCTTTGAGGGCGATGGAAGCTCCTCTTCGTCAAATCGTGGAAAATGCTGGAGAAGAAGGTTCTGTAGTTGTAGATAAGGTTAAGCAAGGCGAAGGTAGCTTTGGTTACAATGCTGGAACTGGGGATTATGGAGACATGATTGATATGGGTATCCTTGATCCAGCGAAAGTGACTCGTACGGCACTTCAGGCGGCAGCATCAATTGCCGGTTTAATGATTACTACCGAGGCAATGGTCTCAGATGTGGCTGAAGAGGCTGGCGCTGGTGGTGGTATGCCTGACATGGGTGGCATGGGTGGCATGGGTGGCATGGGCGGCATGGGCGGCATGATGTAATCCTAGATCACTCTATCGAAAGCCTCACAATATGTGGGGCTTTTTTTTATCCGGATTATTCAACATCACATAGAATCTTAGTTTCATAGCTAGGGTCATTGCTATTTACTTCCCTTTGTTCAACAATCTCACTAAGAATAAACCTACATTACGTAAGGGTATTAATTAATAGGAGTTTCTAAAATGACGATGGAATTTTTAAATTTGCTGATTCGTTGGGGTCACGTGCTATTTGGTATTACTTGGATAGGCATGCTCTACTACTTTAATTTTGTCCAAGGCGGTTACTTTAAACAGGCAAGTCCCGAGGGTTTAGCCGATGCGAAAGAGAAGCTAGCGCCAAGTGCACTTTGGTGGTTCCGTTGGGGCGCCATGTTTACCTTCATCACAGGCGTTATTCTCTTAGGTATGGTTCATGGCTACGGACAACTAAATAACTACATTATTGTTGGTGCAGCTATGGGCACATTGATGGCGGCAAACGTCTGGATGGTCATCTGGCCTGCTCAAAAGATAGCTTTAGGCATTGAGGAAGGGGGGGACAAAGCGGCAGCTGGAGCTAAAGCGCTACTTGCATCGCGAACAAATACTCTGTTCTCTGCTCCAATGCTATTTGGTATGTTTGCTGGACCTCATTATCCAGGCTACGGTTATGGGACTGCAGTTGGTGGTAATGGATTATGGATTGCGTTGGGGATTGTACTGCTGTTGGAAATTAATGGTCTTAGAGGTAAACAGGGACCTATTACAACGGTAAAAGGAGTTATTACTTCAAGCCTTGCTTTAACTGCTATTTTGATAGGAATTCTAAATACTCTTTGATGGGTACTTTCTCTTCGGAAACCGGCGGTTACTAATAAGCGCCGGTTTTTTTATATTTCACACTTTTAAATCTGAGCTAATTTCGGAGTATAATTTAGGCTCGGTGAGCTCTCGATATCTCCTGCTCGATTTTTGATACTAATTAAGGACTTAGAAAATAAAATGGATAACAAGCCCAGACAACCAATTACAGCTGATAGGGATGATATGATTGGTCGCAAGAGGTCAGATGATCGCTTAGATCAAACTTCTTCCCTTGGCGGCGGAGGTACTTCAGGAGGAGATAAAACCTCTGGTTTATTGCGAGCTATCATTTTACTTTCATTCATAGGTCTGATTGTAATGGGTACATTAGGATGGCTTCAATATCAGGGTTTGCTTGAAAAACATGAGGACTTATTAAGTCGGTTCGATTTGTTAGAGTCTCGCCTCAGTAGCACGGATGAATCAGTTACTCAGTCTGGTGCAGCAATGCAGATAACGATTAGCAAACATAATGACCAATTAAAAAAGCACTGGAGCGAGATAAGGAAGTTGTGGGGTGTCTCAAATGATACAAATAAGAAAAAGATTGAAAACAACAAGAAAGATATAGCTTTCTTGGCCAGTAAAAGAGAGAAAACTGAAAATGCTATTGGAGGACTCACTAAGCGGATTGACAAGGAAAGTACTAATGTTAATGACGTAGCCATTAGTCATATGGCCTTGACAGAGGAGATCGAGGTAACGAATCAACAGTTGCGAAAATATATTGATCAATTGAATGGTCTAAAAAGTACGCAAACAAACTTTAGTCGATCTCTCTCCGAAAATTCTGATGCTATTTCAGCGATGGATAGCTTTCGCCGCAACATGACACAAAAAATCTATCAGTTAGAGCAGCGGCCTCAGACAACAGAAACAGAAATTCTTGTTCCAATTGAGGTCACTGATCCCTGATCGATTCGCTATTCGTCAATAGGGGTTTGCTTTATCAGTATAAATAACAGTTATTACTGGCATGATTATGAGACCTTTGGAATTCATCCTTCGAGAGATAGGCCCTCTCAGTTTGCGGGACTCAGGACAGATGAAGATTTAAATCCGATTGGCGATCCATTAGTTATTTATTGTCAACCTCCAAAAGATATTCTTCCCTCTCCCCAAGCATGTTTGGTGACGGGTATTACACCTCAGTTTGCAATGGATAAGGGGCTCCCAGAACCTAAATTTATTGCAAGAATATATAGGGAACTAGCGACACCTGGCACTTGCGGAGTTGGCTACAATAGCATCCGTTTTGATGATGAGGTGACCCGCCATACTCTCTACCGAAACTTCTATGATCCATATCAACGAGAATGGAAAAATGGTAACTCTCGTTGGGATATTTTGGATATGTTGAGATTAACCCGTGCATTGCGTCCAGACGGAATCGAGTGGGCTGATCATGAGCCTGGACGTCCGAGTTTTAAACTTGAACACCTTTCGTTGGCTAATGGGATTGCCCATGAGGACGCGCATGATGCTTTGTCTGATGTTAGTGCAACCATTGCAATGGCAAAATTAGTAAAGCACAAACAGCCACGTTTATTTGATTATGTAGTCAATCATCGAAGTAAGCAGATAGTCTTAGAAATGCTAAATCTCAATCAAAGAAAGCCCTTTTTTCATATCTCCGGAACCTTAAGCAACAAAAGCATGTATGGGGCCATTATGATGCCTCTTGCTCGACATCCGACGAATACTAATTCCATTATCTGTATTGACCTTTCATCTGATCCCGAATCTCTTATAAATATGACGTCCGACGAAATCAGAAAGCAATTATTTACTCCAGATCGATTATTAGAGGATCATAATCAAAGAATCCGTCTTACCGAGGTTCATGTCAACAAAGCACCTGTTGTGACTACGTACAAACTTATCGATTCTAAGATTGCCGATCGGCTTCAGATTGATGTGAAATACTGCGAAGACAACTGGAATCGACTCAATCAGTATGATTTCAATGCTAAATTAAAAGCTGTCTATTCCGGTTGGGAAGTCCCGGAGAAAACTGAGGCGGAACAGCGTCTCTATGAAGGCTTCGTTCTTAATAGTGATCGTCCAGTATTGGATGAAGTGCGCAGGGCAACGCTTGTTGAATTCCAGCAGCAGGGATTTCATTTTTCGGATGATAGATATAATGAGCTTCTTTTAAGTTATAGGGCTCGTTATTTCTACGAATCTCTCTCGATAGATGAGCGAGCCAGCTGGATGGAGAGTTGTCGTTGGCGTCTGTATGACGAAAACTCTGGATATCAGACTCTGTCAGGGATAAACAAAGAGATAGATAAATTACTTGAAGCTGGAGATTTGTCAGAGGGAAAGGATGCTGTTTTACATGACTTAAAAAATTGGGCGGATCTAGTTCACGACGAATTTTCTCAGACAAACTAGAGTGAAGCAGGTAAAAAGGTTAAACTTTCTTTCAAATTCTTGCCCCGAGGATAACTTTTGAATTTTACCGGTGCGCATATACTTACTGTCAGTCAATTTCAGCGAGAAGATGTTGATCGTGTTTTTTCAACAGCGGATAGCATGGAGCCTTATGCTTTAAGAAAACGCGTCACTCGAGTTCTTGAGGGCGCTATCTTAGGAAATATGTTTTTCGAGGCCAGCACTCGTACGCGTGTGAGTTTTGGTTCTGCGTTTAACTTGTTAGGCGGAGAGGTTCGTGAGACGGCCGGATTTGAATCTTCGGCTCTTGTCAAAGGAGAATCTCTTCAGGACACTGCTCGAGTATTGTCTGGCTTCAGCGATGTAATCTGCATGAGGCACCCAGAAGACGGCTCCGTTGCTGATTTTGCAGAGGCCAGCCGTGTTCCAGTTATCAATGGGGGTGATGGTTCGAATGAGCATCCTACTCAAGCACTATTAGATTTATATACGATTCGAAGAGAATTATTAGATAAAGGTAAAAATATCAATGGGTTGAGTATTGCCATGATTGGAGACCTTCGTCACGGCCGGACAGTTCATTCCCTAACCAAACTCCTGTCGCTTTATGACGGTGTAAGGGTAACGCTGGTATCCCCAAGAGAGTTATCATTGCCTGATGGAATAGTTGAATCTATGCGAAACGCAGGCGTGGATGTAAGGATTCGTCATGAGTTAGCGAAAAGTATTGTTGATGTAGATATAGTGTATTCAACGAGAATTCAGGAAGAGCGATTTTCAAATAAGCAGGAGGCTGATCTTTACCGTGGAAAATTCCGTTTGAATCAGGCGATTTATACTCAGTACTGCCAACCTAATACCGTCATAATGCACCCCTTGCCACGAGATTCGAGATCAGATGCCAATGAACTGGATAATGATCTTGATGATAACCCTAATTTAGCAATATTTCGTCAGACTGATAATGGGTTGTTGGTGAGAATGGCATTGTTTGCACTTGTGCTAGATGTAGCAGACAAGGTTGAAAAATTTTCAGCTGATGTTAACTGGTATAATTCTCGTCAATCTTCAAAAATAACTAGATAACGATAATTGCTCCTTGGCTGAGATCATGAATGAATTTGATGATATTCGTCCCTTTCAGGATAGTGAGGTCCCCGATGCTTTGGCAAGATTGATTTCTGATCCAGAGTTATTAAATCTGCTGCTATCGAGACAATTTCCCCTTTTGTATAATGTGAGTCCCAAATTGTTTTCGGCTGTCGCGCGACCATTTTTAAGACGTCACCTTCACTCTTTAACGAAGAATGTTTCGACCGTAAGTGATTTTCAAAGTCATATGACTTCTCGGCTAACTGAGGTGCTTCATAGAACAACTGACAATTATGAATTTTCTGGTTTGGAGCATCTTGATCCCGATAAAGCATATTTATTTATGAGTAACCACAGAGATATTGCTTTAGATCCTGCCATTGTTAACTTAGGGCTTGTAAATATTGGAAGAGAAACTGTTCGAATTGCAATTGGGGACAATTTGTTGAGTAAACCGTTTGCATCAGATCTTATGAGGATAAATAGGAGTTTTATTGTAAAACGGTCGGTAAAAACCCGCAGAGATAAGCTTGATGCGCTTAAGCATCTTTCGAAATACATTCGTCAAAGCATTAAGCAAGAGAGTGTTTGTATCTGGATTGCACAAGCTGAGGGAAGAGCCAAAGACGGCGTTGATAAAACTGACACGGCTCTGTTAAAAATGTTAGCACTATCCAAAGATTTGGACCAATCGTTTGCTCTGGCTGCGAGAGATTTAAATATTATTCCGGTAGCAATATCGTATGAATATGATCCTTGTGATAGTAGTAAAGCTCGCGAATTACACCATCAAAAAATGGAGTTGAACTATACCAAAGACCCGTTTGAAGACTTAGACAGTATCCAAAAAGGATTTGTTGATTTTAAAGGGAGGATTAGTATTACTTTTGGGAGTCCTGTGGATGATAAGTGTGATAGCGCAGACCAATTAGCAGAGGAGATTGATCGACAAATTCATCTCAATTACAAGCTCTTCCCTACCAACATTATTGCGTGGCGATTACAAGACAATCAACCTCAAGATGTGCACTTAGCTAGATTAAAAAATCAGTGGCCAGATGAGGACTGGCATGCTGCTGAGATTTCATTCAAAACTCGTATCAATAGGATGCCAAAAGCTCACAGATCAATTGCTATATCCGCCTATGCTGCGCCCGTTGTCAGTCAGTTGCGTTACTTAACCGACGGTTAAGGGACTTAACAGTTGTTAACTGACGAGATCAAAGCCAAAATTCAAAGTGGATATCGCCAATTTCTTGATTACAAAGAACTGAAGCCGCGTCAGGGTCAAAAACAGATGATAGCCGCTATCGCTAATAGTCTGACAAATGATGATCCTGATCATCGCTTGTCTGTCATTGAGGCGGGCACAGGGACTGGTAAAACAGTTAGTTATTTAATTGCGACCCTTCCCATTGCAAGAGCACTAGATAAAACAGTGATTGTTTCTACAGGTACCGTTGCTTTGCAGGAGCAACTTGTAAACAAGGATATTCCAGAACTTATGGAAGCCTGTGACTGGGACTATAATTTTGCCCTTGTCAAAGGGCGAGGACGATATGCTTGCAATTTGCGAATGGAGCAATGTTTAGACTCTGCTAAAGCCAGAGACGCAGGAGTATTTAATTTTGAAAATGATCAGCAATTTAATCCGAACGCACAAACTGAAAGTCTTTATAGAGAGATGTGGGATGCTCTTGAGGATGGATCATGGAGTGGTGATCGTGATTCTTGGGATACCCATGTAAGCGACTTGGAATGGCGCGCTCTTACAGTTGATAGGAGGCAGTGTACGGGAAGGCGTTGCCGATTTGTTAACCAGTGTCCTTTTTTTAAAGCCCGAGGTGATATGGAAGAGAGTGATTGCATTGTTGCCAATCATGACCTTGTAATGGCTGATCTAGCTCTCGGAGGCGGAGCCATACTGCCCGAACCAGAGAACTGCATATATATATGTGATGAAGGACATCGTCTCGGCGATACAGCTATTCGCCATTTTGGAGCAGAGTGCCGCATTAATAGCACACTCTCTTGGCTTGAAAGAATCCCGAAACAGTGTAAAGGACAGACTACGTTATTCGCAAAAGATAAAACTCTGGCTGAGCAATTACCCAAAATTGAGAGTGAAGCTGAAAATTTATATGATTTGTTGGCAATGGCCTACCCAGTAATGAAGGATTACATAGATAGATCGGAGGAGTTCGATTCCAGTTTTCGTTTCTCTCATGGTGATGTAGGTAAGACTATTAGGGATATCGCAACTCAAATTGTCAAACATACCAGCACATGGCTTGGGCGACTCGAAGTTCTTGAGGATACGCTTAGTGATGCGCTTAGCGATAAACAATATCCAGTCGCTATAGCTGATATCGAGGTCTTTTATCAGCAGGCTGGATCTTGGTTATCCGGAGCTGAAAGACTACTGATGCTTTGGGATCGCTTGAGGAAAGAGACGAAAATAGGTGAGGCCCCAATAGCGTGTTGGCTTAAATTAGATGATCTTGCTGATGGGAATATGGATATCTCAATTAATGCCAGTCCGATTCAAGCGGCTGAAATACTTGAGAACAGGCTTTGGGGGAGTTGTTATGCCGCTGTATTAACTTCTGCAACTCTCCGGTCTTTGGGCAATTTTAACGCATTACAAAGAGAGACAGGAATTCCCAGTTCATCACTTTTCCTATCTGTGGCGGGAGCATTTGATTATGCAAAAGCCGCCTCTCTTAAGGTTCCTTCCGATGCCGCAGAGGGAAATAGTGTTGAGCAACATACTGAATATATTATTAACAACTTATTGAGCTTAATTGAATCCAATGTTGGTACATTAGTTTTGTTTTCCTCAAAAAAGCAGATGGAGCAGGTTTTTGATAATTTGCCAAAAGATCTCACTAAATTTGTTCTGATTCAGGGACAATATAGTAATCGGGAGATGATAAGACTCCACAAAGAGCGAATCGATCAAGGTAATACAAGTGTATTGTTGGGGCTGGCAAGTTTCGCAGAGGGTGTAGATTTGCCTGGAGATTATTGTCGCCATGTTATTATTGCGAAGCTCCCGTTTGCTGTTCCAAATGATCCTTTACAACAGGCCTTAGCCGAATGGATTGAAGTTAATGGTGGCAATTCTTTCTTTGATATTTCCCTTCCTTTGGCATCTCTACGGCTTATTCAGGCCGCTGGTCGGTTACTACGAACAGAGACTGACGAGGGAACGGTTACCATTTTGGACAAACGTCTTGTAAGCAAGCGATATGGCTCACAGTTACTTGATGCACTTCCGCCGTTTCGTCGAGAAATTTAACCACAAGAGTTTGAAGACGTGAGAGCAGCGGATAAATACGAGCATTTAATGAATTTGTTAAATGAACTCCAAACGGAACTAAAGCTAGCTGGACTTTGGTCTGATACGGAGCCATCAAAGGCGCCTTTGAGCAGTATTCAGCCTTTTGGGCTAGATACTTTGACTTTTTACGAATGGTTACAGTTCGTTCTCGTGAAAAAATTGAGATTGATTTGTGATCGACGCGAAAGCCTGCCAGATTCGAGTGATGTGACAACAATGGCGGAAGAGGTTTTTAAATCAGACGAAATAACTGCACCAGCTGTAATACGAATCCTGATCACAGTAGATCGATTTATTTCACACGCTTAGGTTTTTTAGTGTAGGTCTTTTTCTTTTTTTTCAGTGGTGCGCTTCCATCAGTGACAGGTTTCTTTGATTTTGACTTTTTCGTGATGCTTATGTTTCCATCTTTTTTCGTGTTATCAAAAACCTGCTTATCTGATGCTGTTTTTTCTGCAGTGCGCTTGGTTTTAACATTTCGCGAAATGGTTTTTTTATCACTTTTATCGTTCGTGATTGCACGCTTTCTCGGTGATCTTGGTTTGTACTCATCCTTATCATATTTCAAAGCCTGATTAGCATTATTACTACAAGGGCTCAGCTTCATTGGCTTAGCACAAATCCTAACCTTTTTTAAATGATTGAGAAGTTCATTGGGCATTCCTTCTGGAAGATCAACTGTGCTGTAGTCATCGTGAAGTTTGATTTCACCAATATACCGGCTATCGATATCAGCTTCGTTAGCTATTGCACCAACTATATTACTCGGAGTAATTTTGTCATTGTTACCAACCTCTAAACGATACGTCGTCATAGCGATTCCATCTCTGGAATGGTTAGCACTTTGCCTCTTGGAGTCTCCAGCTGGTTTCTTCTTCTGAGAATTAGAAGCGTCTTGGAATTCCTTAGATTTAACTCGTTTTTCCTTTCGTCTACTGAGATCTTTATTACGCTCTCTTCCGGAATTTCGGTCGTGGTCTCTTCTAGATGGGGAAGTGATGTTTTCAAGTTTGGGGAATAGTGGCCGCTCTTTCTGATTTTCAAATGTCAAAGCTGCAGCGATATCACCCATATCAAGCTCATTTTCATTTGCAAATTGTTGAATGAGCGATCTGAACTTGTCCAATTTGGACAGTTCCATAGTTTTGAGTAGCTGATCGGAAAACTGTTGGATGCGTTGACCACTCACTTCTTCATTGCTCGGCATAGCCATTGGAGAAATTGTTTGACGAGTTGATTTTTCAATTGACCGGAGTAAACGATTTTCTTTAGGAGTTATAAATAAAATCGCCTTGCCCTGCCTGCCAGCACGGCCAGTCCTACCGATACGGTGAACATATGATTCATTATCATAGGGGATATCAAAATTAATAACATGACTTATACGCTCTACATCAAGCCCGCGGGCAGCGACATCAGTAGCAACAACAATATCTATTTGCCCTTTTTTTAGCCGATTAATGGTGCGCTCTCGTATCGCTTGACTGAGATCTCCGTTCAATGCTGCGGAAGAAAAACCACGAGCTTCTAGGCGCTCGGCGATATCCACTGTCGAAGATTTCGTTCGAACAAAAATAATCATTCCATCAAAGGACTCCACCTCCAAAACTCGAGTGAGAGCATCCATCTTTTGATGGCTTTTACAGGTAACGTACTGCTGTTCTATCTTCTCTACCGTTTTTGTTTTACCTTCTATACTGACAGATTCGGCGTCTCCTAAATATTTTTGACTCACTCGCCGAATGGCAGAGGGCATTGTTGCCGAGAACAGCGCTCTCTGGCATTTATCAGGTGTTTGAGCAAGAATTGTCTCCACGTCATCGATAAAGCCCATACGCAACATTTCATCAGCCTCATCTAAGACTAATCCTCTGACTTGACTGAGATTTAAACTACGTCGGCGTAGGTGGTCTAACATTCGTCCTGGAGTGCCAACTACCACCTGGGCGCCTCTCTTTAGACCACGGAGTTGGCCCCCAATATCAGCGCCACCGTAAATAGGTAGTACGTGAAATCCTTTAATAAATTTGGCGTAGCTCTGGAAGGCTTCTGCGACCTGAATAGCAAGTTCTCTTGTTGGGGTGAGAACAAGGATTTGAGGAGATTTTTGTTTTTCATCTAAATTGCTTAAAAATGGTAAAGCAAAAGCTGCAGTTTTTCCCGTTCCTGTTTGTGCTGTACCTAAAAGATTCTGTCCATTTAAAAGAATAGGAATACTTTGCGCCTGGACAGGAGAAGGCTGCTCATAGCCAAGTTGTTGAACAGCTTTGAGCACAGGAGCAGAAATACCCAGTTCAGCAAAGTCATCTGATGACATTAAATTACCTTTGGCTTGGATCTTTTAGACCCCGGTTGGAGGGTGGCGCAGTATACGCCTAAGTATTTCATTTTTATAGTTTATTTATATTGATTTTCTCAAAACCAATTAAGTTAAATTTTATTATAATTTCGCGAATTGTGAATTTTGGAAGTGATAATTTTGATGCTACGCAGTCTATCTATCCTTGGTCTTTTACGTTTAAATACCATTTTTAAATGAAGGGCTATAAAATTAAGGTAAGCACATGAGTGAGCTCCATTTAGTGCGTCATGCTCAGGCATCTTTTGGGTCAGAAAACTATGATCAATTATCTGATCTAGGTCATCACCAATCTAAGATTCTTGGAACGTATTATAACTTGCGAGGAATTCAGTTCGATAAGCTAGTAGTTGGTGATATGCATCGACATCATCAGACCTTGGATGGTATCTGCGAAGGAATGGGGATGGATGGTGGTCAGCGAATCGTGCTTCCAGGACTTAATGAATATAACTTTGTGGAGATGACAGAGGCTTTCGGAAAATCCTATGGCGATGATGTTCTATTTCAGCAGGTAATGCGCGATCCAACTGATAAAAAAAGTTTTTACAGGTTGCTTCGAAAGATTCTTAGTGCCTGGACCTCAAATACTATCCCAGATGTGCCCGAGACATGGGAGCAATTTAAGTCGCGAGTAGATGGAGCTCTAAATCTTATTCAGTCGATGGCTAGTTCGGGAAATCAAATTCTTGCTATTGGTTCAGGAGGCTCTATCAGCACTTTTGTTGGAATAGTCTTGGATATTCCTGATGAAAAAATATTTGATTTAAACTTGCAGTATAAAAATACAGCCACGAGTAGCTTTTTTTTCAACAAAGAAAAAATAAATCTAACCAGTTTTAATACCGTAAATCATCTTGAAAATAATGAGATGGATGAATTCATTACTTATGGTTAATCGAGACAAAATATAAGGTGGGGATATGACAACAGAATTTGATATGACTGGAAAAGTTGCTCTGGTAACAGGCGCGTCTAGTGGGTTTGGAGTGCATTTCGCAAAAAATTTAGCGTGCCGCGGTGCGAAGGTGGTTGTGGCAGCCCGAAGGTTGGACCGACTTCATGACTTAGTTTCGGAGATACGCGACTCTGGGGGAGAGGCAGCCGCCGTTGAAATGGATGTTACATGCTCGGAATCTGTCATTGTTGCCTTTGATCAAGGTGAGTCTGAATTTGGCACTTTTACGGTGGTAGCAAATAATGCAGGTGTTGCAGACGTGAGAAGCGCTCTGAAAATTGATGAGGGAAGCTGGGATACTATGATGGACACTAATCTCAAGGGTGTTTGGCTGGTTGCACAGCAAGCAGCGTTGAGAATGATAGCGGCCGGCATTGGTGGAAGTATTGTCAATACGGCATCAATTTTAGGCCTCCGTGTAACATTTGGTCAGTCTAGCTACAGCGCATCTAAGGCTGCGGTTGTTCAGTTAACTAAGGCGCTATCTGTTGAGTGGGCAAGAAAAGGTATTCGCGTAAATGCATTGTGTCCCGGATATTTCTTAACTGAAATGACGGAAGCAGCTTTCGCCTCACCTCAAAGTCAAGCATACTTGGGATCCTCTCCTGCCGGTCGAGCGGGAGAGATGGACGAAATAACTGCACCTTTTCTTCTTTTAGCGAGTGATGCAGGCTCTTATCTTCATGGTGTGGCATTGCCTGTAGATGGCGGACAATCAATCGGTAATATGTAGAACAAGATAGGATGTGTTAAATCATACTATGAGCATCAAAGATAGTCGCAGAGAGTACCAATATTCCACCCTCGCTAGAGAGTCACTCCTAGAGAACCCGTTTGACCAGTTTAGGTTATGGATGGAGCAGGCAATAGATGACGATATTGTAGATCCTACTGCAATGAGTGTTGCCACAGTGAATAGTGACGGTAAACCATGGCAACGTATGGTTTTATTGAAGGGCTTTGATGAGTTAGGGTTTGTTTTCTACACTAACACAGAGAGTAGGAAGGCAAATGAGATTGCTCAAAATCTTAACGTCAGCCTACTTTTTCCTTGGCTATCTATGGATCGTCAAGTCATTGTCGCTGGATGCGCTGAGCTTTTGGCTGAGGCTGAAGTCCAGGAATATTTTACGAGTAGGCCTAAGCAAAGTAAGTTGGCTGCTTGGGCATCCAAGCAAAGCACTACAATAAATTCTAGAGAGCAGCTTGATGCTTCGTTTGAAAATACCAAGCAACGATTCGGATCAGAAGATATTCCCTTGCCACCATTTTGGGGAGGATTTAGAGTTGTGCCAGAGGAATTTGAATTCTGGCAGGGGGGGAAGAGCCGCTTACATGATCGATTTAGTTTTAAAAAAGAAGCCAAAGAATGGACTATTGCTAGGCTTTCACCCTAGTACTTAATATTTGTTATCTTCAGATGGCGCTCTCCTGAAGGCGTTCTAACGATGATCTCCTCACCAATAGATTTACCCAAAAGAGCCTGAGACATTGGGGAATCGACGCTGATAAGGTTTTTGCTAGCTTCAATTTCGTCGGGACCGACTAACCTATAGCGTTCAGATGTTTTATCTGATTGATCCATAATAGTTACCCAGGCTGAGAAGAAAACCTTTGATGGATCTCGTGGTTTATCCTCAATAATTTTCACCTCCTCCAAACGTTTGGTCAGAAATCGAACTCGACTATCAATTTCCCGGAGACGTCGCTTACCATAAATATAATCACCGTTTTCTGATCGATCACCATTTTTTGCTGCCTCGTGAACGACTTGGGTAATTTCGGGGCGTTCTACTTTCCAAAGCTGACGGATTTCAGAACGAATATTCGCAGCTCCCTCTGGAGTTATATAGGGTGAACTCTTTGGTCTAGGTGGTCTATAACGCGACATTTTTATCTCTAAACCTGAAGATGAAAAACATCTTGGTAGAAATTTAATTCTGATTCAAAAGACTTGATAATATTGACCGCCTTTCGAAAACCATGGCCCTCATCAGGAAATGTAATATGGGAGACGTAAATACCCTTGTCGCGAAGAACCTTGACCATCATCTCAGCTTGGTTGGGGGGTACCACTTTGTCCTCAAGACCTTGCAAAAAGATAACAGGGCAATTGAGCCCCTTGGCATGATGTATAGGAGATCGTTTCCTGTAGATATCTTTTCGCTTGGGATATGGTCCAATTAGGCTCTCAAGATAGAGGGACTCAAATTTGTGAGTATCTGTTGCCAAGATCTCAAGATCACCAATTCCATAAAGACTTGCCCCGGCCTTAAATGTATTGGTAAAGGTAAGTGCAGATAGGACGGTGAAGCCACCGGCGCTGCCACCTCTGATTATACAACGGTTAGGATCTATCTTTCCTTCAGATGCAAGGTGTGAAATTGCATGACTAGTATCTTCGACATCGGCAATTCCCCAATTATTATTGAGTAGTTGTCGATATTTACGTCCAAATCCTGTGCTACCCCGATAATTAATGTCTACCACAGCAAACCCACGACTTGTCCAAAATTGGATTTTCAAGTTTAAGCTACTATCCGTAGAGCTTGTTGGCCCCCCATGAGCCAGAGCAATGGCAGGGGGTAATTCATTATCACCGCAGACATAGTGTGAGTTACATGGTGGGTAGTAAAATGCATGAACGCTCTCATTACCGCCGCTGATAAATCGTATCGACTCAGGGCTTGAAAGATCTTTTGGTTCTAGCTCTAAGGATGATGGAGAATATAAAATATTTGTTGATGTATCTTCTTTGAAGTTAATAATCTCTTTTGGTTTAGCTGGAGATCCAGCAATAGCGCACCATGAGTCCTTATAGACACATGCGCTATCGATGCTTGTGTATTCATTAGTAAAGGATTGAAGAGATCTAGATTCTGTATCAAGGGTGCCTGCAAACCAAGATCCTTCGTGGGTCCATAGACATCCGATAGTATGCCGATTAATAAAACAAAACGTTGTCATGCCGAGTTGCCAGAGAGGGAGGCCAAACTCTTTTTCGCTATCGAAAACGATTTCTCTTTGTCCGTTTTTAATGCGCGATATATTCCACCAGTTATTAATATCCGTCACAAAATAGAGTTGATTATCGGGCGACCACTGAGGTTGAAAAATAGATTCATCAAAATTATCACCAGCGACAACATTCTTATTATAAATCCCACTATGTTTGATTTCAGCTTGGTTTAACTGCGTATTATCCCAGGGCATAGATGGATGATTCCACTGTATCCAGCAGAACTTCGTCCCGTCAGGACTTATTTTCGGGTACGCATAGAAGTCCGCACCAGAGACAAGACACTCAACTTCGGGCGCAATTGTAGTGAGTGAGATGCTCGCAATATAATTTTGAGGATCTTTTTCTGAGCTATGGTCCTCGCACACAGCTATAAGTCTCTGATTTTTTTGATCGACGATAAGATCTGCAAATCTCCAATTGCCATCTGGTGTTAGTGCCTTTGGTATGCTTTTGGATTCAAGATGTGTTGTATAAATTCGCTGGTCTGATGCATTGACAAAATAGAGAGTACCGTTGGCTACAGTAAACGCGGTTCCTCCGTATTCATGTACCTTGCTTTGATGACTGAATGGAGCTGGAAGAACATCACTAATTTGTCCATTTTTATGCTGGCACATGATGATATTTCGACCTCCTTCCCATGGCCGGCTCTCAACCCAAAACAAAGTACCATTAAAATTTCTAAGGCTACTCAATCCCGGCGTAGCTTGAGTAATTAGCTCTGCACTAATCTTTGATTGCCATGTGCCATATGGTTTGATACTTTTTTTTTGCTCACTTTTCATAAGCTCAGCCTCCGGAAAATTTAATGACATATCCCATATCTTCGAGCTCTCCTTTAACAGCATCACGATGGTCACCTTGGAGTTCTACGATGCCATCCTTCACTGTTCCGCCGGTAGAGCATCTCTGCTTAAGTTTTTTGGCAATGACCTTTAGAGTCTCATCGCACTCCAAAAATCCCTGAAGAGTAGTGACCCCTTTCCCTTTTCTACCCTTAGTTTCACGACGAACTTTGATTATTCCATCACCAGTTCTAGTTTTTTTATCACTAGTCTCATTGATACGCCCCTCGTCTGTTGTGAAGACCAGTCGGGAATTTTTCTCATTCATATTATTGCCTTTGACTTCCCAAAGATTAACAGAAACTTTCTCGTTCGTATTTCCACAGGTGCCCTCTAGACTTGCATGACAGTCCAGCTAATAATTTTATCGGTAGTCATTGAGGATTAAGCGGGCTTTGCAAAACTTGCATTGTAACTCACAACAGGACTAACTTTTTCTTTTGATAAGCTCTTCAATCTGGCTTAGTTGCTTTTCCAGCAAATCAATTTTCTCCCTGGAGCGTTTTAACACTGCTTGCTGGGCGTCAAATTCTTCTCGAGATACGATATCAAGACCTGACAGCGCTTTAGTGACACTTACACGGACAAGTTGATGCACTTCGTCGGTTATGGATCCGGCACCTGAGAGTGTTTTGTCCAGTTGAGATTGAATTTGGTTAAGTAAATCGTTGGGATTCATTCTTTGCTCCTGTTTTACCGAATATTATTCAACTTTTAATCATTCTTGTCAGTATTTTTATAAAAAATTCAAACGATATAGAGCAAGTATAAAATTTCTCATATTGGTGCACGCCAGATGCTTTACTTATTAAACATTGCACCATGAAAGAGCATTTATCAGCCAAGATATTGGTTTTAGGCTCACTTCTTCACGATTTGTGACTTGGCACGCTATATGCAAAGTCTCAACTATCGTCTCACGGGCGACAATTAAAAATCTTACTTTTTCTAAAATCTTGGGAGTTAACAATGAATAAATTTAAAACAGCGATCTTTGCTGCAACGATGATGACAGCTGCCACCGGAATGACAGCTGAAGTTTCAGGGAACGTAGCAC
>NTJY01000032.1 GCA_002457245.1 SAR92 bacterium MED-G29 | reverse complement strand
ACTTCGACGAGTAGTTGTTCATTATTAGCATAAGCACTTAAAAATACCTCACTGTGCTTTATAATTATCAGCTTTCCATACCCACGTAATCCAGATCCTGCATACACCACGTTTCCAGGGGCTGCTGGAGACACCTTACTGCTCCCTGACCCTTTGATCTTTATACCTTTCTGTAACTTGTTAGGATTAAACCCCTCAACTATTGATCCTTTCATTGGCCACTTCCATTGCCAATTTTTACTATACTTTGGTTTCGTCTTCATCTTACTTTTAGCAGGAACACTGGTTCTAGTGCTATCGCCTGATTGCCTACTAGCCTTACCTCTGGCCTTCACAGCTACTAGCGCTTCCTCATTAACTGAGGAGGCATTCCCAGAGAGAGTCAAAGTCTGTCCAACGTTAATCGTATAGGGGGCAATTAAATTATTTCGCTTGGCTAGACCCAATATCTCAATACTATATTTGGACGCTATAGAAAATAAGGTATCGCCAGATTTAACTTTGTGTTGGCTAGGCAAAGGAATAGACATTCGGGACCGATCAATTATCAGCGTTAAAATTTGACCAGGTGTTATGATATATGGGTGATCAAGTCGATTAGCTCTAGCAAGCTCATTTACGTTTAGGTCGTAACGCCATGCAACTGAGTATAGGGTTTCACCAACATCAACTTTGTGATTTGTAATTCGAATGCTTGGTGGTTGGGCACGATCTTTAACGATAGCAGGGTTATAAGAGCACGCCGATACAGCGGCGATAATAAAAGATATAAGATATAATCTCCCGATCACAAGACTAACCCTGCAGTAACGACTTTGACTTTACTTTTCCCAGTCTTTCTAACCCAAAAACTAATAAGGCTCCAAACACGAAAAGCAATACACAAAATGTTGTCTGAGGGTCCATTTTGGTAATCTCAGCATATGCGGAGGGCCATAAATTTTGAGTTGATAGAACAAGGGTTTTTCCCGAGTCCGTCACCATCGAACTCACAACAGATTTCCAAGGCCAGATTACATTTAAACTACCTATTAAAAACCCACACATGGTCACCAATATAGCAGTCCTATAGCGGACCAACATCCATGATAGTAGTCGACTAAATAGCATCAAGCCAAGAACTCCTCCAGAGGCAAATGCTACCAAAATATCAACTTTAAATTCAGCCAATGCATCAATAAAAACAGGATAAAGTCCCAGTAAAACTAAGATAAAAGAGCCTGATATACCCGGAAGTATCATAGCGCAAAGGGCGATGGATCCGGCAAAGAACATCATTAAGACACTTCCCTCTAAAATTATAGGTGGCGCAATAGAGACACCGTATGCTGTGGCAATACCACTTAAGAATAATAGCTTTTCATGCAGCTGTCGTGGTGGACTCTGCCTTAGAAGGTAGTAAACAGATCCAACTATTAGACCAATAAAAAAACTCCAGAGCAGAAGCGGGTACTCTGCGAGAAGTAATTGCATTACTTGAGCTAAAGAAAATAAACTTGTGAATAAACCTGCTAGAAGAACTGCTAAAAAGTTTCCATTTATATATTTCCATGCTGAAACAACACCCTCTGATTTGAGTAAAACCAAAGCATGAAAATTTAGTGATTTTATTGTCTCAACCAACTCTATATAAATACCGGTGACGAACGCAATAGTGCCTCCAGATACTCCTGGCACAACGTCTGCGGCCCCCATAGCCAGTCCTTTTAAAAATAATTGTACTTGGTCAGAAAATTTTTCCATAACAGGCCCTATAAGTACTGACGAGATAATCCACTTAGTAAGGGGACAAAATTTACCTTTTCAATTACTTCTTGATCAAATTTTAGAGAATTACCCATGCGTCGAACAACAGTTAACTCTTGAGAGCCATCTCCTCCTAAAGGAATTACTAAAATACCATCAGGAGCTAATTGCTCAACTAAACCCATAGGCAGGGACTGGGGTGCTGCAGTCGTAATAATTCCATTATAAGGCGACTCTTTCTCCCAACCAAAACTACCATCGGACAAATTTGCATTTATATTAGTTAGTCTCAGCTTTCTAAATTTCTCCTTAGCTTTGATCAATAGTGGTTCAATTCGCTCCACAGTGTAAATTTCAGTCACTAGTTGAGCAAGAATCGTCGCTTGATAGCCAGATCCCGTGCCAATCTCCAATACTTTCTTTAATGGACCTGCTGACAAGAGAATCTCTGTCATTTTAGCAACGATATAAGGCTGAGACAGAGTTTGCGAGAACCCAATTGGTAGCGCAGTATCTTCGTACGCTTTATGAGAGAGAGCTTCATCTAAAAAGATATGCCGAGGAGTGTTACGAATTACATCTAGTACTTGTTGATTAGATATTCCCTGTTCAGTTAATCGGCTAATTAAACGTTCTCGGGTTCTCTGCGAAGTCATCCCAACTCCAGCAAGTTCAAGCGAATTCAACTGTTTTTCCTCTCTCTGACTGTACAAAACATCTTAAATTAACCATCCAAGTTACAAATTCAATATATCATAAGTGGTGTTCGGTCGATCGAGATAATTCCGCTATTTCCCTTAGTATTGCGGTTGCGAAACTACCTTTTGGTAAACTAAATTTGAATCTCCAGTTTCCCTCAGCTATTTTTTCGAAACTTAATTGATTGGGGCGAACTATAAGATTTCTACGCTGCTGACTAAGACCTGAATGTTCTAGTGCATAGCACCAATCCTTCCAATCACTCAAAACTTTTTCCTCAAGCTTGGCAATATCAAAATTAGCGCCTGAACGACCTCGCCCCCAAAGAGCTCCCATTTCTTGATCAAGCTCAATGTTAGTAATTGGCTTTTTGTTAATATGTTCCGCAAGAATTAGATTAAAAAGCCAAGACCTTGCCGCAGACAAATATAGCCCTGTTCCTTTTTTATTACCTTTTAATTTATCAAGTTCGACCAATCTTTGAACCTCTGACAAATTATTCCCATTTCGACCAAAACGCTGTTGTCCAAAATAATTAGGGACACCCTTGTCACAAATTAAATTAATTCTCTCTGACAGTTGATCATCACTGACTGAAAAATCCCGCAGCTCGATACAAAATCGATTTCCTGTATGCATACCTCGCCTGAGTTTTTTGCGGTGGCGACTACTTTCAATAATTTTAAAATCATCGTGAGCAAGTGCATCGATCTCTATATCTCGCCCGGGCAAATACAGGCTAAACCATTGCGTGGTGACTGCATATCGATCCTTTAACCCACAAAATCCAATATCTTGCCTACGAATACCTGCTAGTTTCGCGAGAAGACCGGCAATCCATGTTGTATTCTGGTCTCGCTTGCTAATTAACAACAGTAGATGTTCCCCAACACCGCTAAATGGCATATCAAGTATTTCATCAACTCGAAAATCCTCCGGTGACCATCGAAAGGTAGCAGAGGACAGGGGAGCTCCATTTAAATAAGGAAATATTGAAAAATCAAAGCTGCGTGATGAAATAAGAGTTTTATCCCTTAAAGTAAATTAATTTTCGATTGGTTCCAGTAGCACAGAGCTATAGCAAGCGACACCTTCCTTTCGGCCAGTAAAACCGAGCCATTCAGTGGTGGTTGCCTTAATATTTATGTTAGAGGCTTTGCACCTCAAGACAGTAGCTAGATTGCAACTCATCTCACTTACAAAAGTGGCCATTTTTGGGCCTTGCGCAACAATTGTGATGTCGATATTACCTACAGCATAGCCGTCACGTTCCATCAGCAAAAACACCTCGCTCAGCAGATCAAGACTACTACAGTTAAGATATTTAATATCTGTGTCAGGATAATGAGTACCTATATCGCCGCGGCCTAGCGCACCAAGAACGCTATCAATCAGTGCATGAGTCAATACATCACCGTCGGAATGTGCTACGAAACTGTGATTAAATGGTATTCGGACCCCACCAAGAATAAGACTGTCACCTTCCCCAAATGCATGCACATCATATCCATGTCCTATGCGCATAAGTCTTCTTCCTGATTTTGTAAAATAGTTTCGGCAATCATCAAATCTGATTGATGAGTAATCTTAATATTGTCCTTTCGACCCTCGATCATCAATACCTCTTTACCCATAGCTTCAACAGCAGAAGCTTCATCCGTTGGACTCATGTTCTTGCTACTAGCAAGAACCAATGCATCAAGAAGAATTTTATATCTAAACATTTGGGGAGTTTGAGCAACTCGATATTGTTCTCTATCGGGAGTTTTCAACACTCTATTCTCCAGCCCCACCATTTTTAGTGTCTCATCAACACGTTTAACCAATAAACCACCTACGATATTATTTTTTAACTCACTAATAAGACGATTTATGTCTGATACTGTAATACATGGGCGAGCAATATCATGAACTAAAACCCAATCATCGGCCTTTGCATAATTTTGAAGTGCTCTCAGTCCGTTGATAACTGATTGTGCTCTAGACTTACCACCACTCACCATCTCAACTCTCAAATCTTTTGATGCACTTACCTTGCTCCAATACTTCGAGGATAGATCACATGGGCAAATAAGTCTTTGTATTTGTTTAACACTAAGCAACTTCAGCAGCGTGTGTTCCGCCATTGTTTTACCTCGAAGCTGGTGAAACTGTTTCGGGTGACCATCAGAAAATCGCGCTCCAATGCCCGCCGCAGGAACAATCGCCCATAACTTTGGGATCGACGTTATCATTTACGGGGCTCCTCGGATATCTCTGATTCCTTCAGGACTCTAGAATTTTTATCAGTGACCAAGTAAAAGACTTCTCCATCCTTTATCATTCCTAAATCCTCGCGAGCCTTTTCTTCAATCGCATCTAAGTTAGTTTTTAGACTTTTTACATCTCTTGCAATCATCTCATTACGTAGCCGTAAACGCTGATTCTCCAAGCTCTGAAGCCGAAGTTGCTCATCTAGCTCGGCTTTATGGGCAAGACTACCCTCTCCAAACCAAAGTCTAGTTTGAAGACCAACTAGTAGAAGGATTAAGACAATGATGAGCCAACGCATAATTTTTTATTTGGCCTGATTAATATTTAGGAGTCTACTGCTTTTTGACTAAATCTCAAACTCGTCCCGACCTCGGTAAGGTGCTAATTCTTGTCCCAACTCAGCCTCAATTCTCAAAAGCCGATTATATTTTGCAACACGATCAGAGCGACATAAAGAACCTGTTTTAATTTGGCCCGCAGCCGTAGCTACCGCCAAGTCAGCAATTGTGGTGTCTTCGGTTTCTCCTGATCTATGTGATATTACGACGCTGTATCCAGCACTTTTCGCTAAAGCAATAGCGTCTAAAGTCTCACTAAGGGTGCCAATTTGATTAAATTTAATTAAAATCGAGTTAGCTACCCCCATTTCTATTCCACGACTTAGAATTTCAGTGTTGGTAACAAATAGATCGTCGCCTACCAACTGAACTTTTTCTCCAAGGGTTTTAGTTTGATATACCCAACCATCCCAGTCTGACTCATCAAGACCATCCTCAATTGACAAAATCGGAAACTGATCACAAAGCTTTCCTAAAAAATCAGTGAAAGCCTCAGATGAGTAAATATTTCCTTCTCCAGATAAGTCATATTTTCCATTTTTATAAAATTCTGACGCGGCACAATCCAAGGCAAGAGTCACATCTTTACCCATTTTATAGCCAGCCGCCTCGGTGGCCTCTTCAATGACCGTTAACGCATCTGCATTGGATGATAAATTAGGTGCGAAACCACCCTCATCGCCAACTGCAGTGCTAAGGCCTTTTTTATTTAATACTCTCTTTAATGAATGAAAAATCTCAGCACCCACCTGTAATGCTTCACTAAACGTCTTTGCCGATACCGGTTGAATCATGAACTCCTGGATATCAACATTGTTGTCAGCATGCTCTCCTCCATTAATAATATTCATCATCGGAACAGGCATACTGAATGTGTTAGGAGTTCCGTTAATATTTGCAATATGGGCGTAAAGAGGAATATCTTGATACATGGCAGCTGCTTTTGCAGCTGCTAGCGATACAGCCAAAATGGCATTCGCTCCAAGCACTCCTTTATTATGAGTACCATCTGCCGTAATCATTATCTGATCAAGACCAAACTGATCTGTAGCATCAACTCCTAAAAGTAACGTTTTTATCACAGTATTAACATTGTTCACAGCTGTGAGGACTCCCTTACCTAAATACCTCTCATTATCACCATCTCTGAGCTCAAGGGCCTCTCTAGAACCCGTTGATGCGCCTGATGGTGCTGTAGCGGTACCTACAATTCCATTTTCTAAAATAACATCCGCTTGAACAGTTGGATTGCCTCTTGAATCTAAAATTTCAAAGGCGCGAATATCTGCAATAATACTCATCTAATTTGACCTCCAATAATATTGATCGTGATGCTTCCATCAAGAAGCTCTTAATTTTTCTATGCTGGTGAAAGTATTAATCTATATCTAAAGCAGGTTGTGATTTAACTAAATCATCAAAAGCTTTCATTTGAGCCAAGAACGGCTCTAGTTTACTGAGAGGTAAGGCACTTGGCCCGTCACACTTAGCATTGTCTGGATCAGGATGACATTCAAGAAAAAGACCTGCCAAACCAATGGCAACCCCAGCTCTACCGAGCTCTGCAACCTGACTTCTACGCCCCCCCGAGGCTGCTCCCATAGGATCTCGACATTGCAGCGAGTGGGTAACATCAAATATCACCGGCACTCCTCCAGTAACATCCCTCATAGTTTTAAAGCCCAACATATCCACTACAAGATTATCATATCCTAAGCATGCACCACGCTCGCAAAGAATTAGATTATGTTTTCCACACTCACGAAATTTTTCAACTATGTTACCCATCTGTCCTGGACTCAGGAATTGTGGCTTCTTAATATTTATAACAGCATCTGTGGCTGCCATAGCAGCTACTAAATCCGTCTGCCTAGCAAGAAAAGCTGGTAATTGAAGAATGTCGCAAATTTCTGCAACAGGGCCAGCTTGGGAAGCTTCATGAACATCAGTGATCACTGGGATTCTAAACTCAGATTTAATTTCCTCAAAAATTCTTAATCCTTTCTCCAATCCGGGGCCTCGGTAAGAGTGTATTGATGACCTATTAGCCTTATCAAATGAGGCTTTGAAAATGTAGGGAATATTTAATCTTTCTGTGATTTGAACATGGGTCTCAGCGATGCGCATAGCCATGTCTCTGGACTCCAAAACGTTCATACCTCCAAACACAACCAACGGAGAACTGTTGCTTATGGTGATATCAGCTACCTGCACAGCTAAAGGAGGTACCATTTAACTCTCCATCTCTCTATTTCTTTTTTGATAAGCAGTAGCTGCATCAATAAACTGTTCAAAAAGAGGATGTCCATCTCGCGGTGTTGAGGTAAATTCAGGATGAAATTGACTTGCAAAAAACCATGGATGTTCAGGTAATTCAATAGTTTCTACCAACGTTTTATCAGAGGATAAGCCACCAATAACTAACCCATCCTCCTTTAATTGTGCTAAATAATTATTATTAACTTCGTAACGGTGACGATGTCTTTCTTTGATCTGATCTTGACCATAAATCTCTCGAGCTTCAGAGCCCTTGATCAAGTGACAGACTTGCGCCCCCAGTCTCATTGTTCCTCCCATATCTGAGTTTGCATCGCGCTGCTCTACATGCCCAGTCTGATCTGTCCATTCCTCTATTAAGCCTACCACTGGGTGAGCAGTCTCGCCGTCAAACTCTGTACTGTTAGCTCCCTCAAGTCCACATACATTTCGAGCATACTCAATAACAGCAATCTGCATACCCAAACAGATCCCAAGGTAAGGGATATTATTCTCCCTTGCATTCTTAACTGCTTCAATTTTACCCTCGATTCCTCGTGAACCGAATCCTCCGGGAACTAAAATTGCATCAACGTCATTGAGCAACGATTGATTATCCTCCAACTCCTCTGAATCAATATAGCGGATCCTGACATTGGTCTTATTATGTATTCCAGCATGCACCAGTGCCTCTGTCAGAGACTTATATGCATCCAGTAGATCCATGTACTTGCCAACCATCGCTATGGTAACCTCACCATCTGAGTCAAGTTGATTCTCAACTACCTGATCCCACTGACCAAGGTCAGCAATTGGTCTCTCGATATTAAAACGATCAAGAACAAATTGATCCAAACCCCAATCTGAAAGCATTCTTGGGATTTTATATACAGTAGGTGCATCCATCACAGGGACAACCGCTCGTTCTTCAACATTGGTAAATAGTGAGATTTTCTTACGCTGATCCTCTTCTAGCTCGACTTCTGATCTACATAACAAGACATCTGGTTGCAAACCCAATGACCGCATTTCTTTCACAGAATGTTGAGTAGGTTTCGTCTTAGTCTCTCCCGCTGATGCAATATAAGGCACTAGAGTGAGATGCAATAATAAGGAGTTTTGATACCCCAACTCACCTCTAAGTTGGCGAACTGCCTCAAGAAAGGGTTGGGATTCAATATCACCAACCGTTCCACCAATTTCGACTAGAGCAATATCATGATCTCCGGCGCCGGCAATAATGCGTCGCTTAATTTCATCTGTCACATGAGGAATTACCTGAACCGTGCCACCCAGAAAATCTCCGCGTCGCTCTCTTCGCAAAATAGTTTCATATACTTGACCAGAGGTGAAATTATTATTCTGAGTCATTTTGGCACGCAGGAATCTTTCGTAGTGACCAAGATCGAGATCAGTCTCGGCGCCATCCTCTGTAACATAGACCTCACCATGCTGGTGAGGGCTCATGGTCCCGGGATCCACATTTAGATATGGATCTAGTTTGAGCATTGTTACACTTAATCCCCGAGCTTCCAGGACAGCGCCAAGGGAGGCAGCCGCAATGCCCTTACCCAACGAAGACACAACACCACCAGTAACAAAAATAAAACGCGTCATAAGGACCCTGTAAAGATCAGATTTAAAAGTCTTATAATTATCTTTAAGAGGTCTAATTGTCCGGAACCGGACATCTGTCCATCCTCAGCAAGATGGTGTAACAGGCTAACAGAAATAAGGTATTGATTCTACTAAGAGATGTTATCCCATTGGATTTTAATACCATCCTCACCATCAGATACTTGCCAACCCTCGCATACCCATAGATCAGCCACTGCAATTAGGTGCCCATCTTTGAAAATGAGAGGCACAGTATCTCTCCACCATGGCTCCAGACCGAATTCATGCAGACACTTCTTAAGACTAGTCGAATGAGATCGTCCAACAGGCTGGCATCGCTCACCTCCTCTTCGATATGCAACCTTGACAACATCATTGGGTAACAAACGTAATCCCTCTCCTATTGATGTCATTGAAAATAGTTTTGATTTAGCACCTAAGTCACAACTCTCGCTTAGTTTCCAAGAATCAGTTAAACACTCGCCAACCGAACATTCAGACATCCTGTTAGCATCTAACAAATATAATCGATTTGAATACCGGCGGAATTGGGCCTTTCCAACGCGTATTTGGGGAGAAGAATCAATCCTAGAGTTTATTATCGTCGATAAAATTTCAGATATTACTGTTCTATTTAGAGCGGCCATCCCATTCATTGTGCCCCAATAACGAAGGATATTGTTTTGCCTTACTAAGTCGAGTTCTTTAAATAGCTGAAGGCATAAAGACCATCCTGCTCTCTCCTCTCGTTGATCTAACTTAGCTATATCCTCTTCTGCCAAGCTTTCAAGCAAAGTATCACTTTCATCGCTTATTCTAGCTATTTCAATGAACCGCTTGCGATAACTTGGCCAACGATTCTCGATTGATGGAATTATTGTCTTTCTTAGATAGTTACGATCAAAGTCTTCTTTTAAGTTGCTTTCATCCTCGATGTACTCAATATCAAAATCATTGGCGTAGATTTCCAGGTCTTTTCGTCCCACTTGCAAAAGAGGTCTAACCAGATACCCTTGGCCTATCGACCTCTTTAAAGGGATTCCAGACATACCTTTGTGGCCTGCACCGCGCATTAAGCGGTAAAGCATCGTTTCTACCTGATCATCCATATGATGGCCGAGTAAAAGAGTCCCTGCTTCTTGGAGCAAGCTCTCATAAACTTCATACCTAGCGGTTCTAGCAGCATTCTCCAATCCGCTTCCATCACTATCAACAGACACAGAAGTGCCAACAAAATCTACGCCCAAATCCTCACAGAATCTTCTAGCATGTATTTCCCAAAGGTCTGCGTTTTTAGAGAGACCATGATTAATATGGATCGCAGTTATATGTTTAGACTTAACACACGCAACGAGAGCATGAAGAAGAACTGATGAGTCAACTCCCCCGCTAAAACCCACCAAAATTTGAGGAGTTTTCTCTAGATCATCGATCCATCGTGAAAACGCTCTCTTCACCAAACTCATAAGACTCTTACCAACTAGGTAGCACTGAGATTATCAGCTTCTCGGTAATACTTTTTAAATTGCTGTGCGGTGAGTAAAGTACAATTCTCTGTTACTGAATCAAAAGTAATAACTATATCACCTCGCTTCAACTGCCTCGAAACATGATCAATTTTTGCCTCTAAACTAAATTCTGAGGATCCATAATCTGTCCCTTCACGGAGTATGAACTCCTCTATGATTGCTGTCAGGGTATCCTGACCTAAACGAGCATAAGGGATTTCTATCAATTCACAGGCTTCCTGAATCTAAGTGTCATGCGATCGCTCTCACCGATAGCTAAATATTTTTCGCGGTCTTTTTCACCTAAACTTAAACTTGGCGGTAATGTCCAAACACCCTTTGGATGATTAGCAGTATCCTTTTTATTCGCATTAATCTCAGATGAAGCCTCAAAGGTGAATCCTGCGTCTAAAGCTAGTTGAATGACATAATCTTGTGGCATGTAACCACTGGCAAGCATAGTATCTCTATCTGTTTCGGGAGGAGCTCGATGTTCTACCACACCCAAAATCCCACCGGGTTTTAACGCTTTAAAGAACAGATCAAAGGACGAGCCCTCAGTGTTTGAGCGCAGCCAATTATGCACATTTCTAAATGTGACCAATGCGTCTGCAGACGAGTCAGGTACAGTAAGTAGATTTTCTCCAGCATCAAAAATATACGTCTTAACGTTACTATATAATCTGGAATTCGACGACATTTTCTTCTCGAATCTTTTAAAAGATCTTCGATAGTAAGCGCGCTCGGAATTTGGATCATAGTGCGCAGCCATCAAATCTCCTTCAATAAAATCCGCCAAAACCTCGGTATACCAGCCTCCTCCTGGTGAGATCTCTACAACATCCATTTCCGGTCGTAGCCCAAAAAAAGCTAATGTTTGAGTTGGGTTTCGATATTGATCTCTCGAAGTATCTCTATCAGAAAATGAAGGCATAGATACTACCATTAGGATAATCGAGAGAATTAATCGGAGCTCTCCTTTCAAGCGACGAGAACTCTTCTCCACACTTTTCCTTTGAAATCGCATTTTAAATACCTCCATTTAAGCTTATTGTGAGTTTAGTTTACCTTAACTCTGACATAATTTGACAAGGCATTGATATACCTCCACTCTTTTTAACTGCAAAGATAAAATGTCCCGGCTACGCCTGAAAAGGTTCTAAATCTCCGGGCGTGCGTAACATTTTATTGACCTCATCTAAATGCATTTCTTCAAGATGAATCATCTCTCTGGCATATTCTTCTAGAACAACTGATTCTCCATCCACCAGCTCCAATAATTCATAATAAACAGCGGCAGTTTTCGCTTCATGCTCGAGACTCTCTCTTAGAATATCTCCGATATCATGCTGCTCTGTTTCTAACAAAGAGCCTATTTTTAATGAGGGATGACCTCCAAGCATCGTAACTAGCTCGCCAGCTTTAGTCGCATGATCTAATCCCTCCTGAGCATTAGCCTTCAGCCAAGACACTATAGGTATCCGATTATATCCGTAGACCATTAGCGAATAGTGGGTATAGCGAACCACTCCAGATAACTCTAGTTCCATTATATTATTCAACGTCTCTATTGTTTTTTGTTTATCAAAATTTTTCATCTTATCTCCTCAAGCAACTTTAGATTCAGGGTCTCTGCATACAACACTTGTTATTATGATCAAATATGTTTTATGGATAACTAGTAACAGGGCCTAGTTGCAAACACTTTAGATACTGTAAACTTCTCCCAACTTTAATGTGTAAAATAAGTATAGCTGATCATGCTGAATATAGTACTTTTCCAGCCCGAAATACCACCTAATACTGGCAATATAATTCGCCTCTGTGCCAATACTGGTTTTCGATTACATCTCATAGAGCCCCTCGGATTTGAGCTCGATGATAAGCGTATGCGACGCGCAGGATTGGACTACAGAGAATTTCAAGATCTTAATATTTATTCAGATTGGTCTTCATACTTAGCAAAAATTAAAACAAAAAACATCTATGCACTAAGTACAAAAGGCACTATTAACTATTCATCTATAAACTATGAAATTGATGATACACTCTTGTTTGGCCCAGAGACTAGGGGGCTTCCGAAAGATTTGCGATCCTCAATTGGAGAAAATAATGTGCTTCGTCTTCCAATGGTCTCCTCCAGTCGTAGCCTGAACCTTTCGAATAGTGTTGCAATTGTGGCCTATGAGGCGTGGAAGAAAATTGGTTTCATTGGTAGTGGTTGAAACATCATTAACCTTCACATACTCCCAGAACACGGAGTATCATAGTGTCTACTCATCTCTCTTCAAAAAATCGAATTGATTAAAATTCGCTGATTTAAAATTCGAGCATTCACAAAAATGACGTCAAAAATTGGATTATTTTATGGAAGCACAACCTGCTATACGGAAATGGCAGGTGAGAAAATTTGTGAATTCATTGATAAAACTTACTCAAATGTGACCGTAGAGATTTATGATATCGCATTGAATCCAGTTCAACGCATGTCTGAATATCAATACTTGATACTAGGCATCCCAACTTGGGACTTTGGAGAACTTCAGGAGGACTGGGAATCCATCTGGGAAGAAATCGACACTCTAGATTTAACAGGTACTCTAGTCGCTCTCTACGGACTTGGAGATCAAATTGGATATCCTGAATGGTTCCAAGATGCACTCGGCTACCTTTGCGAAAAAGTTAAAATGCAAGGTGCATCAACGGTTGGAACCTGGCCTACGAAGGGTTATGAGTTCAAACAATCAAAAGCTCTTACAGACAATGGAGAGGCATTTGTTGGATTATCTCTAGATGATGAGAATCAATCTGAGCTCACAGATAAATATATTGAGCGGTGGTGTATTCAAATAATTGATGAATTTAGACTAAGTTAATGGAAGTTAGTCCTGCAGAAATAGAATGGCGTCATGGGGTGCCTTTTTCATTGGAGTTCCAAGATTTTTATTTTTCTCTTAAGGATGCCTTCCAAGAGAGTAATTATGTTTTTATAGAGCAAAATAATTTATCCTCAAGATGGCAATCCCTAGAGAAACAAGAATTAAATTTCAATATTGCTGAATTAGGATTCGGAGCCGGACTAAACTTTTTATCTTGTTGTAAACTCTGGCTTGAAGTTGCTCCTACCCATGCAACTCTGAGTTATTTTGCAGCAGAATCTAGGCCACTAAAATCAGTTGATTTAGAACAAATTTTAGAAATTTGGCCCTCTCTCGATAGAATTGCCAAACCGCTTATTGATCAGTTTCCCGCCGCAATAAAAGGATTCCACAATATTGAGTTATTCGACGGCAGAATAAAGCTCTGTCTAATGTTGGGTCCTGCTGAAGAAATGTTCGACGCCCTGGCCGAGAGCGATATAAAAGAGTTATATCTCCATAATAAAAACCCAATAGATGCGTGGTTTTTAGATGGATTTTCACCATCTAAAAATCCAAATATTTGGACATCTAAACTATTTCATACTGTTGCGTCTCTCTCTTCAAAGACGACGACCTTAAGTACTTTTAGTGCTGCGAGCGTTGTTGCAAAAAATCTTACGATGTGTGGATTTGATATAAAGCATATTAAAGGCTTTGGAAAAAAACGTCAGATGATTACGGCCACTTTTAATAGTCTCAAGCAGGATCACACAAAAATTCTCGGGACTAACCAGTGGAATTTAAACTCAAGGGCAAGACTAAATCATAAAATGCCCGCCTCTGTAGCTATTCTTGGTGCAGGTATTGCTGGATGCACAACAGCAGTTGCCTTAGCAAAAAGAGGATATACGGTAAATGTCATTGATCGCTTCGGCAAAGCAGGAGAAGGCGGGTCAGGAAACAAAAGGGCTATTGTTTATCCAAAACTTTCTATTAGAGATGACTCACTGCCAAGGATTAATGTCAACGCTCTGATGCTTGCAAGCCGTTACTACCAACCTTTATGGGATAAGGGTATTGGACAACAGTGTGGTGTACTGATTCTTCCGGAAAATCCTAAATCTGAAGCGGAATTTGTAAAAATTAGTAAGCGGTTCCATGGATTAACACATTTTGTCCAATTGTTGACGAACAATGCTTTACAAGATGTCAGCGGCATTAAACTAAAATCTAATCTAGGTCTTTTTTTCCCAACTCTGGGTTGGTTGCCACCTTCTATTGTATGTGATTATCTCCTCAAATCTGCCAATATATCAGTGATAAAAGGAGATGTTTGTAAATTCCACAGAGATAGCTCTGAAGGCCTCTGGAACTTATTTGACGATAATGATGACCTGCTCGCACAAGCCGATATTTTAGTAATGGCTAATGCAAATGGCATTAACGAATTTGAGGAGACCCAGTTTCTCGACGTAAAATCTCTAAGGGGGCAAGTGACTGAGCTACCGTCATCGGAATCAAGCGAAAAGATCAAAACAGTGATTTGTGGCGAAGGTTATATAACTCCCTCTCAAGCCGGGAGCCATAGCTGCGGGGCCACATACAATCACAAAATTAGTACAACCGATCTGCGAGCAGAAGACCACTGGAAGAATATAACTCAGATGCAAAACACCGATAAAGGTCTTGCCTTGGCTCTAGGAAAGTTCAATATAAATAAGCTAGATGGTAGAGCCAATTATCGCTGTACTACCCGTGATTACTTACCTATTGCTGGACCAATTCCCAATCAGAGTCAAATGATTAAAGACTTTGCATTTTTACGAAAGGATGCTCGCAAAAGCACCGCTATTAAAGGCACATATATCGATGATCTTTATGTTAATTGCGGCATGGGCTCAAGAGGATTAACGTATGCACCTCTTACTGCCGAGATTTTATCCTCCGAAATAAGTCAGCAATTATGTCCTCTGGAAAGAGAACTTCGTCTAGCTTTACATCCTTCCAGATTTATAATCAGAGACTTAAAAAAGAAGCGGATATGAGCGCGTGGGTTAAGGTATTATTTCGAAAACCCTTCTTGATTTCCCAATATTAGCCCCCTCCTAAATGCATCATGGGCTGCATCAACCTCTCCTATTTGAATCATTACCTCCCCCAAGCTAGCAAAAATTTTTGGATTTGGCTCGATAGCCAAGGCACTCGAAAAATAATCACGAGCTTTACCCCAAAATTTAAGTTGGCAACAGATATTCCCTAAAGTAAAAAGCAAAATAGAATTCTCAGGGTATTTAACTAGCCATTTTTCTGCAGCCGCCAGGCGAAACTCGGGCTTTGGTATTCCCGTTTCACCTAACCGAAGAACCAGTTCGTCGCTCCAACTATTATTTACATTTTTTATCATTATCGGAATCATTTTTTCACAGTCATTAACGGAAACAAGTAAATCGAAATAGAAGCAACTGAGGTGAGAATCAGTTTTAAGGCGTTTTGGAATGATATCCCAAAGATCAGCTACCTGCTCTTTTTGTTCTTGCAAAGTTAAATCAGGATCAGCTTGAAATTCAGAAAGTAAATTTTGATAAACATCAAACTCTAAGAGCGCCATGTCCGATTTATCCAAGGCCTTAAATCGGTGCATGTCTTGCAACAATAGTTGAAGTGATGTCCAATCTTCAGTTAAGTGGAGAACATCAGCTAGCAACCTTAAAACTCCAGGATCCTCAGGCCTTTCATCAGCCATTGGTGTGATAATCTCCAAAGCTAAATCAAAGCTCTCATCCTGAATATATATTTCAGCTAGACTTTTTTGTGCCAATAAATAAAATTTAGGATTAGAGGATTTAAGCTTTTCAATGAGGGACCGAGCTTCTTCTATCTGTCCACCTTTACTTGCTGATCGGACAGCAAATAATAGATCTACCTCTGGCATTATAGATCTCTCAGCAGACTTTGTTAAAACTTCAAGAGCTCGCTGCCATTCATGATCGGCATATAAAATTAGTCCTTGCTTTGTTGTGTTAATTTTTTTACTCGATGCTCTTGAAACCCACCAGTTGCGAAGACCACCTGCACCTACTCCCCATTTAACAAGCGAAAAAAACCAGACTATTGATGCAGTTACGATGAGGTATAGAAGCAAAGCTACCCAAACGGTCATCTCGACCGTAAAATTTTGAAAATTTATAAAAACATATCCACCATCCTGCTGCATCAACCAAATAGTTAGTGCACCAAACAGTAGAGAAATAATTGTCCCTAAAAGTAGACCTCTCATGGTTTATCGATTATCTCTGATGCATCAGCTTTTATTAATCTGCTTTGGCGCACAATAATAAAGGTTTCAATTGCTGAAATAGAACCATTGATATCGGGCAGCATTTGAACCACTGCCACTTCTTTTAGATGGCTGATTCGACTATTGATCTGCCTAGAAGATGAAGTGTCCGAAAAGTAAATACGCAGTAGGTCTGAAGCATTTTTTAAACTTAATTCAAAAACAGCTTGTTCTTCTCGAAGAACAGAGTTTGCCGCCTGGTGTAAAAATAATTTCAAATTACTCCGAACCACAGATTCTTCTGAATAGCTCAAAGCAGGCTCTATTATGCTCTTCCTCTCTCTGACTTTGACTAAGCTTGCCAAGTGACGCTTAAACTGTTCTGTTAAGCTATCTACTGAGCTATCTGTTATCTCAGATATATGTACGCCATCGGCACTCAGTGTCTCTCCCACAAGATTAGCCTCAGAGCTGTCAAGAGATAACCGCAAGAGCTCTAACTGATTAATCTGTTTAGCAAGAGCATTTAGCTCTAAAACAATACCCTCAATATCAACCGATCCTGCTAGTCTCAACGAAGCCACATCATCAGCAATAGCTGTGCGAACTGATAATAATCCTTCTTCGTTAAGGTTCAGTAAAATCCTATCTGCCTGAAGAAGCAGGGCCAGGGGATTTTTCGTACTTCTCTCCGTCTGTAACCGCTGGCTAGCTAATCTGACCAAATAAGCTGCCTCTGATAAGTACCAATCACTCCTGGAAGTCGATCCAAGCTCAGCAAGTCTCGCGCCCTGAGCAGTTAATTGTAATTGCAGACTATTAATATGATCATCTGTTGAACGGATTAATTCATCCTGTATAGACTCAAATTTTTTACTTTTCACAGAAAACATATCGAGCGATTTGGCCGTTCGATCCGCCAGATCTTCTAGTGAATCTAACTTAACCGAATTATCCTTTAACTGAGCCTTCATCTGAAACATAAACCACGATCCTGCAGTTAAAATCAGGAGGAAGAGAAACATTAAAATCAAGGTGAT
>NTJY01000031.1 GCA_002457245.1 SAR92 bacterium MED-G29 | reverse complement strand
AGTTGAATTGATTCACCCAATTGCGATGGAAGATGGCTTGCGTTTTGCTATACGGGAAGGTGGTCGAACTGTTGGTGCAGGAGTCGTTGCTAAAATTATAGAATGATTTTAATGATCTAGATTTTGCGATGAGCCGAGGCATCAAATGTTGTCTCGGTTTAGTTGTCACTTAAGGAATCTAGTAAGTACTTGTAGGCCAGTAGTTCAATTGGTAGAGCACCGGTCTCCAAAACCGGCTGTTGGGGGTTCGAGTCCCTCCTGGCCTGCCACTTTAATATTCGAGAATGGTTATTTGTATGAGTGTTGCAGCAGAAGATAAACAATTCCGACTAGATTGGATAAAGTGGATAATGGTTGTCGCTCTATTGGGTGGAGCTGTTTATGGTAACTGGTACTACTCAGCTGAATCAGTTTTATATCGTGTAATTGGATTTTTAGTTGCTCTTGCCATCTCCGGCTTAGTAGCTTCTCAGACCGCTAAAGGTGCAGCTACAATTGAGTTAGCAATTGGAGCTCGAACGGAGTGGAGAAAAGTAGTTTGGCCCACAAAACAGGAGCGTAATCAAACTACGCTTATCGTTCTTGTGGTTATTATTTTAATGGCAGTGCTCTTGTGGATGATTGATTCTCTGCTAAGTTGGGCTGCGTCAGGAATCATGGGTTAGGAGAGCGGCATGTCTATGCGATGGTATGTGGTGCATGCTTACTCGGGCTACGAGAAAAAAGTTGCATTGGCAATTCAAGAGCGCATCAAGCTAAATAATTTAGATGATAGGTTTGGCGAGATTTTGGTGCCTACCGAAGAAGTTGTTGAAATGAAAAGTGGCCAAAAGAAGACCAGCGAACGAATGTTTTTCCCTGGATATGTATTGGTGCAGATGGAGCTTGACGACGAGTCTTGGCATTTGGTCAAGGAAACTCCAAGGGTAATGGGGTTTATTGGTGGAAAAGCAGATAGGCCTGCTCCTATCACTGATAAAGAAGCAGATTTAATTCTACAGAGGGTTCATGACTCCGAGGAAACTCCTCGGCCCAAGACGATGTTTGAGCCTGGAGAGATGGTCCGTGTCACAGATGGTCCATTTAATGACTTTAACGGCACTGTTGAAGAAGTAAATTACGATAAAAGTAAACTTCGGGTCGCGGTGTCAATATTTGGTCGATCTACGCCAGTTGAATTGGACTTTACTCAGGTTGAGAAAGCTTAAAAATTATTAATAATCCTGTAATTCCGCAGGTTTGTTGGGGAGCCAGAGACAGAAAGCTAATTTTTAGCTTCTTGAGGCGCTAATACCCATTTAAGGAGAAGTAGAGATGGCAAAGAAAGTAACAGCTTATATCAAGCTGCAGGTGCCTGCCGGTCAGGCAAACCCCAGTCCACCAGTTGGTCCAGCATTAGGACAGCATGGTGTGAACATCATGGAATTTTGTAAAGGTTTTAACGCACAGACTCAAAGTATCGAGCAGGGAGCTCCTGTTCCTGTTGTTATAACTGTCTATGCAGATCGTAGTTTTACATTTGAAATGAAAACTCCTCCTGCATCATATCTTTTGAAGAAAGCCGCTGGCCTAAAAAGTGGTAGCGGTCGACCGAATACCGAAAAAGTAGGAAAGATTAATAGGCAGCAGTTAGAAGACATTGTTAAGGCAAAAGAGCCAGATCTTACTGCTGCCAGTCTCGATGCTGCAGTGCGAACTATCGCTGGCTCTGCTCGCTCTATGGGCATAGAAACGGAGGGTGTATAAATGGCTAAGCTAAGCAAGCGCCGCCGTGCGATCAACGAAAAGATTGTAGCTGGTAAAAGCTATGCGATTGATGATGCTCTTACTCTTATAAAAGAGCTATCGACCGTCAAGTTTCCTGAAACTGTTGATGTAGCAATTAATCTAGGGATTGATCCCCGTAAATCTGATCAAATAGTTCGAGGTGCAACAACTCTACCTCATGGTTCAGGTAAGCAAGTTCGTGTCTGTGTTTTTGCCCAAGGTGAGGCAGCGGAATCTGCGAAAGCCGCAGGAGCTGAGCTTGTTGGTATGGATGAACTGGCAGATGAAATTAAGAGCGGTAACATGGACTTCGATGTTGTGATTGCGAGCCCTGACGCCATGAGAGTTGTTGGCATGCTAGGGAAAGTTTTGGGCCCAAGAGGGCTCATGCCAAACCCAAAATCTGGCACTGTAACTCCCGATGTTGCCTCTGCAGTCGCTAATGCTAAAGCGGGACAAGTAAGGTTCAGAGCAGATAAAAATGGGATTGTACATGGTGGGATCGGGATAGTTGGCTTTGAAGCGACAGCTTTAAAGGAGAATTTGGAGGCGTTAATGGCAGATTTACATAAGGCAAAGCCAGCCTCAGCAAAGGGGATTTATGTGAAGAAGGTCACCTTGTCTTCAACTATGGGCCCTGGATTATTAATTGATCAAGCCTCTTTAGCGGGGTGATGAGTTAGCAGCGATAGCTGCAAAAAGGCTTTGGGGTCTGAGAGTAAATCGCTCAGGTCGTTAAAGACCGTAGGAACATATAAATGTTTAATGAATTTCAGATGAAAGTTAAGAAATTCTCCTACGCAGGCGGTGGACCCAATCTAGCGATTAGTTTGCTAGAGGATTTTCACCTAAGTGATCGAGGAAACTCGATCGAAACTAAGGTAAATCGAGGAAATATATCGTGGCATTAAATCTCGATGATAAAAAAGCAATTGTTGCGGAAGTAAATGAAACAGCTGGTCAAGCGTTATCTTTAGTTATCGCTGACGCTCGTGGAGTAGACGTGTCTGACATGAATGCATTGCGAGCGAAAGCAAGAACTGAAAATGTACAGTTACGGGTTATCCGTAACACGCTTGCAAAGCGAGCATTTGCTGAAACTGACTACTCATGTGTAGAAGATGTGTTGGTAGGGCCTTCGTTGTTTGCTTTCTCTATGGAAGACCCAGGAGCTGCGGCGCGCTTGTTCAAAGATTTTGCTAAGCAAAATGATTCCTTTGATGTAAAAGCGCTCTCGGTGAGTGGCCAACTTCTCGGGAAAGACCAAATCGATGTTCTCGCTAATCTTCCGACCCTTGAACAGGCTCTCGGTATGTTGGCTAGCGTAACTTTGGCCCCAGTCACTAAGTTGGTACGTACTTTGAATGAAATTCCAACCAAAGCGACTCGAGTTGTAGCAGCAGTAAAAACTAAAAAAGAAGAAGCCGCATAAGCGCCTTCTTTAACTAAATAAACATAGGAGGCCCAAAATGGCCCTTTCAAACGAAGATATTTTAAACGCAATCGCTGAAATGAGCGTAATGGATGTTGTTGAGCTAGTTAGTGCAATGGAAGAGAAGTTTGGAGTTTCTGCTCAGGCTGCTGTGGCAGTTGCAGCTGCCCCTGCGGCTGGCGGCGAAGCAGCGGCGGTAGAAGAGAAGACTGACTTTGACGTTGTTCTTAGCGCCATAGGCGAAAAGAAAGTAAATGTTATTAAAGCGGTTCGCGCCATAACTGGCTTAGGGTTAAAAGAAGCTAAAGAGCTAGTTGATGGAGCACCCTCTACCATTAAAGAGGCTGCGCCAAAAGACGATGCCGAAGAAGCCAAGAAGCAGTTGGAAGAAGCTGGAGCTACAGCAGAGCTAAAGTAAGCTTTGGTTGATAAAATACCTGAAATAATGGTGTGGGCTTAAAAATTTTTATCCTTAGCCCATGCTGTTATTTGAGGGATGCTCTGGGATGCACGATTAACTTGGGCTCTGATCTAAGAAAAAGCACCACTATAATTTGTTAACACCGAGGAATACAGATGGCTTACTCCTTCACTGAGAAGAAACGTATCCGCAAGAATTTTGGCAAGCTGCCGAACACTATGGATTTGCCCTATTTGTTGGCGATCCAGCTTGATTCCTACAAAAAATTTACGCAGAAAGGTGTTGGGATGGAAGATCGCCTAAACACAGGTCTGCATGCCGCACTAAATTCTATTTTTCCCATAGTTGGTTACTCTGGCAATGCTGCCTTAGAGTATGTTGATTACGTTATGGGAAAACCCGCTTTTGATGAGGAAGAATGTAAACTTCGCGGGGTCACTTTTTCAGTTCCTCTCCGTGTCAGAGTGCGTCTTGTGATTTACGATAAAGAGTCGACCAACAAAGCTATTAAGGATATCCGTGAGCAAGAGGTGTATCTGGGCGAAATTCCTCTTATGACGGAAAATGGGACTTTTATTATCAATGGAACGGAGCGTGTTATTGTTTCGCAACTCCATCGGTCACCAGGGGTTATCTTTGATCATGATAAGGGTAAGACTCACTCTTCAGGGAAACTTTTATACACCGCTCGCGTGATACCCTATCGCGGTTCTTGGTTGGATTTTGAGTTTGATCCCAAAGATCTTCTTTACGTTCGAATCGATCGGCGTCGAAAGCTTCCAGCGACGATACTTCTGAGAGCTCTGGGTTATAGTTCAGAAGAGATCCTGGACAAATTCTTTGATACCAGCATGTTCCATTTCAAGAAAGGGGCATTCTCTTTAGAGCTCGACCCTGAGCGGCTTAGAGGAGAAATTACCGTTTTTGATATCAAGGATAAGAAGGGCGCGGTTGTTGTCGAGAAGGGTAGGAGAATTACGGCGCGTCATATTCGTCAGCTTGAGAAAGGAAAGGTCACTACCTTAGAGGTGCCTCAGGAGTATCTCATTGGTCGTTCTTTAGCAAGAGATGTTGCCGATTCTAGCACTGGAGAACTTTTGCTTGAGTGTAATACGGAAATTACGGAAGAAAATCTGGCATTGATGCTTGAGGCTGGTGTCACCGATATAGAAACCCTGTATACAAATGATCTTGATTGTGGGCCATTTATTTCCGATACGCTCAGAGCAGATCCAGCAAGAACTCAGTTAGAGGCACTTGTAGAAATCTATCGGATGATGCGTCCTGGAGAGCCGCCGACAAAAGAATCTGCGGAAAATTTATTCTACAATTTATTCTTTAATATAGAGCGTTATGATCTTTCTTCAGTAGGTCGTATGAAATTTAATCGCCGCCTTGATAGAGATGCTGAGCAAGGAGCAGGAATCCTATACGATGAAAGATATTTCTCTATGCTGAAGACTGATGAAGCAAAGGAGATGTCTGAAGAGTTTGGTGCTTCCACAGATATAGCGGACGTGATGAGTAAACTCATTGCCATCCGGAATGGTAAAGGATCTGTCGATGACATTGATCATCTAGGAAATCGTCGAATACGATCTGTTGGAGAGATGGCTGAAAATCAGTTTCGAGTGGGACTTGTTCGAGTTGAACGTGCCGTTAAAGAGAGGTTGGGAGTTGCTGAGTCTGAAGGATTAATGCCTCAAGATCTCGTGAATGCCAAACCGGTTGCTGCGGCGATGAAAGAATTTTTTGGTTCGAGTCAGTTGTCCCAGTTCATGGATCAAAATAATCCCTTGTCAGAAATTACGCACAAGCGACGTGTTTCAGCGCTTGGGCCGGGGGGTTTGACAAGAGAGAGAGCAGGATTTGAGGTTAGGGACGTGCATCCGACGCACTATGGTCGAGTTTGCCCTATTGAGACCCCCGAGGGACCAAATATTGGCTTAATTAATTCTCTGGCGACCTATGCTCGAACCAATCACTATGGTTTTATTGAGACGCCATATCGAAAGGTTGTAGATGGGAAAGTTTCTAAAGATATTGAGTATCTCTCAGCAATTAATGAATCCCAGTTTGTAATTGCACAGGCGTCCGCGGAGCTGACATCTAAAGAGGAATTTGTGGATGATTTGGTTGCTGTTCGTCATCAGAACGAGTTTACATCCAAAGCACCAACTGATATCGATTACATGGATGTAAGCCCTCAGCAGGTTGTTTCAGTAGCTGCTTCTCTAATTCCGTTTCTTGAGCATGATGATGCTAACAGAGCGTTGATGGGTTCAAACATGCAACGCCAGGCCGTTCCAACTTTGCGCGCTGAGGCGCCTCTAGTTGGAACTGGGATCGAGCGAACCGTGGCAAGTGACTCTGGTGTTTGCAAGGTTGCCAAGCGTGGTGGTGTTATTGAGAGTGTTGATGCTGGAAGAATTGTAGTGCGTGTTAGCGATAAAGAGGTAGAGTCAGGAGAGGCAGGAGTCGATATTTATAACCTGACCAAGTATACGCGTTCGAATCAAAATACCTGTATTAACCAAAGCCCGATTGTGAAGCAGGGTGACGTAATTTCACGCGGAGATGTTCTGGCAGATGGGCCCTCGGTAGACCTGGGAGAATTGGCTCTTGGTCAAAACATGCGAATCGCATTTATGCCTTGGAATGGGTATAACTTTGAGGACTCAATTCTGATTTCAGAGAGAGTTGTGCAGGAGGATCGATTTACAACAATCCACATTCAAGAACTAACTTGTGTTGCTAGAGATACAAAGCTTGGTTCAGAAGAAATTACAGCAGATATTCCCAATGTCGGTGAAACTGCGTTGGGTCGCTTAGATGAGTCAGGTATTGTGCATATTGGGGCTGAAGTAACAGCCGGAGATATTTTGGTCGGTAAAGTTACTCCCAAAGGTGAAACGCAGCTAACTCCTGAGGAAAAGCTTCTGCGTGCAATCTTTGGAGAAAAGGCATCCGATGTTAAAGATACCTCTCTGAGAGTTCCAAGTAGCATTAAGGGAACAGTTATTAATGTCCAAGTGTTTACTCGAGACGGTTTAGACAAGGATCAAAGATCCCTTGATATTGAAAAAACTGAGCTTGATCAATTTAGGAAAGATCTAAATGATGAGTATAGAATAGTGGAAAATGCGACTTTAGGTCGTCTATTTGCATCATTAGGTGGTAGTAAGGTCGCGAAGGCTCAAGGTCTCAAAAAGGGCGAAGCACTTACTGCAGAATCCGTAGCTGACTTTTCTTCTGAAGACTGGTTTGCAATCAGAATGGAGAAGTCGGATCTTAATGATCAAATTTCAGCCGCTCAAACGCAATTGCTGGAACGTCGGACGCAACTTGATGAGCGATTTGAAGAGAAACGAGGAAAGCTTCAAAGTGGAGATGACTTGGCGCCGGGAGTTCTAAAAACGGTTAAGGTCTACCTTGCCGTTAAGCGTCGGATACAACCTGGAGACAAAATGGCAGGTCGTCACGGGAACAAGGGAGTGATTTCCGTTATCAAGCCTGTTGAAGATATGCCTTATGACGAAAACGGTGATCCAGTCGACATTGTACTCAATCCTCTTGGAGTCCCATCACGAATGAATGTTGGTCAAGTTCTGGAGGTTCACATGGGAATGGCAGCCAAAGGTTTAGGGGTCAAGATTGACGCTATGCTCAAGGCTCAAGCTAAAGCTGTGGAAGTCAGAAAATTCCTGCAAGATATTTATGATGTGGGTGATACGGTATATGGAACCAATCTCAAGGAGTTAAGCGATAAAGAGGTGCTTGAGCTAGCGTCAAATCTGCGCTCTGGAGTACCAATTGCTACGCCAGTATTCGATGGTGCTCATGAAGTAGAGTTAAAAAGCATGCTTGCCCTAGCTGACTTGCCAGAAAGTGGTCAGTCGGTGCTTTACGATGGACGAACAGGTGATAAGTTCGATCGTCCGGTCACAGTAGGCTACATGTATATGCTCAAGCTTAACCACTTGGTTGATGACAAGATGCATGCCCGTTCCACCGGTTCTTACAGCCTAGTTACCCAGCAACCACTGGGCGGAAAGGCTCAGTTTGGTGGCCAGAGATTTGGTGAAATGGAAGTATGGGCTCTGGAGGCTTATGGAGCTTCTTATACTTTACAGGAGATGCTAACGGTTAAGTCAGATGATGTAGCCGGTAGAACCAAGATGTATAAAAATATCGTTGATGGTGATCATCGTATGGAGCCTGGTATGCCAGAGTCATTTAACGTATTGGTTAAGGAAGTTCGCTCCCTTGGTATCAATATGGAGTTGGAAAACGAATAAGCGCTACTTTGCTTAGTGATGTTCGTGGCGAAAAATCGCCACGGAAAACCCAGTTACTGGAGGAAAAGCCTTGAAAGACTTAGTCAATCTACTCAAGCAGAAAGAACAAAACACCGAATTCGATAACATTCGGATTAGTCTCGCATCACCAGAAATGATTCGCTCATGGTCATTTGGTGAAGTTAAGAAACCTGAGACGATAAACTATCGTACATTCAAGCCTGAACGCGAGGGCCTCTTTTGCGCGAAGATATTTGGTCCCGTTAAGGACTACGAATGTCTCTGCGGTAAATATAAGCGCATGAAGCACCGTGGTATTGTTTGTGAAAAATGTGGGGTTGAGGTAACGCTAACAAAAGTTCGCCGTGAAAGAATGGGACATATCGAATTAGCTTGCCCAGTGGCGCATATATGGTTCCTAAAATCACTTCCTTCTCGTATTGGTCTCATGCTTGATATGACGCTAAGAGAGATAGAGAGGGTGCTTTACTTTGAGTCTTATGTCGTAACTGACCCAGGTTTGACAACGTTAGAGAAAGGACAGCTCCTTACTGACGAGGAATACTTTGAGTCTCTTGAAGAATTCGGCGATGAATTTGTAGCTACGATGGGTGCTGAGGCAATTCAAGCTCTTCTAAAAGAGATTGTAATGGAAGAAGAGATTGCAGCGATTCGAGAAGAAATCCCAAATACCAAGTCTGAAACTAAAATTAAGAAGTTTTCCAAGCGATTGAAGTTGCTAGAAGCCTTCCACGGATCTGGTAATAAACCTGAATGGATGGTTCTGGAGGCCCTGCCGGTACTGCCACCTGATCTTCGTCCTCTGGTCCCTTTGGATGGTGGGCGTTTTGCTACATCTGATTTAAATGATCTATATCGCAGAGTAATCAATCGTAATAACCGATTAAAGCGGCTGCTTGAGCTTAGTGCTCCAGACATAATTGTCAGAAATGAAAAGCGCATGCTCCAAGAGTCAGTTGATGCACTTCTCGATAACGGACGTCGCGGGCGAGCAATAACTGGCTCAAATAAACGACCTCTCAAATCACTCGCTGATATGATTAAGGGCAAGCAAGGGCGTTTCAGGCAAAATCTTCTTGGAAAGCGCGTTGATTACTCTGGACGGTCTGTAATTGTTTGTGGCCCTACGCTACGACTGCACCAGTGTGGGTTACCAAAACGTATGGCATTAGAGCTCTTCAAGCCATTCATTTTCAGTAAGTTAGAGCTTCGTGGTCTGGCGACAACTATTAAGGCTGCTAAGAAGATGGTTGAGCGGGAGGAGCCTGTAGTTTGGGATATTTTAGATGATGTGATTCGTGAACATCCCGTTTTATTAAACAGAGCTCCAACCCTCCACCGTTTGGGAATTCAAGCTTTTGAGCCTGTTCTAATTGAAGGGAAAGCTATTCAACTTCATCCTCTTGTTTGCGCAGCCTTTAATGCTGATTTCGATGGTGACCAAATGGCTGTGCACGTTCCACTGACTATTGAAGCTCAAATGGAATCTCGTGCGCTCATGATGTCAACTAACAATATTCTCTCGCCAGCATCTGGGGAGCCGATTATTGTTCCCTCGCAGGATGTTGTCTTGGGCCTTTACTACATGACTCGACACAAAATAAATGCTCGAGGTGAAGGGATGATTTTTGCTGATTGCAAAGAAGCATCTAGGGCATATTATGCAGATAAAGTTGACCTTCAGGCTCGTGTAAATGTTCGCATAAATGAGACCTTGATCGATGACGTCTCAAAAGAACGAGTTACAGAGCGAAAGATGGTCGAAACAACCATCGGGCGTATTCTATTATGGGAATCAGTTCCAGCGGGGCTCCCTTTTGGCTTAGTCAATAAGCCAATGGTAAAGAAAGCTATCTCGATCATTTTGAATGAGTGCTACCGAAGTGTCGGTCTTAAAGATACGGTTATCTTTGCAGATCAACTTATGTATACAGGATTCAAATTCTCAACTCGATCGGGCGCGTCGATTGGTGTGAACGACTTTGTTATTCCAGATGATAAAACTAAGATCATCTCTGGAGCTGAGGATCAGGTGCGTGAAATTGAGAGTCAGTTTGCCTCAGGTCTTGTGACCCAAGGGGAAAAGTATAACAAAGTGATCGATATCTGGTCGCAAGCTAACGATCGTGTTGCTAAATCAATGATGAAGGGCATTAGTACTGAGAGCGTTATTAATAGAGACGGTGACACTGAAGAACAAGACTCCTTTAACTCGGTCTTTATCATGGCTGATTCTGGAGCTAGGGGATCCCCAGCTCAGATTCGTCAGTTAGCGGGGATGCGGGGACTAATGGCTCGTCCAGATGGTTCGATTATTGAGACTCCAATTACTGCTAACTTCCGTGAAGGTTTAACTGTGATGCAGTACTTCATCTCAACCCACGGCGCCCGAAAAGGCTTGGCGGATACGGCTTTAAAAACTGCCAATTCTGGCTACTTGACGAGAAGATTAGTTGACGTTTCGCAAGATGTGGTTGTTACCGAGGTTGACTGCGGTACCACCGAGGGTCTACTAATGGCACCTGTTATCGAGGGTGGAGACATTATTTCCTCTCTTGGTGATCGAATTTTGGGTCGGGTGGTAGCAAAAGATGTCAACAAGCCCGGAACTAATGAGGTTGCTGTTCCAGCAGGAACTATGATTGACGAGCAGTGGGTTGCGCGTATTGAGAAAATGAGCATAGATGAAGTCGTCGTGCGTTCTCCTATTACTTGTGAAGTTAGGCATGGTATATGTGCCGCTTGCTACGGTAGAGATCTTGCTCGAGGACATCGGGTCAATCAAGGTGAGGCTGTTGGTGTTATCGCCGCTCAGTCCATTGGTGAGCCTGGAACTCAGCTTACGATGCGTACTTTCCATATTGGTGGTGCAGCCTCCAGAGCATCAGCAGTAGATAGTGTCAAAGTTAAACAAGACGGCGTGGTTCGACTCATTAATTTAAAAACTGTCCAGAACAAAGATAAGAACCTAGTGGCGGTTTCACGATCTGGAGAACTTGCAATAGCTGATGAAAATGGTCGAGAGAGAGAGCGCTACAAGTTACCTTACGGTGCTTTGATAAAAGTGAAGGACGGTTCTAAAGTAATAGCTGGCGACATCATTGCCAATTGGGATCCTCATACGCACCCAATCGTTTCTGAGGTGGCAGGTAAGGTAGGATTCTCTGGCATGGAAGAGGGGTTAAGTGTTCGACAACAAACAGATGATATGACTGGATTAACGAGTATATCAGTCATTGATCCTAATGATCGAAATGCAGCGGGTAAAGATCTGAAGCCAATGATTACGTTGACAGATAAGAAAGGAAAAGAATTACTCTTCCCTAATTCAACTGTTCCTGCCCATTACCCACTTCCTGCTAACGCAAGCATAAATGTGGCGGATGGAGATACCATTGATATTGGTCAAATTATAGCTCGCATTCCTCAAGAGGCTGGTGGTACGAAAGACATTACTGGTGGTTTACCGCGAGTTGCTGATTTATTTGAGGCTCGAAAGCCTAAGGATCCAGCAATTCTTGCAGAAATCACCGGAACTGTAACACTTGGCAAGGAGACAAAGGGAAAACTACGCCTTGTTATCACTCCCGATGATGGTAAACCCCTACCAAACGGGAAGATGCAGTATGAGGAATTGATTCCTAAGTGGCGTACTCTTAGTGTCTTTGAAGGTGAACATGTAGAGAAAGGAGAGGTTATCTCTGATGGACCTCCAACCCCGCACGATATTCTTCGTCTAAAAGGCATTAGTGAGCTGTCTAAGTATATCGTTAATGAGATTCAAGATGTTTATCGCCTTCAGGGTGTAAAAATTAACGATAAACATATCGAGGTTATCACTAGGCAAATGTTACGAAAAGTTGAAATTACCGATATGGGTGACTCGTCATTGATCCGTGGTGAGCAAGTTGAATATAGACGAGTGCTCGAGGAAAACGAACGGCTCCGACAAGAAGGAATGCAGCCCGCTCAATTTGAACGCCAACTTCTAGGTATTACTAAAGCGTCTCTTGCAACAGAAAGCTTCATTTCGGCGGCATCGTTCCAAGAGACAACAAGAGTATTGACTGAAGCAGCTGTAACAGGCAAGGCTGATCCATTGAGAGGGCTCAAGGAAAATGTGGTTGTGGGACGACTGATTCCTGCTGGTACCGGATTGTCATATCATGCTCAAAGACGTAAAAATCGAGAAGCTGAGCTTGAGTCTACAATGACTGCCGCGGATGTGGAAGCGGCGCTCACCGAAGCTTTAAGTGCTGAAATGTTAGAAGAGTAAATGAAGATTGCAGCTATAAAAATAGCTGCTTGACTCTAGCTATTGCGGTAATTACACTGCCGCTCCTTTCCGAAGCTACTGCACTATATAGTAGAGTCTGGAAATAACCGGTCTTGTTAAAGATCTTTATAAATTTTGGAGAAATATTGCATGGCAACGATCAACCAGTTGGTTCGTAAGCCGAGAAAACGCAAAGTCACAAAAAGTGATGTACCAGCACTTCAGGCGTGTCCTCAGAGACGTGGAGTGTGCACTCGAGTCTATACGACAACTCCCAAGAAGCCGAATTCTGCTCTTCGTAAGGTATGTCGTGTGCGCCTAACCAGTGGTTATGAAGTTACTTCATACATTGGTGGAGAAGGACACAATTTGCAGGAGCACAGCGTGGTGCTAATCCGCGGAGGTCGTGTAAAAGATCTTCCAGGTGTCCGTTATCACACAGTGCGTGGAACTCTTGATACAGCCGGTGTTAATGGCCGTACTCAAAGGCGCTCGAAGTATGGCACTAAAAGGCCAAAGGGCTAAGCATTATCGATTTACAAACAACTAAGTAAGGCTAGGGCCTCTCCCTAGAAAAACCTGAAGAGAAGACAAAAACGATGCCAAGAAGAAGAGTAGCAGCAAAGCGGGAAATACTGCCAGACCCAAAGTTCGGGAACATTACTCTCGCGAAATTTATGAATCACGTGATGGTAAGTGGAAAAAAATCAGTTGCCGAAAGAATAGTCTACGGTGCGCTTGACCTTGTCGAAGAGCGGCTTAAGAAAAGCCCCGTAGATGTCTTCGAAGAAGCCTTAGATAATGTAGCACCACTTGTTGAGGTAAAATCTCGCCGCGTTGGTGGAGCTACGTATCAAGTACCTGTAGAAGTTAGGCCGTCCAGAAGGACAGCCTTGGCGATGCGTTGGTTAGTAGATTACGCACGAAGTAGAGGAGAGAAATCAATGCCTCAGCGTCTTGCGGGAGAATTAATCGATGCAGTTCAAGGGAAAGGCGGCGCAGTTAAAAAGCGCGAAGATGTCCACCGTATGGCAGAAGCAAATAAGGCTTTCTCTCACTTCCGTTTCTAGTTTGCAAAACTGTTTTGAAAGATTTACACAAAAAGGTGACTATTACAGTCGCCTTTTTGTGTTTTAAATAAGAGGAAAATATAGTGGCTCGAAAAACACCAATAGGTCGATACAGAAATATAGGAATCTGTGCTCATGTTGATGCGGGAAAGACAACAACTACTGAGCGCGTTCTTTTCTATACCGGACTCTCTCATAAAATTGGTGAGGTACATGATGGTGCTGCGACAATGGATTGGATGGAGCAGGAGCAAGAGAGAGGTATTACTATCACATCTGCGGCCACTACCTGCTTTTGGAGAGGTATGGATGCTCAGTTTGACGACCATCGTATCAATATTATTGATACTCCAGGACACGTTGACTTCACTATTGAGGTTGAGCGCTCTCTTCGCGTACTCGATGGGGCAGTTATCGTTCTGTGTGGCTCTTCTGGCGTTCAGCCTCAAACGGAAACAGTTTGGCGTCAAGCTAATAAGTACGAAGTTCCTCGAATGGTTTTTGTTAATAAAATGGATCGCGCTGGTGCAGATTTTATGATGGTGGTTAATCAATTGAAAGAACGTCTTGGAGCGGTCCCAGTTCCACTCCAACTAACCATTGGATCTGAGGAGGAATTCGTTGGTGTTGTAGATTTACTTAAAATGAAATCAATTCTCTGGAATGAAAGTGATCAGGGAATGACATTTAAGTATTCGGAGATACCACATGACCTGATTGATAGATGTACTCAAATGCATGAAGATCTTGTAGAGGCTGCGGCTGAAGCTAATGATGAGTTAATGGAAAAATATTTAGAAGGAGAGACGCTATCTGAGAAGGAGATTAAAAAAGGTCTTCGAATCCGAACTCTAGCAAATGAGATTGTACCTGTTTTAGGTGGGTCGGCATTCAAGAATAAAGGTGTTCAGGCCATGTTGGATGCTGTAATAGAATATTTGCCATCCCCAACTGAAGTCAAGGCTATTGAAGGAGAATTGGATGATGGTAAACAGGCGGTGCGCAGTGCTGATGACCAAGCTCCGTTTGCTGCCCTTGCATTCAAAATTGCTACAGATCCATTTGTTGGTACTTTAACTTTTATCAGAGTTTACTCAGGTACCTTGAAAAGCGGGACAGCTGTTTATAATTCAGTCAAGATGAAGCGTGAACGAGTGGGGCGTATGGTTCAGATGCATGCTAATAGTCGGGAAGAAATTAACGAGGTATTGGCTGGTGATATAGCAGCAGCAATCGGCTTAAAAGATACGATGACTGGCGATACTCTCTGTGCGGAAAATAACAAAATTATATTAGAAAGGATGGAATTCCCAGAACCTGTAATTTCAGTAGCAGTTGAGCCTCGAACAAAGGCAGATCAAGAAAAAATGGGTGTAGCTTTAGGAAAGCTAGCTCAAGAGGATCCATCTTTTAAAGTAAAAACTGATGAGGAAAGCGGCCAAACTATTATTTCTGGAATGGGTGAATTGCATCTAGATATTCTTGTTGATCGTATGCGGCGGGAATTTTCAGTTGAGGCCAATATAGGCAAGCCACAGGTTGCATATCGAGAAACTATTCGCAATGACTGTGAAGTAGAGGGGAAGTTTGTTCGACAATCAGGCGGCAGGGGTCAATATGGCCATGTTTGGATAAAATTTGAGCCAGCAGAAGATTCAGGCACCGAAGGGCTAGAATTTGTCAATGAGATAGTGGGTGGTGCGGTTCCTCGAGAGTATATTCCAGCGGTTTCAAAAGGTATTGAAGAACAAATGCAAAATGGTATTCTTGCTGGCTATCCTTTACTTGGCGTAAAAGCGACACTTTATGATGGATCTTTTCATGACGTAGATTCCTCTGAGATGGCATTTAAAATTGCTGGGTCTATGGCCACAAGGAAGCTTGCAGATTTCGGTGGCGCAGTTCTTCTTGAGCCAACAATGAAAGTAGAAGTGGTAACTCCAGAGGAAAATATGGGAGATGTCGTGGGAGATCTTAATAGACGACGCGGTTTGATCCTAGGCATGGAGGAGAGTGCTGCGGGGAAGGTTATTGATGCTCAGGTTCCTCTTGGAGAAATGTTTGGGTATGCGACGGATTTAAGATCTGCTACTCAGGGACGGGCGACCTTTACTATGGAGTTTGAAAAGTACGCAGAGGCACCAAAAAATATCACAGAAGCGGTGATGGCTAAGAACTTAGGGTAACTTTAAAGTCTAGAATAGAACTTTGACAAGGCAGCGCCTGTAAGAAAAAATCCAAACAGGGCGCTGCTTATTTTGATAGAACTATTTTGCTTCCTTCAATTCTTTTGCAGCTGCAATAACATCCGCAGCGATGTTTTGAGGGCAAGGGAGGTAATGAGCAAATTCCATTGAGAACTGACCTCTTCCTGAAGTCATTGTCCTGAGGTGACCAATATAACCAAACATTTCTGAAAGTGGAACGTCTGCCTTTATTCGAACTCCGGTGACACCGGCTTCTTGGTCTTTGATCATTCCTCTTCGACGGTTTAGATCACCAATCACATCTCCAACATGATCCTCAGGAGTGAAAACATCCACCTTCATGATTGGCTCAATTATTTGAGGCCCAGCCTTGGGCATCGATTGACGGAAAGCCCCTTTAGCAGCAATTTCAAAAGCAACTGCAGAAGAGTCAACGGCATGGAATCCACCATCATATAGTTCGATCTCTACATCAAGTACTGGATAGCCTGCCATTGGTCCCTCTTCCATCATCCCCTTGAAGCCTTTTTCAATTGCAGGGAAAAATTCTTTTGGCACGTTTCCGCCCACAACTGACGATGAGAATGCAAAACCGGAGCCGGGTTCACCTGGCTTAATACGATAGTCAATTTTACCAAACTGACCAGATCCACCCGATTGTTTCTTATGCGTATAGCTATCTTCAATTGGTAGGGTAATCGTTTCTCGATAAGCTACTTGAGGCTGTCCTACAATGAGATCGACACCATAAGTTCGATTTAAGATGTCCACTTTAATATCTAAATGCAATTCTCCCATTCCTTTGAGAATGGTTTCTCCAGAATCCTCATCGGTTTCAACTCGGAACGAAGGATCCTCAGCAATCATTTTGCCAATTGCTACCCCCATTTTTTCTGACCCACCTTTGTCTTTGGGCTTTACCGCAATCGAAATTACAGGCTCTGGAAAAATCATAGGTTCAAGTGTAACTGGATTCTTTGGGTCGCATAGAGTGTGACCCGTCTGCACATTTTTCATCCCAACGATCGCGATTATATCGCCAGCTTGGGCTCTATCAATTTCATTACGATCATCAGCATGCATCTCAACCATTCTTCCGATTCTTTCTGTTTTCCCAGTGAATGAATTAAGGATCGTGGTTCCTTTTTCAAGAACACCAGAATAAATTCTAACGAAGGTCAAAGCCCCGAAGCGGTCATCCATGATCTTAAATGCTAGAGCTTTGAGAGATTCCTCAGTTGATACAATCGCATGCTCCCCAGTTTCGTCGCCATTTTCATCGGTAAGAGGTTGCGGATCCACGTCAGTAGGGCATGGAAGATAATCAACAACAGCATCTAAGACCATTTGAACACCTTTATTCTTAAATGCTGATCCACAATAAGTTGGGAAGAAATCTAACGCTATGGTTCCCTTGCGGATACAGTTTTTAACATCCTCAATAGAGGGCTCCTCTCCTTCCATATATGCCATAAGCAGATCATCGTCTTGCTCTAGCGCTGTTTCAATCATTTCTTCTCGATATCTTTCAACCTGATCAATCATGTCAGCTGGAATATCTACAATTTCAAAGTTCTCAGGCAATCCAGAATCGTCCCAAACATAAGCCTTTCGCTCGAGCAGATCAACAAGGCCTTTAAAGTTTTCTTCAACACCGATTGGCAGACACATAACGAGAGGGTTGGCCCCAAGGACGTTCTTTACTTGTTTGACCACTCGTAAAAAGTCAGCTCCCATTCGATCCAACTTATTAACGAAGATAATTCGAGCGACTTCTGATTCATTGGCATAACGCCAATTCGTCTCTGATTGAGGTTCTACGCCTCCTGACCCACAAAATACTCCTACCCCACCATCAAGCACTTTCAGTGATCTATAGACTTCAACTGTAAAATCTACGTGCCCTGGAGTATCAATAATATTAAAACGATGATCTCTCCAGTAACAAGTTGTTGCAGCAGATTGAATGGTGATACCACGCTCTTGTTCTTGTTCCATAAAATCGGTTGTGGCAGCGCCATCGTGAACTTCACCTGTTTTATGAATTTTACCGGTAAGTTTGAGTATTCGCTCTGTAGTCGTAGTCTTTCCTGCATCAACGTGTGCGAAGATGCCAATATTTCTGTAGTGGGATAAATCAGTCATTGTTGTACTCGTTTTGATAATCTGGTTATTGGGTACTTAAAGCGCGCGCGAGTATACAGGATATTGCGTCTATTACAGAGTAAAAATAGGGTAAATTAGCTGAATTTAAGGAATTGGGCCCATTTTTAGGAATGTTTTGGTCTCGTTTTTTAGGATTTTCCAACTTTTTGCTCAAAATTTAAAAAAAATTACGAAAAAGCAGTTATTTTTTTGGAAAGGACATTGACTCTGCAGAACCGCAGTATAAGATGGCGCCCTTGAATTCCGCGTTATCCCTAAAATTCTGCGGTTAATTCGCTTAAATTATATGTTAAACGCCTGCTGAGGAGACACTGAGATGGCTAAAGAGAAGTTTGAAAGAAATAAGCCGCACGTAAACGTCGGCACGATTGGACACGTTGATCACGGTAAGACGACATTAACAGCTGCAATGACACGGGTTTGT
>NTJY01000030.1 GCA_002457245.1 SAR92 bacterium MED-G29 | reverse complement strand
GAATACCTGGATCAGTCGTTAAAATATCAAGATCCTCAGCGTGCTGAAGCATCAGCTCATCATCAATTAGTCGTTGTAACAGGAGCTCCCGATCATCTGGATTCATTGGATCAGAGGAGTTGGGCTGAATCCTCTTTTCAGCATTGCGAAGAGCTGACTGCGTCATAGGGTAGCCGTTGACGGTAACAAGGGTATCTGGTGGATAGTTCGTCAAATGGAAACGAGTATTGGAACCAAGTAAGACCAAGATCAGACCGATTAGGGCAAGAACTAAGTGCATGACAGATTTAGAGAAATGCGAGGTTTGACTCATATGTTAACCACTATTACTAAAAATACAATTCTTCGCTTACCATAGCCGAGATGGCTGATGATATTGTATTTGTATACGACATAGTAGTCACAAACATTAGTAGTTTGGATGTTGTTCTAAAACCATTTTCCAAACCCTACAATGATAACTAACTATAATTTTACTTGGAGTAACCCTATGTTTGAAAATTTCCTGGTTCCCGCTTATGTAATGATTCTCACCACATTTTTAGTCGGTTTCTTGCACGTTTTTGCCACATTAAAGTTAATGAAGTCCGACCCACGCTGGGCCGATGGCGTGCCGTCAATGCCATATCCCAATGCGCCAGATAGTTTGAAGTTAATTAAGAATAATATTCAGAATTTATTTGAATTCCCTGTTATTTTTTATGTGCTATCGGTATTTTGCTTCATACAAGGCATCCAAGATCAGTTACTAATGACCCTATCTTGGAGTTATGTAGTCTTGAGAATAGCGCATAGCTATCTGCATATTTTTGTCACAAGTACCGCCCTAAGGGGTCATGTATTTGTTCTTAGTAACTTGGTTTTATTTGTCATGTTACTGGGAATGCTGCGAACCATGCACTAAGAATTTCCAAGTATAAAAAAAGGACGGGCAAGCCCGTCCTTTTTTCCACCCTAGCTTATAATTTCCGCATTAGAATTTATAGCTAAGTGATGCCCCCCAAACTGCTCCCTCAAAACCATACTGGAAGTGGGATCCAGAGGATAGAGGGACCGGTGCGGCACCCGTCGGCTTTCTTTCATCAGTGATATTCTTACCATAGAGCATGGCAGTCCAATTCTCACCATTTAAGCTGGTGCGGATATTGGTCTTTGAAAAACCATCCTGATAGTCAATTGGGTCGAGAGAACCTGTCATGAAGTAGCCATCAGTGAAGTTCACGTCAATGCTGCTGACCCATAACAGACCCCCCATTACTGGACGAGAGTAATCAGCCATTAGCGCTCCACTGTAGTCTATTCCAACTTGGCCACCTGCGAGGTTTTGACTGACTCCTATCTGCGTTCCATCCTCAGCAATCTCCGCCACGCAAGACCCAGATGAGGTCGCCCCACCAGCAAGATCAGAGGCCTGGAGTGCGGTACAGGCCGCGCCTGGGAAATCATTATACGCCCCATCATTCAGAGCGATATTTGCGCCAACCATCAAGTTATCTGTCGCCTGCCACTTCCAGTCAACTTCGAGCCCTGTGAGGCCCGTGCTTGCCGCGTTGGTTACCACGAAGCCAAGACCAACGAAGGTGGATACTTGCTGATTCTCATAGGTACTATCGTAAATCGCCCAGTTGAGAGTCATCTCACCATCCATCAGAGTATGCTTACCACCGATCTCGACCGATTCGGCATTTTCATCATCGAACTCATAGCCAGGGCCAGGCATGTCTGGCTGGACACCATCAGCGGTAAACAGCGGGAGTTGGGAGTCCGTGGCATTAAAACCACCGCTCTTGAAGCCCTCGGAGTAGCTTATGTAGAACATACTATCTTCTGAGCGGTTCCATTCCATATTGACTGACGGAATGAACTGCTTAGTTGAGCGCTCCTCGTTCTCAAATTCATGCTCGTAAAAGCCAAATAGTGCGTGTGATAGAGCATCGAAAAGAGGATTAGCATATGGAGTTGTTAAACCACCTACACTGGTTGTGTGCTGCGCTATCTTGTAAGCACGCTTGTCCTCCTCGGTATAGCGAGCCCCTGCGGTTAGGGACACTGTATCGGTTAGATTAAAAGTACCCTGATAGAACACTGCCTTGGAGTTAGTGTCTGCCTGCCAGTAGGATATTCGGCCCGCTTGCTGCCACTTGGTCTGGCCCTCGAGACCCCACTGTAGGCGGTAATCTAGGCCAGTTGCTGCATATAGTTGATCAAGTGTATACGGCGTTCCGGGTGCCAGAAGCGTAGCGTTTAACCCTGCGACCTGAGTCGGGTTGTAGCTAAGCAGGCTATCCACACCAAGGATAGCGGATACAATACCCGGGACACCAAATGTGCCATCAAAGCTTGTTAATTGATCCTGGGTTTGAGTGCTCTTGTTCAAGTAAACACCACCCACCCAAGAGAACTTTCCGCCCGTGGGGGATGTGATTCTGAACTCCTGACTGTTCGAGTCGAAGCCCCCATAGGTAGCCTGACCAATAAACCGAAGAGGGAGCCAATCCGCATCGAGTCCGTCTTGATAATCATAGCGGGTTCGACCGGCAGTCGCATTTATGGTGTAGCCGTTATCAAGTGCCATCTCGAAATTAAGAGAGGTGTTTGCGTTAGATGTTAATGTACCTTTTGGCTTATCAAGGCCCGCAGAACATTCTGCGGAACTCCTTCCCATTCTAGCTTCCATTTCGCAACCGCCAACAACACCTGCGTCGCTGTAGGCGTCATAGTTGCCGGCCGCAATAAGTGAGGCGTAGTTTGGAAAAGCGGCGCCCATCACACCATAGATAAATTGGGATGCGGCACCCATATTCGCTACTGGAGCGAAGAGTGTTACCACTGAGTCCTCTCCAATAACTTCCTCATCGCTCTCGGTATGCTTTAACTCTACTCTCGTTGAATCTGTCGGCTCCCACGTTAGACTAGCCCTCCAAAGTGAGCTGTCTTCAACAGGCAGTTTGCTCGTAATAGCTCCAGGATAAGTGTTGTCATTGAATCCATCACTCTCCAGTTCCTTAAAGGCAAAGCGCATTCCCAGCGTATCTCCAATCGATCCTGTGATATGGCCCTCTGCTACTTGGCCCCCATTAGATTCCATACTCAGGGCGATCTTTCCTCCGAACTCCTCGTCAGCGTCGGGTGTTGCGGTTGTGATATTAATGGCGCCCGCTAAGGTATTTTTGCCAAAAAGTACCCCCTGTGGACCACGCAATACCTCGAGTTGCTCTACATCGAACAATCCGGATCGCACCTGACGGCTTCTTCCGTAGTGGACTCCATCAACATAAGTACCTACTGATTGCTCGAACGCTTGGTTGGCTCCAACACCTATACCTCTCATTGAAATAATGGAGTTGGTCGCGTTGTAATTTATCGTGAAATTGGGAATGAATTGGGACATATCAGCTAGGTTCTGGACACCTATATCTTCAATTCTTTCGCCACTAATCGCGGACATGGACATTGGAACATCCTGCAAGCTCTCCGCACGCTTTTGTGCCGTTACGATAATTTCTTCTAGTTCTGCCGCACCTATCCCGCTACTTGCCACGGCCACCGCGAGCGCAAGGCCGCTGAGCGCGTGAATTGATTTCTTATTCATAAAAACCCCTTTAATTGATTGAATTTCTCATATTTAAGTCAATCTTTTCGTTAACTTATCCATAACTTAATAGAAATTAATTCACTTATCAATAAAATAAGCAAAAATAGTACAAGATTCGGGGTATTTGAGGATGTGTGAATATGAATAGAATATCGATGTTGACTAATCGTAGAGTTGAAAAGCAGGGTAAGATTTTAAAGGCATAAAAAAAGGACGGGCAAGCCCGTCCTTTTTTCTTTCACTAAACTACTTCATTAGAAATTGTAGTTAAGAGTTGCACCCCAAATTGCGCCTGGGAGCATGTACTGCGCGTGTGAACCTGATGCGAGTGGTATGTCGAAAGCACCCTGTGGGGTGATTTTATCAAAGACATTCTTACCATACAGCATGACTGACCAGTTCGGCCCCATTAGGCCGGTTCGGACATCAGTTTTCGAGAAACCATCTTGGTAGTCAATTGGGTCACGATCACCGGTCATATAGAATCCATCAGTAAACCTAAAGTCGATCCCAGTAGACCAAATCATCCCGCCGAGAACTGTTCGGGTATAGTCTGCGTTCAAGGAGCCATTGTAGTCGGTTCCAAGCTGAGCACCTGCAAGGTTCTGACTCACTCCTATCTGAGTTCCGTCAGCACCATACTCGGCAACACAGGTTCCAGATGAGCTCGCACCGCCGTCTAGATCAGACGTTTGAGTTGCAGTACAGCCAGCACCTGGGAAGTCACCATACTTGCCATCATTGAAGGCCATATTGGCACCTAATCTCAAGTTATCTGTCGCCTGCCACTGCATATCAAGTTCAAGACCGGAGACGCTGGCACTTGCAGCGTTAGTGACCACGAATCCTAAGCCCACGAACGTAGATACTTGCTGATTCTCATAGACACTGTCGTAGTAAGCCCAGTTCAAAGTCATAGCGCCATCCATTAGAGTATGCTTACCACCTAGCTCCCAAGATTCTGCGTTCTCATCCTCGTACTCAAATCCAGGGCCAGGGATATTGAACTGTGGTCCATCTGCTGTGAAGAGAGGCAGCTGGGAGTCTGTGGAGTTAAAGCCACCACTCTTGAAGCCTTCTGAGTAGCTAAGGTAGAGCATGCTATCTTCAGACCTTGTCCACTCTAGATTTACAGCTGGAATGAACTGGTGAGTTCCTCGATCCTCGTCAAACTCATGGTCATAGATGTTGAAAAGAGCTGCGGAGAGACCGCCCAGAAGGGGATTAGCATCTGGCACTGCCAGGCCATTGTAGCTAGATGTGTTAAATGTCTCAGCATGGGCTCGCTTATCTTCTTCGGTATATCGAGCACCAGCTGTTAGAGCAAGTGAGTCTGTCAGGTTATAGGTTGCCTGATAGAAAACCGCTCGAGAGTTAGTATCTTGTCGGTAGTTACCAATCCGCGCCATCTGTGACCACATCGTTGAACCTTCAACACCCACTTGGAAACGATAGTCTAGACCTGTTGCCGCATATAGCTGGTCAAGCGTATAAGGTGTTCCAGGGGCTAAGGTAGTTGCATTTATACCGGCAACTTGAGCGGGAGAGAACGCTAGGAAGGTTGGAAGTCCAAGTGCAGGATTACCACCGCCCAGAATCGCTCTCATGGTCATCTCAGGAAGTCCAAATGTTCCATCGACTGATGTTAGAGTCCACTGCTCCTGAACTGACTTAGACAGATACACACCACCTACCCAAGAAAATTTTCCATCAGTGGGTGATGAAATTCTAAATTCTTGGCTATTATGATCGTAATCCGCAAATGTAGACTGACCGATAAATCTTAATGGCAACCAGTCAGCATCTAAACCATCCTGGTAGTTGTAACGTCCCCTACCGACTGTTGCATTCAGCGTGTAGCCATTATCAAGCTCCATCTCAAAGTTCAGAGATGTATCTGATGATGTTGAGTCTGTTCCTTCTGGTCGCTCCATGCCTGCGTCGCAGTAGGATGAGGTCTTGCCCATGTATGCTTCGTGAGCACACCCACCCAGAGCGATTGAATCCCTGTATGGATCATTAGCACCGCTACTGGTAATTGAGGCAAAGTTAGGATGAACAACACCCATAACTCCATACATTAAGCCAGCGGCAGCGCCGAGATTCTCTACGGGGCTAAACAAAGTTGCCATGGAATCCTGACCAAGCTTCACGTTGTCATTATTTGAATGCTTCAGCTCTACTCTTGTTGAGTCTGTCGGCTCCCAAGTGAGGCTTGCACGCCACATCGACTCATCAACGGTCGGCATTGACTTGTTCATCGCACCTGCAAATGTGTTATCCCATGCGCCATCGCTCGTTCTGTCTTTATAGGCTAAACGCACGCCAATGGTATCTGCGATTGAACCAGTAATGTGCCCTTGCATTACAGTACCGTCGAAGGATTCTTTACTCACGGACAGTTTGCCACCAAATTCCTGATCAGTTTCTGGTGTTGCTGTTGTAATGTTAATTGCACCTGCAAGCGTGTTCTTTCCAAATAATACCCCTTGAGGACCACGAACGACCTCAGCCTGTTGTATATCGAATAAACCTGTTCGGATCTGACGGCTCTTCCCGTAATGTACGCCATCAACAAAAACACCTACCGACTGCTCAAACGATTGGTTTGCGCCAATGCTGATGCCTCGCATCTCAATAATGGTGTTTACGGCATTCTCTGTTATCGACAGATTTGGTACATAAGTCGATAGCTCTGCAAAGCTATGAAGGCCGGCCTCCTCAATTTTTGCTCCAGATATGGCGGTCAAGGAAACAGGAACTTCCTGTAAGCTCTCTGCACGCTTCTGAGCGGTTACAATAATTTCTTCCAACTCGGCGGCATATGCTCCGCTGCTTGCAGTTGCAACTGCAATAGCTAAGCTGCCTAGAGTGCGAAATGATTTCTTGTTCATAAAATACCCCTGTGATTTTATTTTTATGTTGTATGCAGGTGCAAAGCGTATTTTTCCCTGCATGTAGTTGACAGCGCTGGACATTCAGCTATGTATAAACTGACAACATTTCTAACGAAACCAACCTTACAGGATATGATTGTTCGTTAATGAATAGCTTTTATTCATTAATTGATAGATTTAGAGATCTAAAATGCTTGTTCGCCAGCAGCGAGCGGCCCTTTGAGGAGAATGAGATACTCAATTAGAGATAAGAGGGTTTGGCAATATTGGATAATTTTAGGCTACAAACAAAAAAAGGGTGGCTAGAGCCACCCTTTTGAGCTTACTACTTTGTGTATAACTAATTAGAAATTGTAGTTCAGGGTTGCTCCCCAAACACTTCCAGGTTGGGTGTACTGCGCGTGTGATCCAGCGGCTAGAGGCACATCGAAGGCACCCTGCGGAGTAATTTTATCAAAGACATTCCTTCCATAGAGCATAACTGACCAATTCTCTCCACGAAGACCTGTACGCATATTGGTTTTTGTAAACCCATCCTGATAATCGATAGGATCTCTATCACCAGTCATGAAGAAGCCATCAGTAAAGGCAACATCTACAGAGGAGAACCAAAGCATGCCACCCATTACTGGGCGAACATAGTCAGCTGTCAGAGTCCCATTATAGTCCGTCCCAACAGGCGCTCCAGCAAGATCTTGACTAGAGCCACCTTGGGTACCATCGCCTTTAAATTGAGCATCACAACCTAGGGCCGATGTGACTGGTGAATTAACCGTAAGGGTTCCCAATCCGAGTAAAGCAGATGCCTGAGCGGCAGTACAGCCAGCACCAGGGAATGACCCATAAGCACCATCATTCAGAGCAAAATTAGCGCCGAGTCGAAGGTTGTCAGTAGCCTGCCATGTCATATCAACCTCAAGTCCTTTGACATCTGTACTTGCGGCATTGGTAACAACAAAGCCAAGGCCAACAAATGTAGAAACCTGCTGGTTCTCATAGGTACTGTCAAACAGCGCCCAGTTTAACGTCATAGAACCGTCCATCAAGGTATGCTTACCACCTATCTCGATTGAGTGTGCGTTTTCATCATCATACTCAAATCCAGGTCCTGGGATGGTTCGTTGAGGTCCATCTGCTGTGAAGAGGGGATCTTGATCATCTACAGCATTGAAGCCTCCACTCTTAAATCCCTCAGAGTATGAAATGTAGAACATGCTATCGTCTGAGCGATTCCACTCAAGGTTTGCTGCTGGCAGGAATTGGTGAGTTGTTCGTTGCTCATCAAATTCATGCTCGTATGAGGCGAACAGAGCTCCCATTAGGCCGGCAAGCAGAGGGTCGTAGTTTGGAGTAGTTAGACCCGAGTGCTCCGCAACAAGTTGAGTTTCGGCATGCGCTCTTTTTTCTTCTTCCGTATAACGTGCACCAACGGTTAGAGAGACTTCATCAGTAAGGCTTAGAGTACCTTGATAGAAGATCGCGCGAGAGTTGGTGTTTTGCTTCCAGTTAGATAGCCGTCCAGTTGCTCTCCACTTGGTGGAACCCTCAACGCCAACTTGGAGGCGATAATCCAATCCCGTGGCGGCATATAACTGGTCAAGTGTATAGGGCGTACCCGGCGCCAGAATAGTTGCATTTAGGCCAGCTATTTGTGCAGGTGAGTATGCCAAGAACGTATCGAGACCGCCCAATATTGCAGGCATGATTTGAGGAATACCGAAGGTTCCATCGACAATCACTGTTCGATCGATTTCTTGCTCCTGCTTGTCAAGATATACACCACCTACCCATGAGAATTTGCCATCTGTTGGCGAAGTTATTCTAAGTTCCGTGCTGTTGTGGTCATACTCAGATATGTCGCTTCGTCCAATGAACCTTAGAGGTAGAAAGTCAGCGTCAATTCCATCCTGGTAGCTATATCTGCCTCTACCAGCAACCATGCTGAGGGTGTATCCGTTATCTAGCTCCATATCGAAGTTAAGAGAACTATCCGCGGTAGACGTATCAGTTCCCTCAGGGCGTTCACCACCTGCATCACAGATCGCTGAGCTCATTCCCACGTGGGCCTCTAACGCACAACCGCCAAAGGATATCGAATCTCTATAAGCATCACCACCTGCGGCAACGATTGCACTGTAACCTGGGAAAACTGCTCCCATCGTTCCGTACATCAGGGCATTTGATGCTGGGATATTCGCTAGTGGAGAGAATGTCGTTACCAACGCATCACTACCCAATCGCAGGTAGTCACTCTCGGAGTGTTTGATTTCAACCCGAGTTGAGTCAGTTGGCTCCCAAGTGGCACTTGCCCTCCACATTGTTTCATCAGTAGTTGGCTGAGTGCTGCTTGTGGCCGCGGGATATGTGTTATCGATATGGCCATCACTTGATCGGTCTTTGTAGGCAAATCGAAGACCGATAGTGTCACCCATTGAGCCGGTAATATGTCCCTCCATCGTAGTTCCACCAAATGATTCGGCTTCTACAGATATCTTACCGCCCATTTCTTGATCTGGCTCAGGTGTTGCTGAGGTGATATTAATTGCACCGGCAAGAGTATTTTTACCAAATAAAATACCTTGTGGTCCTCTTAATACCTCAACCTGCTGTAGATCAAATAAACCTGTTCTAATTTGACGGCTCTTCCCATAGTGAATGCCGTCCACATAAACCCCCACTGACTGCTCGAAGGATTGGTTAGCACCAATACCTACGCCACGCATTCCAATAATTGTATTAACAGCATTTTCTGTTATTGAAAGGTTGGGAACATATTCAGATAGATCCATGAAGCTATTGATATTAGCTTCTTCAATTTTAGATCCTTCAATTGCCGTCATTGAGAGAGGCACATCTTGAAGGCTCTCTGCTCGCTTCTGAGCTGTAACGATTATCTCTTCCAATTCAGCTGCATAGGTATTACCGATAAACGCCGACATAGCGACGGCTAAGCAACTAAGTTTTTTTATAGTTTTCATTTTAGACACCCCCGTTAGATAGAGAAGAAATCTATTTTCGAGCTAAAACAGGCTCGAAAATTAGACCGCTAGAGACAAGATAGCTCTTAAGTCGATCCAAGACTGCATAAGATCTATTCGCTAAATACTAGTTTTTGTTAGACAGAAACAGTTAATTTGCCTAAACAAAGAGGGTCAAATGAATACTTTTAGCGGATGATTTTTAAGAGCGGGTCGATGAGAGAGGAGTCATAACGGTTAGATTTGAGGGAAAATTTTGAAGGAATACCACCAAGTCTTACGATGATGGTGTTTGTATCCGGATTAATCATGACAAGTTGCAAACCCATTCCCTCTAACCAAAATACTTTAGGTAGGTCCGGTAGGCCACCGTAGACATGGTAACCATAGGTATTATTAGTTGATTTTCCAGTAGCTTGGACAAAAAACCATTCTGGCATTACTTTATCTTCGACCATCTTCTCGATCCAATTAGGCGAGATAATTTTTCCACCACCGTTCAAATACAAATCACCAATAGCAAGCCAAGCATCTGCCGTAGCGAACATACAGCAATAACCCGTTGTGTTTATGATGGAGGCCTCAGAGAGACCTAAAGGCTTCCAAAGTTTATCTTCAATTATGCTGCTAAGAGGCTCTTGATATAAATTTTGTAGCAAAATATTTAAAAGGTAGTAGTTGAGGTTGTCATATTTAAAGGACGCATCTTTTTGGAAGGTGATCTCAGAGAGATCTCTTTCGAGCCATTTGCCAGTCATCGTTGACTGAAGATCACTGAGTGCAGACGTCACTCCTGAAGTATGCTGCAGCAAGTCCCTTATAGTTATACCTGGATTATCTTCGTGATTTAATTCAGGGATATGGTGCTCGATGAGATCGTATTCTGAGCCAATTTTACCTTCATCAATCGCGATACCGATGAGAAGAGCAACAATATTTTTTGCCATTGATAGGCCATTTACATTGCGACCAAAATCAGCACCTGAAGAGTAGCGTTGATAAATTATTTCCCCATCCTTTTGCACCAAAAGTGCTTTTGTTTGGCTGCGATCGAACCACACATCTAAATCTTTACTGACACTAAAATCATCTCTTACTTCAGCAGTTGCCTGGGCTTCATATCCAGCGGATATTTTAGTTGCTTTGGATAAAAAAGAGGAATCTGGAGATGAAATTAAATCATTCATATTGGCGTTGAACTCGAGTACAAAGAAGTCACTAATAGCAACTTTTAGGTGGCTATTAAAAAGTACGGCCACAAAGGTAATGGCAAGGGCTGCAACGAAAACGGTACGCGCAACTTTAGGATTTGTTCTTGTGATAATTTAGTATCCCAATCAAGATTTTACAAATGCAGTGTTTGGCAATGCCTTTGTCTCTGCCTATTGTAATATTTTGAACCCCTGTTACGGTACTATAAAGTTTTGGAAATATAGTAAAGGATGCTATGACAGAGGATAACGCGAACCGAGAAATAGGTTTTTGGCGAGGCTGGTCCATCGCAGTTGGTTGCGCTATTGGATCGGGTGTCTTCATGATGCCCACACTTTTAGCACCATACGGGCTTCTTGGTCTTGGAGGTTGGCTAGTTGCTGGTGCTGGTACATTGCTAGTTGCCCTGTCATTGTCTCGTCTTGTAAAAAGAGTTCCCAAAATAGGGGGGCCTTACGCTTATGTTAATGCCGGTTTGGGCAACCTAGCCGGGTTCTTAGTTGCCTGGACCTACTGGATCTCGTGCATAGCAGCTGTGTCGGGAATAGCCATTGCCTTTGTTGGTTATCTGGGAGTTTTCATTCCAGCTGTCACAAATTCATCAATCCTGAGTTTACTGGTTTCGCTCGCGCTTGTTTGGAGTGTTATTGGGATGAATATTCGAAGCATTGAGAGTAGCGGAGCGTTCCAGGTTGTCACAACCGCCTTAAAAATTCTGCCTCTTCTGTTCATTATAGTGCTTGGCTTCAGCAACATGCAGCCAGAAATTCTCCCTCCTGTTAACCCAACTGATCTTCACCCCTTTGCGGTTCTGGCGACAGCCACCACGCTTGTTATGTGGTCTTTCATAGGGATCGAAACAGCTACTGTGCCGGCCGATAATATTTATCAGCCTGATAAAACGATTCCAAAAATTCTCATCGCATCCCTCTTAACTGTATTGGTTATCTACTTTTTAGTGAGTTTAGCTATCGCATTGGTTGTTCCCGCAGATGAGCTAATAGGTTCCTCGGCGCCGTTTGCACTGGCGGCAACAAAGATAATGGGACCAGTTGGAGGAGCTATTATTACTGTGGGAGCACTGATATCGACACTTGGTTCATTAAATGCCAATACATTGACCGCTGGTCAGGTTCCACTTGCCGCAGCAAAAGATCATTTATTACCGAAAAAGTTCTTAACCCTTAGTCGCACTGGAACGCCTATATTTTCTTTTGTTATTTCGGGAGGCTTTATGACTCTTTTACTCGTGCTTAATTATACAAAGGGTCTCGTGGCGGCATTTACATTTATGGCTATGCTGTCAACTCTATCCACCTTGACGGCCTATGCCTTCTGTGCAGTATCAGAGTTTTATTTCCTGAAAAATGACCAGGCAGGCCCAGAGAGGACTCGCGCGATTTTTCTATCAGGGGCGGCGTTCTTGTATTCATTTTTTGCAATCTGGGGGGCAGGTGCTGAAATAGTCTTCTATTCATTCATGCTAATTTTAATCGGTATGCCTTTCTATGCCTTGGTAAGGGAAGAAAAGAGGGATCTATAAAATGAGTCAATTCAATGAATATTCTTCCATAAAGCAGGTGGCTGTTCGGCACTCTAAAGATGCCTTTGTTAGTCAAGAGAAGCTGTCTGCAGAATGGACTCCGCTGCGTTTTCATAGTATGCCTTTAATTGATCAGTCTAATGATGAATTTGACCTATTCCGGCAAATATTATCTGATTCTGGCGCTGAAATTATTGACCTTCCTCCTGCCGATAGTTTGACCATTGATAGTATTTATCCACGTGATAATATTTTAGTCAGTCCAAAGGGGCTTATCCTTTGCAATATGGGGCGAGCAACAAGAACTCCAGAAGCTGCGGTAAATATGTCAGTTTATAAGTCACTGGGTTATACAGTTGCAGGGGAAATTGTTTCTCCTGGGACGTTGGAGGGCGGAGACTTCATTTGGTTAGATAAAAATCATGCCGCCGTCGGCCTAGGGCCAAGGACAAACAGCGAGGGTATTCGCCAATTAAAAATCATCTTAGGGGACTCAGTCCATTTAGAAGTGGTGGCATTACCCGAGCCAGATCATCCTGATGATGTGCTACATTTAATGTCTATCATCTCACCGATTGATCAGGATTTAGCGCTTATATACCGACCTTTCATGCCTGCCTCATTTATCAGTTGGTTGGATGAACTGAGTGTGCAGTTCATCGAGGTGCCCGAGGATGAATATTTACCAATGGGCTGCAATGTGCTTGCTTTAGGACCTCGACAAGTCATCATGCTTGAAAACCTTCCCGGCGTTAAAGATCGGTTAGAGGCAGCGGGATGCTCTGTGAGGACCTACTCTGGAATTGAGATTAGCCGAAAGGGTGAGGGTGGCCCAACATGTCTGACGCGGCCACTAATTAGACAATGAAATGACTAAAAATTTAATGACTAATTTCTATTTAAGAATTCCTATTTCTATTATTTTATCCTTAGCCCTATTATCGTGCTCGGGTGACAAATCTGATTTTGAGGATTGGGCGCCTCCCAAATCCGCTATTTCGGTGTCACCGAATTTGAGCTTAGATAAAAAGGGCTCGCCAATTCTAAGCTGGATGAGGGTTGATGGAGAGACAGTTTACCTTGAGTACGCAAGATTAGAATCAAAGCAATGGAGCCCTCCAATAACTGTCTCAAGTGGAGAGAATTGGTTAGTCAATAGGGCTGATTTCCCATCAGTTGTTCAATTAACAGATTCCTTATGGGCTGCGCACTGGTTGGTTTTTACAGATCCAAGTAGTTTTGCATATGATGTATTAGTTAGCTTGTCTGGTGATGGAGGAGAGACCTGGGACGAAGGTTTTTCTCCTCATAGCGATGGGACGATTAGTGAACATGGTTTTGTGAGTTTCTTTGCTGATGGAAGTGATGTGGGAGTTGTTTGGTTAGACGGACGGAACATGCTGGGTGGGCATATCGATGAAGCAGCACAAGATGGTCATGACAAAGGCATCGACGGGATGACTCTTCGATCTGCAAAGCTCAGTCCAACGGGATTAATTACTGATGATCAAGAGATTGATGACTTAGTTTGTGACTGTTGCCAAACAGATATATCTGAGACGCCAGACGGCGCTATCCTTGTCTTTCGAAATCGAACTAAAAATGAGTACCGAGATATCTATTTTTCGAGAATGATTAACGGGCAGTGGTCTAAATCGAAACCCGTTGCCGTTGATAACTGGCTAATTGGAGGCTGTCCAGTAAATGGCCCTTCAGTTGCAGCCAACCAAAACAAGACAGCAGTGGCGTGGTATACACAAGCCAAAGGATTTGGCGAGGTTAAAGTGGCACTATCTGACAATGGCTCGGATGATTTTGATTCTCCGATAAATATAGATTCAGGTGAGGATGTGCTCGGGCAGGTTGGCCTAGCGCCCCTTGACGAGGGAGGCTTTGTAGTTAGTTGGATGACACATATAGAGGACACATCTGGAGAGTTAAGAGTGCAGTATATTGATGATTCAGGAGCTACCTCCCCATCAGTAATCGCTGCGAAGATCAGCAACACGCGTATCGCAGGGCTTCCTCAGATGGTCCTAACTGATGAGAATGTCGTATTGGCTTGGACAGGGAGCTCAGGTCTTCATAAGTCCGTCCAGGTATTGAAGACGTCGGTAGATGGTTTGTACTAAGTCCAAATGAATTTGGAAAATAAGAGAGTTTATTTTGAATAACAATATTAAAAGAGTAACTTGGACTTGGAGTATGGTATTTGTCAGCCTTATGCTGCAATCCTGTTCGATGGCTGAGCCCTATTTTAATAGCGACCCCTCCGTAAAACTCAAATCCTTGAGTGATGTGATTAAGTGGCGCATGACCAAAGACCCCTCGCCTGAGCGAGTGTCAATCGATCTCTCTGAAGACTGGCGAAATCTTAATAGTCAATCCAGCCACTTTGCGGTATGGGTTGGGCATGCGACTTATTTGATCAATAACGGTGATTTAACGATTCTTACAGACCCGATTTTTTCGGGGCGAGCCTCGCCTGTTAGTTGGGCGGGCCCTAAGCGCTTAATTCCGCCTGCGATTCCCTTGAATGAACTACCCAAGATTGATGTGGTTATGATAAGTCATAACCACTATGACCATCTTGACTTGCCCAGTCTTAAGCGATTGCAAGCACTTTACCCAGAGGTCGCCATATTTGTCCCGAGTGGCGATAAAAAGCTACTAGAGGGCGCAAATTTAATAAATGTTAGAGAATTTAATTGGTGGGACAAAGCACAGATTAGTGATACAGAGTTCACTTTCACTCCCGTTCAGCACTGGTCTGGTCGAGGTGCGATGGATAGAAATCATAGTTGGTGGGGAGGTTGGTATATGAAAACTCCTGAGTTATCAATTTATCATGCTGGGGACACAGGTTACTCTGAGGATTTTGTTCTCACGAGAGAAAAATTAGGCGCACCAGATATCGCTTTTATTCCCATAGGAGCGTATAGCCCGAGGTGGTTCATGAAAAATCAGCATGTAAATCCAGAGGAGGCAGTGAGCGTGGCCATTGACCTTAAGGTTCCACGCTCATATGGAATGCATTGGGGTACCTTTATCCTAACCGATGAGCCTATTGAGGAGCCAAGAGAGACCCTAGCTCGAGTTTTGTCTGAAAGAGGTCTGCCAATTGACTTTTTTACAGCACCAAAACCGGGGGAAATCCTCGAACTACAATAATAAGAGAATAGGTCATGGCTGAAGAATTAATTTCAGGGTATTGCGATCCGCGTTTTGAATCGGTTGCAGAAGTTTTTAGAGCTTCCTTATCTTCTAAATTTGAAGTCGGTGCCTCATTTGCTGTCGAGCATATGGGTCGGACGGTTATTGATCTTTGGGGTGGACATCAGGATGCTGAAAGAACCAAAAGCTGGGAGAGGGACACCATTGTTAATGTGTTCTCTGTTACAAAAGGCGTTACTGCAATATGCGTCGCTAGGTTAATTGAACAGGGTCATATAGACATCAATGAGAAAATGTCACGCTACTGGCCTGATTATGGCTGTAACGGCAAGGAAGATACGACTGTCCTAGATGTTCTCTGTCATAGGTCTGCGAACTTTGGATTTCAGAATGAAGTCCCAAATGAAAATTGGACCGACTGGAATTTATTTGCAAAAACTCTATCTGAGCAGGCACCTTTTGAGGTTCCTGGGACGATACAGGCCTATCATGCCTTAACGTTTGGTTGGTTGGTTGGAGAGTTAATTAGACGAGTTGATGGCCGATCTGTAGGGACTTATTTTAAAGAGGAGCTGGCCAAACCGTTAGACCTTGATTTTAAAATTGGGCTTGATGATGCTGATTTTGGTAGATGTGCAGATATGTTGATGTTAGAAAAGCTCCCCTCTATATCTCAACTCAATATTCTCAAATATGTTCCGGATTTTGCGCTGTCGAAGGGACTTAGGAATATTAAACTTGCTGTCAACAGCGGCTACAACCCAATCGCGTTCGATAACCGTGCGCTGGCAGACAACCCAAATTTTGCCAACACCGTAGAGTGGCGAAAAGCTGAAATACCTGCCGCGAATGGGCACGGAACTGCATCGAGTCTGGCGTTACTTTATGGAATTTTGAGTACTGGAGGAGAAAGGAATGGCTTCCAAGTTCTAAAGCCTAAGACCATTGAGTTGCTCCGAAAAGTTCACTCTAATGGGCCTGACTTGGTCCTCTTTGGTCTAAATTACAAATTCGGTTTGGGGCATATGGTTAATGCACCCTTCACCCCAATAGGACTAAATAAAAATAGAAATATGTTTGGTCATACTGGCATTGGTGGGTCAGTAGTTTTTGGTGATGTAGAAAAAGGTATTGGCTTTTCATTCTTTAACAACCAACAGCACAAAGATCTAACTCTTTACGAAACGGCGAATAAGTTAACCAAAGCGGTTTACCAAATAGTTTAGATATTTTGGCTTAGATCTTATCTTTATGGACCTAATTTCCCGCCAAGACCTTTTCAAGTTGAATGATTGATCCTTTCATACTCTCTTTCACAAATGTCTCTAGCTCTAAGGGCTCTATTCTAGCTTCCCAAATGAGTCTAGACCCCTCATCATCCTCAAGTACTGTCATACTGGCATGATGCGACTTTAGGGCTCCCGGGGATTCAAAGCAAGAATATTTAATGGTTCGGGTGGCGCCATCATGGAAGAGGATTCTTTCCTTAATATCTCCAGCTCCGGGAAGATTTAGAGATCGTACCTCACCATCAAACTGACAGTCCTCAACGCCAGGCACCCAATCAACCCTGTCTGGCGTTCCTAAAACATCCCATACTTGCTCTGCTGAAAATTTTAGTAGATGGTCAAAACGAATAGCGATAATAATTCCCTCTCAGATAATTTCTTTGTTTTGATTAATTCTCTTTAATAAAATGACTATTTTGATAGTTCCTCATTGAGCTCCTTCAAATCATCGAAGGTCATTTCTTGAACAACTTCAAGATTTTCATCCAATATCTCATAGATTGAATCTGTCGATGAGTATGGACGGAGGCTGAAGTACACAATTACATCTTCATCTCCACCACCCTCGGTATGAGCTTCTCCAGGAGTTCCTATTTTAAACACGCCTGCCGGTCGAACATCTTTTAGTTTTCCATCTGTTGAGTAAGTTCGTAGCTCACCCTGCACGGTAAAAGTGGTATACGTTGATGTATGTCTGTGCATTAGGATCTTTTCATTTGCTGAAAATTTGAATAATACGTCTACTATCTTGGCCCTATCATCAATATTCAGAATAGATAGCGAGACATGATCTACAGGCTCTCCATCAGGATCAGGTAGAGATTTCCAGTCGATAGTTGATTCGTCAAAGTTGGCACCAGTTAGCACAAGCATTCTCCTCTTGGTAGATTAAATACGTTACGACCGCTTCATTTAATCACAATTGAAATCCAGAAAAAATATAAATTCGTTTACACTCTAAGTGCTGTTAAGGGATAGGTTATTTGGTCCCGTTAACCAAGCGCGTAGAAGGAGGTTTGAGTGAGATCTATAGTGGTTTTATCCTTATTAAGCATATTGCCAGTAGCCTTTGGAGCTGGCTATGATAGGGATGCGTTCTCTTATCGAAGTTACAAGCCTGACAGTGTCGTGGGCGCCTATACAGGAGAGAGATGCGATATTGTGAATATTGATCATGTTGTGAGTCTGAAAGACGCCTATGAGAGCGGTGCAAAGTATTGGACTGATGCTAAGAAGGCTGTTTTTGCAAATGATCTTGAAAACCATCTGTCTTCATGTTCTCGAGTGAACAGTTCAAAGGGTTCAGCAGGGCCAAGAGACTTTTTGCGCAGGAGTGGTGATGGCAGAGGCCTAGAATATAAAATTATAGATTTCTGTGGTTATGTTGTCGTGTATCACGCGGTTAAGAAAAAATATGGGTTAACCTTTAATACCAATGATCCACGACTATTCAAAAATTGTGGATTAGAGATTTAAC
>NTJY01000003.1 GCA_002457245.1 SAR92 bacterium MED-G29 | reverse complement strand
ATAGCGTAATCCTACACTAGTGCCAAAACCAAGCGTTTGGTAGCCGTATACTTCCTCATAGTTCTCATCAAGAGCATTCTCAAGCTTAAGATACATATCAAGCTTCTCATTAGCTTGATAGTTGAGATTCAGATTGAGTAATGTGTGACTATCAAGCTTCACTACTTGAGATGGCTCAGGGAACGGCGGGAAATAAACATCAGTTTGCTCGCCACTGAACTGAAGATTTGTATTCAGTTGAAGCGTATCAGACATTTGCCAGCCTAGACTCAAGCTACCAGAATGTCTCGGCCTTCTCACCTCTCTCACATTGCTACCATCTTTTGAATCAATGTAGGTGTAAGAGCCAGAAAAAGTCATAGAGTCAGAGAAGTTACCATCAAGACTAACCTCTGCCCCTTTTCTAGCACTTTTACCATCCATATTTCCAGATGTATAAGCATAAGTTGCAGGATCGTATACAAAGCCATCAATTTCATTTTCTAGCTCTGCATCAAATGCTGTAACTGAAAGTACCAGCTCTTCCTGCATAATCTGCCGGTCAAATCCGACTTCCCAACTCTTGGACTCTTCAGGAACCAAATTTGGATTACCAATAAAATTAGTGTAAAAGCCAAATCTTTCTGTAAATGTTGGGTTTTTAATAGCTGTACCAAGTGCTCCTCTAATGCGCGTATCGCTTGAAAGCTGATAAACCGCCTCACCTCTGTAGGTATTGGCTCCGTCAAATTCTGAATTGTCATCGCGACGCCCACTAAGAGCTAACGTCAACTGAGACGTAACATCTGCCCTATACTCAACAGCCAAACTATCATTGTTTCGCTCGCGATCTTGGTTAGGGTCATAAATACCCCAGGAAATAGCACCCCGCTGCATCCACTCCTCTTCTTCTCTCTCAGCCAAAAACGAAAGAGTTTGAACGCCACTATTAAAACTTCTGGACCCAGTAAATTGATATTGATCTTTAGTGGAAGCTGTTACGTTACCTTTTACACCGTCTGCGAATGCCGTGTTGTCGTTTTCCGCTCTTGAAATTAACAATTTATGCTGCCACAAGCCATCAGGAGAGAAATAGTCTACCTGCAGACCCATTGTACTATTTTCAAACTCAGACTCTCTATCCTGATCTTCAACAAAACCATCAAAGTCATTATCAGCGTCAAACTGATTCATGCCATCAGACGCTCGTGCAGAAAACGATAATTTGATTTTGTCATTTACCTTTAACCCTGATTTTAAATTCAAAGTAGTATTTTCGTAGCCATCTTTTTCATTTCCCGACCGAGCAATATTAGCCCCATCAGACTCCACATAACTCACTCCAAACCGGATATCGAAATCATCCTGCCGATGACTCACATTAAACCCACTGTGATTGGTAGATCTGCTTCCAGCATCCAAAAAGGCACTAAAACCAGATTTTTCTGCGCTTCGGGTGATAATATTGACGACTCCCGCAACCGCATCACTCCCTCGCAAAGAGCTTTGAGGACCGCGAATAATCTCAATACGCTCTATGTCTGATGCGGTTAATGTTCCCCAACTAAATTCATCGCTCTGAGATGGGTCATTCGCCTCGACTCCATCAATGGTAACCATCAAATGATTGGCCTCTGATCCACGGACACGGATTTGAGTTTGAGAGCCCAGAACACCCGCCTGACTCACAGAAAACCCCGGTACATCACGCAAAATGCTGCTGAGACTCAACGCCGCACGATTTTCCAATTGCTCTCTGCTAATGATCGTCACAGAGTTAGCAGACTTTGATGCCAGCAATGGCGCAAGTGACGCGGTTACTAAAATTTCTTCAATTTCTGTTGTTTGTGATGTTGCTGACATACTAAGTAAACAGGCCGTCAACGTAACCCCTTTTCTAAAGATTGGTTGTATTTTCATTATAAAGATCTCTTACACCCTCACCCGAGTGAATTGATTGAAGTAATCAAGGGGCAAGAAATACGCAGAGCAACGAAAGCCGTCAGTCAACACAAAACCGCACCCCGCAGTTTGTCTGCATAGCGACAGGCCGGTCTCCGGACTCATAAGTGAGCTTTGCTCTATTTGGTCACCTTCCCATGCTAAGCACAGTGGTACCACGACCAAATATTCTTATTTACCGTTGCGGGGGCAGTATCGGAATTGCTGCAATTGTCACTCAGCGCACCGATTTCCCGTTTAACTATCAGCCGAACATTACCAGCTTCTAGAACCCATTGCCAAAGCAAGAGCACGTAATCTAACCTTGCCATTAGAGTAAGTCAAACAACTTTCAAGGGTTGCTTAGAATTATCTGATACTTATTGAGAATGCCACTTTAAAATTATAAAAGGAGGCTATGATGTGAATTTTGTACGGCACCTAAAACAGTAAAAAATTTAGTTAGATAGCGCATCCAGAGCTTCAGTAATCTTCTTTACGGGGAATATAGTCATCCCTTTAATGGGTTGTTTTGGCATATTGCCAGCTGGAATAATAGCGCGACTAAATCCATGTTTTGCTGCCTCTCTCAAGCGCTCTTGGCCATTGGCTACTGGTCTAATTTCTCCAGCCAAACCAACCTCGCCGAAGACCACTAAATCTTTAGGTAGAGGACGATCTCTAAAGCTGGATATTACCGACAGGATAAGTGCCAAATCAGCGCTGGTCTCGAGAACTTTAACGCCACCAACAACATTCACAAAAACGTCCTGATCCCCCACCATAATTCCGCCATGCCGATGTAAAACAGCTAAAAGCATTGATAATCTGTTGTGCTCCAAACCGACGGTGACTCTTCTTGGATTACCCAGGTGGCTATCATCAACTAGCGCTTGTAACTCAACTAATAGTGGGCGCGTACCCTCCCAGATCACCATAACCACACTGCCAGAGGAAACCTCTTCTCCGCGCTGCAGAAATATAGCCGAAGGATTTGGGACCTCACGCAATCCCTTATCCGTCATAGCAAAAACACCAAGTTCATTAACAGCACCAAAACGATTCTTAGTGCTTCGCAATGTTCTAAAATGGCTATCGCTTGATCCCTCGAGCATCAGGGAGCAATCAATCATGTGCTCCAAAACCTTTGGACCAGCCAAAGACCCATCTTTAGTCACATGGCCCACCATAATCAATACAGTACCTGTTTGCTTTGCAAATCTCACGAGCATCGCCGCACTCTCTCTTACTTGAGAAACACTGCCAGGCGCTGAAGATACCTCGTCAATATGCATGACTTGAATAGAGTCAATAACTAGAATTTTTGGTTTCTTTTTTTCGGCTATGGAACAAACCGTCTCGACCGAAGTCTCTGCCATAATCTCCAATTTCTGATTAGGGAGACCCAAACGGTTTGCTCGCATAGCTACCTGCTGGGGCGACTCCTCTCCCGTCACATAGAGTGCTGGATTGCTATCCGACATAGCACACAGCGTTTGCAGCAACACAGTGCTTTTACCAGCCCCAGGTTCACCACCTAAAAGTACACACGATCCGGGGACAAATCCACCGCCCAAGACTAAATCAAACTCGCCTGTGCCTGAAGTAATCCTGGGTATTTCATCAAGCTCAATATTAGCTAGGGTCTTTACAGCACTATCAACATCACCAGCAAAACCTGGCCTCAAAATTGTACCCCGAGAAGCATTACCCAAGCGTACTTCTGAGAGAGAATTCCAAGCATTGCATTCGGAACATTGGCCCTGCCATTTCCTGTAATCAGCACCACAATTATTACAGACAAAAGCTACCTTCGTTTTAGTTGCCACGTGACTCATTAACCTATATTTTTATACTTTTAAATTACTGGTTTTTTATACAGTATAAGGTATTTTTAACCGGTTTGTCAGTTAAAAACGATATTTTTCTCAAGGTCATCAATGGAATTCTGATCAAACCCCCAATCGGACAGAACCGCCTTAGTATCAGCTCCCTCAGCTGGCGGAGCAGATGGTATATCACAACTCGTTCGACTGAATTTAGGCGCTGGTGCCGGCTGGCTTTGCCCATTGATCTTAATGTAAGTATTTCTTGCTTTATTATGAGGGTGCTCGACTGCCTCAGTAAAATCAATGATGCCCATAACACATGCATCAGTGCCTTCGAAAATTTCGACCCACTGATCGCGCGTTTTAGTTTTGAATGTTGCCTCAAGAGCTAAACGCATCTCCGGCCACCTTTCAAAATTATTTTGATCCTCAATAAATTCTTTAGAAAGGCCCAACAGAGTAATTAGTTGTGCAAAAAATTTAGACTCTATGGCGCCAACGGAGACATGCTTACCATCAGCAGTTTCATATGGACGATAATAAGGAGCGCCTCCATCGAGCAGATTACTCTCTCTTACATTACGCCATAATCCTGCCTTACTAAACGTGTACAACATGCTCATTAGATGGGCAGACCCATCAGTAATGGCACTATCAATCACTTGGCCTTTGCCAGAGACCTTTACTTCGAGTAATGCCGAGAGAATACCAATGACCAAGAACATACTCCCTCCGGCATAGTCTCCCACCAAATTCAACGGGAGAATTGGCTGGTTTTTAGTACCAATTGCTGCGGCAGCTCCCGTTATGGAAATGTAGTTGTAGTCATGGCCTGCTGAGTTAGCCAATGGCCCTGTTTGACCCCACCCGGTCATTCGACCATAGACTATTGCAGGATTTCTCTTTAAGCATATATCTGGTCCAAAGCCCAGACGTTCAGCAACACCAGGACGATTTCCTTCAAAAATTACATCAGCCTTCTCTACTAGTTTGAGCAGCGTTTCAATTCCCATTGGATTTTTTAAATCTAACGCAATACTTCTTTTCCCGCGTGAATTAACGTCACTATTGGAGGGCGGAGCAATGGAATTTGGCCTAGATGCCCTCTCAACTACTATGACTTCTGCACCAAGATCAGCCAAAATTTGCCCTCCATATGGTCCTGGCCCAATACCTTTCATTTCAATAACTTTAATTCCTGCCAGTGGCCCCATTGACTTACCCTCATGTATCTTAAATAAAAGAGCTAAATACCGATTTAAATTGCTGACCACAATACTAACATCAGTCTGATCGATGTTATCTTTTAAATGATAAGTCTAGGTAAATCTATCTTTATCTCGTTCATCCTCTAGGTTTCTGATAGAGTATTAGTATGTCAGTAATCCCAGAAAAACCATTAGTCATCTCTCCAACTCTTGCTTCCACAATTGGTCTTGAGGAGGCAATATTATTGCACTTACTTCAAGAGTGTGTGTCACATAGCACAGCGGTAAGTAGTAATGGCTATGACTGGACCACTGTATCTTCTCAGAGGATACTGTCTCTTACTCCATTTTGGGAGGAAGAAGATATTAGACGATATTCATCAAGCCTACATGAGAAGGGGCTGCTTTTAATAGGCGGTGGTCCTTTTTCTTCAAACCAAGATTTTCGCTTCGCTTTCAACGAAAGAACTAAAATTGAGCCGAGAAGTTTAGCCAACCAGAATGCTTTTAGTAAAACTGTCTCTACTACAAAGCCAAACTCTGCAAAAACAATTGGCGTGAATTGGCAGCCTAGTCAAGATGCCCTCAGGCAGTTATCTCAACTTGGTGTTACTAAAGAATTCGCACTTCAACAAATTCCTCAGTTTGTGGCTTACTGGAACGAGCGAAATGTTCCTCGTCACAGTTGGGAATCAAAATTTATTAAGGAAGTTTGGCGTCAATGGCAGCAGGAGGAGACGCTAAATAATCGGAGACGTAAAGAGATCTCTGTCACAGATCAGTGGCAACCATCTAGTGATGCATTAGATATACTTACAATAAAAGGTGGTATTAATAAAAACTTTGTGGAAGATGCCATCCCAGAATTTATCCTGTATTGGCGAGATCGAGGTGACGTTTCAAGTACATGGGATTCGAAATTTATTCATCATGTTAGACGCCAGTGGCAGTTTTTCACTGGAATAATGGACCAAGATACCATGCCTAAAATCATTAATGCTCAGTGGAGGCCAAAAGAAGCGGTATACGACGTTTTGCAGATGGCCAATATTGGTCGTCCTTTTGCTGAAAAAACCCTTCCAGAATTTATTCTATATTGGCAAGAGAATGGTTCAGCTCAGTGCTCTTGGAGCACCAAATTCTTGCAATATGTAAAACGCCAGTGGGCATATCAAAGTAAACTAGTCATGGAAAATTCAAATGGCAAACAGCAAAGACATTCAAAAGGTCGCATCAGAGATCGCAGCATCATCGAAAAGCTCTCCGACCGCAGCTGGGCATCATAAAGAGCCCAAAACATCGCCTGAAATGATAGATGCTATTAACCAGACTTTTGCTCTGTTTCAGGTCAATTATCACAATCAATACTATAGCGCCTTCGGTGATACAACAAATTCTGAAGATTTAGCAAAGAATCTTTGGTGTAAGAAGTTAAAGCATTTTTCTCCACTCACAATTTGTAATGCGGCGGAAAAGATAATTGCTGAGAGCGACTATTTACCAACACTAAACAAAATGCTTAATGCTTGCCGTCACGTAGGAATGCCTCCTAATATCCCCACAATCAGGAAGGCCTATCAGGAGGCGTGTAACTTGCCTAGCCCTAAAACTGAACAGCACTGGTCTCATCCAATAGTTTATCTTGCTGGAAGAGATGTAAGTTGGCACCTCTTAGCAAATGAAACAGAGTCTAAGGTGCTGCCTATTTTTAGTGATATTTATCAACAGTATTGTGATCGAATTCTAATGGGGGAGAAGTTTGCAGTTGAAGCTTCAAATGAGACACCTGAACTTGAAGCCCTTCCAGCATCTAAGAAACACAATCAACAGCAGATTCAGCATTTAAAAGAGCTACTGAACTAGTTATATATGGCACTGCAACCACTAATTCATAACTCCACTGCCCGTCGCATGGCTAAGACCATTTTAAATGGTTTTAGAAGCTATTTTGCAGACTATTTGAATTCAACACTTACTGCGAAAGCTCGTTTTGAGAAGGCTGACTGGCGAGGAGTCAGAGATGCCAATGTGGATAGACTTGAACTCTATAAAGATAAAGTTGCTCAAACCGTAAAATATCTTGGAATTGTGACTAACAAAGATCTTGAGAATTTACTACTTTGGCGTGAAGCTAAAAAAGCGTATACCCAATTAGTTTTTAATTTCCCCAACTTTGAAATTGCTGAGACATTTTTCAATTCTGTTTTCAGTGATATTCATGATCATGACAAGATCAGTGACGATATTGTTTATGTTATTTCATCTCAGCTAATTGAGGCTCCAGAGGCTGAGTACAGTATCTATGTGCGCTATGAGGGAGAAAATTTTCGTGATACTTTTAAGCGTATCTTGGAGGAGGCTGAGTTTTCCTTACCCATGGAAGATCTGTCGCTGGACTTAGATTGTGTAATGGAAGTGTTTAATAAAGAAATTGCGCCTCAAATTAAAAGCTCCCCAAAAGATGTTAAGTTTGATCTTTTAGAATCTACCTTTTACCGCAGCAAGGCAGCCTATATGGTCGGCAGAGTTGTTGATAGAGACCAAACATTTCCGATGGCTTTAGTTATTCTAAATACAGAGGATGGCGGACTCTATGTCGACACTGCGCTATTTAATGGAGATGAACTGAGTGTGGTTTTCAGCTTTACCAGGAACCACTTCATGGTAGATGCTCCACTTCCTTATCAATATGCGCACTTTTTAAAAAACTTGATGCCCAATAAGTTAGATTATGAAATTTATAATTCACTTGGATTTCCTAAGCATGCAAAAACTGAATTTTATAGGCAACTAGTAGGCCATCTTGATAACTCTGATGATCAATTCATCGTTGCACCTGGGATAAAAGGTATGGTGATGTCTGTTTTCACCCTGCCGTCATACAATATTGTTTTTAAAATTATCAAAGATAAATTTGCTCCGCCTAAAGAAGTCACGCATGAAATTGTTAGAGAAAAATATCGCTTGGTGTCTCGTTATGATCGCATTGGTCGTATGGCTGATACTCAAGAGTTTGATAATCTGATCTTTCCATTAGACAGATTCTCGGATGATTTACTGCAAGAGTTACTCAGGGTAGCACCCTCTCAAGTAGAAATTCGAGATGAAGGTATCCTAATCCGACATCTCTATACCGAACGCTATATGACGCCTCTAAATATATTTTTAGAGCGCGCTGATGACTCAGAAATTAGAAATGCAATGGAGGAATACGGGAACTGTATCAAGCAACTTGCTGCTGCAAATATATTTCCAGGAGATATGCCTCTAAAAAACTTTGGTGTAACTCGTCATGGCCGAGTGGTGTTCTATGACTACGATGAAATTGCAACCCTCACTGATTGCAATTTTCGTCATATTCCTCAACCAAGAACCGAACAGGAAGAAATGCAGTCTGGCACTTGGTATACCGTTGGCCCTGACGATATCTTTCCTGAGGAATTCAGATTATTTTTCTCGGGTAATATAAAGGCTAGAAAAATGTTCGAAGAAATACATAGCGAACTCTACGATGTTGATTTCTGGACTGGTTTGCAAACGCAAATACGCGATGGCTTTGTGGTAGATGTTTTTCCCTATCGAAGAATCAAGCGATTTAATCGAGGAAAAATTTCTCAACTTGAAGTTTTTGCAGACTAGCGATATGCAATAATTTCAACTCTTGTTTGCGCCTGAACAACAAAATTATCTGCGTTTATAGCGATCAGCATCCAATTAGTATCCAACATGTCGCCCGCTTTATAACTACTATCTCCAATAAATAATCTGTTAGAGGATGAGGCTTGCTTGATAAACATATGCCCAGCTATAACAAAGTCAGGCTCCAAAACTACTTGATTAGCCTCCACTTCAATTTCAACTGGAGGTTCAGACGATCGTTCAGCTTCCACTTGAATTTTCTCAGTTGTTTTTTGTTTATCGATACTCAAATCCAAACTTAAGTCATCAGTTGTTTTATCCTGCGAATGGAATAATCTAAACCCTCCAGTGCTATAGAAAGCAAATAACAAACAAGTGGCAATAATTACCAAAACAACCATAGCTTTAGAAGCTGATTTTTTTGTTTTAATTGGTTGATAGGGGTCCCATGCAGCACTAGTAAAATCGTCCAGTCTCTGGGGATCATCGCGGAGCCTATCTCGCTCAGCTTTCTTTAGGGCATCAAGAATATAGGACATTTAGCTACCATTGATTCCTAAAGTAGGGATATTTTGATCTGTAATCTGATTTAAACGCATAAGAGTCTGACGGCCCACAATACCATCGGAAAGAATATTCTGTTGATTTTGGAACTGCATAATTTGTGCTTGTACCTCCGCCGTATACCGTCCCCCTGTAATCAATCGGCTCTCACTAACATTAACCAAACTGAGCTTATCTTGTAACCAAATAATAGCGGCTTGATTAACATCATCTACTTGAAGAATTTCGAATGCGGGCGGCGGCCTCCAAAGATAAACAAAGCTACCTGACCACAAATTGGTGAATGTTTCATAATCAAAGTTCTGAACTTCACCATTAACAATCAGGCTGACTATGCCTTTTTCGATCCCTATTACAAGCCGACTTCTCGAAATTCCAACATCTGTTTTGATAAGAGCTAATCCTGGACGATCGATAGTGACTAAGTTATTTATTGTCCCATCGCCAATACGCTCGACTCTCAATCCTGAATCTAGAGCAAACGCCGAGAACTCATCAAAAGTATAGATTTCAGATGATCTTAGACCCCACAATTCTAAAAGGCTATCAAAAGGCTTAAGTAGTTTCACTTCCTTTATATCGCTGGTAACTAATAAATTACCAGAGTTGCCTTCAGCATCAATCTGAATAGGATTAAATTGCTCAATAATAGTGTTATTTGGGATCGACTCGACGGGGCCCTGACTATCTCTCAAAATGACATCTTTGGTGGAATTTTCGATTTCGGATTTAGAAAAATATAAATTTATATGATCTGAGAAAGGATGTTTTAGCGACGTAATGGTGAAGATCGCAGCAACTAAAAAGCCTATTAAGAGCAAGATCAAAATACGCTTTCTATTAGATGGAGAAGTTTCTAAACCCTCCAGAATCTCAATCGCAGCATCCCTGACTAGGCTTGCTGATATAGATTTTAAACCTAGGGAATACGCTGCTAATAGAGCTTGATGACAAATCAAATTGATCAGCCTAGGTACTCCCTTTGTTAATCTATAAATGATATTGATACTTTTAGCATCAAACAAAGCACCAGATGCCCCAGCATGATGAAGCCGGTGGTTAATGTAATTAGAAACTTCTGCCTTATCGAGGGGTAAGAGATGAAATCGTGAGACAACCCGTTGATTCAACTGACGCAAGTTCTGTTTGCTAAGTATCTCAACGAGTTCGGGCTGACCCACTAACAAAATATGTAGTAATTTATGGGTATTGGTCTCTAGATTACTTAATAATCTAAGTGTCTCCAAGACCTCATCACTGAGGTTTTGTGCTTCCTCAATAACAATGAGAGTTTTCTTACCTTCGGCATGACTTTCAAGTAAATTGTGATTGAGTGCGTCAATACATATCTTTGAGAAGGAAAGATCAACTGCTTTTGGGAGGCTAATCTCCAATTCATCACAAATGCTGGCCAACAAATCAGTTTCATTGAGCTTGCTATTTAGTACGTAAGCTACCCTTACGTGGGCGGGGATACGCTGCAGCATGGTTCGAGTGAGAGTAGTTTTCCCTGTACCAACTTCCCCTGTGAGAAGGATAAAACCACCCTCTCGGTCGAGTCCATATTTGAGATGGGCTACTGCTTGGCGATGTTGATGGCTTGGATATAGAAACCCAGGATCGGGAACAATCGAGAAAGGCTCTTGCTGGAGGGCAAAGTGCTGCAAATAAATACTCATTGGCAGCCATCACTCTGAATCGCTGTTAGCCTTACCCTGATTGATAAATTCTCTAATCTGTTTGGTAACTGCACCCTCTTCATCATCTTCAAAGTCTCGAGTAATTAGATGATCAAATTTACTCTTTGAAAGTGTCTTGGCATCTTCGGCCGAACGAATAATCGTTGGACGAATGAACATCATCAAGACTTTTTTTCTATCATCTTTCGTAGATGACTTGAATAAATTGCCAAGAAACGGAATATCTCCCAAGAGAGGGACCTTTGATGCGCTATTTCCAGAGGTTCCTTCAATCAAGCCGCCCAAAATAAGAATTTCTCCATCCTGAATCATAACATTGGTTTGCATAGTACTTTTTGTGGTGGTTGCACCCAATTGTGAATCTGCAGTCCCAGTCTTTACCGCTGAAGATTCCTGTTCGATTTCCAATCGAACTGCATCGCCCTTGCTAATTTGTGGCTTGACCTTGAGCATAACACCAACCTCTTCACGATTAACTGTTGTGAAGGGATTTACGCTGTTAGAGTTATTAGTATTTGCGTAGCTGCCGGTGGGGAAAGGCACCTCCTCACCAACTGTTAGGGACGCCTCCTCATTATCGAGGGTGACTACCGATGGAGTAGAAAGGATTTTAGTACGGCCATCAGACTCGAGGGCCTGAATAAGGAGACCAATACCACGATCTGACTCACTGTCAAAATCACCCACGGCACCAATAACAGATTTCGGCAATGCTGAAGCAATCTGCGATGTGCTCACATTACTCGAATCACCACTTCCCAAAGCAGTACCCAATAGACTAGCCAGAACGCCATCAAAATTGCTCAAATAACCACCACGATCTCTCCCTGTAACTACTATTTGAGAGCTGAGATCTCTAGCCTGCTGCTCTGATAATTCGGCAATCACTGCCTCAATTAGAACCTGAGGACGGGCTCGATCTAGTTTTGCTACTACATTTTGAATTTCTCTGATGAGAGAAGAAGGTGCCGCAACAACCAATGCATTGTTTAGTTCATCTATCTCTACCTTATACGCAGTTTTACCTTTTGCATCTCCGCCCGATTCTCCTGCAAGTCTCAGAAATACATCAGATCCTAGTAATCCATCTATAATTGGCTTGATCTCAGCTGCTCTGGAATAATCCAGATAAATCACTTCCACGTTACCCTTTTTTGTAGAAGGAAGATCTAAACGTTTAAGCATATTTTTAAACGATGTTCGCGCAATACTTGGACCACTAACAATGACTCTATTATTCAAACCATCTTCTACCAAAGACAGCTCTTGTTTTTGAAGTTGTTTCAACTGACCGGCTATATGGACCGCCTCTCCTGCAGAGATATACTTTAAGTTAATCACCTCAACTGAATTCTGATCAGGATCATCCATTTTTTCTATGATGCGTTTAGCAGATTTCACGTTACTTTGAATATCTGCTATCACCAAGTAATTACTCTGAGCAAAGGCAAACATCCGAGCTCCATTGCTTAAAAAGGGTTTAATCACTGGCACAAGAGTTGCTGCCTGCACATGATTAATTTTTATAATTTCTGTGATTAAAGCATTATCTCCGTCTCCACCTGCAAACTGATAAGAGCTATTGATAGGGAGAATTCTTGTCACGGCCCCATCTTCAACAGCCTGATATCCGTTGACTTGTATGGCTGAGATGATCGCTTGATAAAGTAATGAAGAATCAATTGGACCAGGAGAGATAATAGTAACTTTACCCTTAACCCTTGCATCAAGGACGAAAGATTTCCCCGTTATTTCAGCTACACTTTCAATAACACTTCGAATATCCGCGTCGCGAAAGTTTATTTGGACTGTCTCTGCGGCAAAAGGCTTAAATGAAAGAGACCAAATTAGGCAAAATGCTATGCTAAATTTAGTCCAATAGCTTTTTTGACTGAGTTTATTCTCTAGCTTAACATCCATCGATATTTCCGATTTTGAGGTCATAAATTTCATATTAGGGGTTAAATCCCAAAGTTGGTAACATTTTAGCCGACAGACTGGCCGCATTGACATAAATAATTTCTTGGCGTCCATTTCGCATGACGGTGACTGGAACGCTATTTGCCTTACTAAGGGTCATCATTTTCATTGGATTAGACATTAAATCTTGTACCGATAAACCATCTACCTGCACCACAACATCGCCATCCCTTATGTCTGCTAATGCTTTTACATTGGATGAGAGGTTATTAATTTTAAATCCTTTGCCTCCTGCAATGTTGACAGGGACTGCTCCAAACATATTGGCCAGAGCGAACCCTTGTGAGCTACTCTCCGCTCTTACAGTTGTAATGGGTTCAGACTGAATAATTACATCGGGCTTTTTCATCATCAGCTGCTTTTTTATACCATTTTCAGTGACAATAACTCGGAATGGTTGGATTTCAATAAGCTCTAAATTACTATTTAATTTGTCTCCTTGTTGAAACACCTGTTCCGGACGCCCTTTAAACTTAATCGTAGCTGACGAATCATTCCCAGATATCATTACTCCTAGGAGATCTGCATCAATCTTTACATCCTGTAACTTTTGATTTTGTTGGACTACTTTGACAACAGGGACAACTTTCTTACCACCAAACCATTCCCATTGTTGGACCTTTCCATAACCCAATCTCTCCATAGCTTTGGGAGGAGAAACATCCTCGGTAGATTTAAGAACAGTCATGATTAATAGGCAGGCTGCCACGAAACTCATTACCACTGTAGAAGTCAGCCTTATCAAAATTTGAGGATCACTAGTATTAACTTTCACTAACAGCAACCTCCATCGAACCCTTTAATTCACTGGAAGAAAGACGTGCTAAAGAGAAAGATTCAATCTTAAATCCAGAACAAGCGATTTGATGGGCCATCTGCAAAGATCGATTTGCATCAGAACCACTAAACGATACTTTTATCAAGCCGCTAGAATTGGTAACAGATTCCAATCGAATTTGATTTCGCCTGGATAATTTATTGAGCTTTTCACGACTTGATCCATCCATAATGTCCCTGCTAGCACAGCCACTATTTAACCTTTGGACTACCTCGCGTTGCTCAACTAGCCAAACCATATCAGTATTTAGAGCGACTAACTCATCAGATAAACTAGCCCGCTGATCAATCAATGGCGCTAGAATTGCAACAATAGTTGTTAGTGCAAGTAAGGGAATACTCAAGATTATCAGCTTCCGCTCTCGCGACTGCAATTGCCTAAAGCGATCGGTAACCTTCATGAAGATCTTCGCCATTACTTCCCTCTCCCAGAAACTGGTGACATAGACAATATTAAAGCGTCCTCTTCAGAACTTTGAGCCTGTTTTAGACTCACTTGATAACCTGGCACATTAAGCGATTTTGAAATCAATTTCTTTCCATTAGTAACCTTTAACTCAATACCTTCATCATCAACATTCAGGCTGACTAGATCACATTGGCACTCGGTCATTATGGGGCCGAGTGATATCATCGCTTCCATTGGCGCGGCCCGAAGACTCTGTTTCTGCTGAAACAGCTGATCAACTCTGTTTTCAACTTCCATTCTAAGGAAATTTATTTGAGGCTTAGGTCCTGGAAAAATTTGACTATAGTTAGTTAAATAAACCTTCTTGTGAGCATCAACCTCATCCTGCAAAGCACTTATTGAAGTCTGCAGATAAGTAACTAAAACTCCCAGCATAAAAATCGTTGATACAGCAACAGGCCACCAGAAAGACCACGTCCTGGTCTTTATTTTTGGTTTAAAGTCACCTGACATCAAGTTAACGGTGGGGAACTGGCTAAACTGCCAGTCTAACTCTGAATTATTTATATTTGACTCAATACGCAAGTGCGCAGGGACCATATCCACATCAGAGATTGAAATACTTATACGAGGCGCTACCTCTGAACTTTCGATTATTGAATCTACCAAAGACCAACCAACATCTGGATGAGCAGAGAATCCAATAATGTTGGATTCTCTGACTAACAACATTCCCTCTCTCCAACCAACACTTAAAATACCAGGTTCACTGGGAAGCGCCATAAAGTCTGGTGCCATCGCTAAAGGGGAAACACCGATATTTTCAGCAATGCGTATCCATTCATACATATCCTGCCTGCTGACCGCCATTACCTGAAGTTGCAAATCCGTTCGTCCAGCAACAACGAAATGCATTTCCTCTACCGGTTGCAATACTTTATCTTCAAGCATCCAAGGGAGTAGATCAGGCCATTTCCTTTCAGGTGCCGATGGAATATCGACCAAGTGAAGGCTGATACGCTCGGTAGGTACCCATAATTGGATTAGATCAATAGCGCGCCCAGCATCAGATTTCAATGGGTCTGATAGATCAATTAATCGTCGGTCAAGACAATGGAGATGATCAATAAGCATTTCAATTACGTCTCCATCATTAGACAGGCAGGCTGAACAATAGCGCTGTCAGCATCATATCGATCATCTGCTTCAATTTCATTTCCACTTTTAGCAAACAATTTTTCAACCTCTGACAATTCATTTTTAGTCGGTAGAACCGCCGGCACCAACGAGATATCTCGGGAAATAACATTTAAATTTCCTACTGCTCGGTGCATTATACTGGTAACTTCAATTTCCGCCTCCCCAATTTCTGCTTTTAGGTAAACTCTAAAGTAACTGGACCAGACGTTAATTAAATCGGTTGGCCAAATCTTGTTAGCCCTCCCAATTCCATTGCCCACCCCCGTCGCGCCAGAGACATCCCAGAGACCAAGGTTAGTATTTAAATTGTCATACAGTGCATCAATGTTACTGAAAGGCCTGCCCTGAGCTACAGTATCAACAAACTGCTGCCCATAAAAACCTCCCAGAGCCAAAAGTATCTCTTCGGATGCCGTATTAATATTGATTGGTGTGGTGGCGCTGGCACCCAGTTGAGACGTCCCTGCTCCGGGGAGCGCGGTAATCCAGGGCATTAACATCTGCACCTCTTGCACTGTATAGCCAGATACCGCTGCCAACTCTGTTACATCTGTCATAGGTTGGTTCGCGACTCTGCGGGGAGGATCATAGCTCTCATAGTCGGGTTGTTCAGCACCCCAGCTTGAGAGGATATTATCATCAGGATCAATCCAATCAGTGATTGTTGCGACCTTTGCTGGACTGCTTGGAATTTGTAATAACTCCAATAAATTTAACCAAGTCTTGGCAAAACCATTTTGGTCTGCCTTATTCATCTCATCCTGCAGCTGATTGCCTACCGCATACCTGCTAAAGTTATTTAAATTAATCCGACTCTGAAGATCACTAATGCAGCCGGTTAAAGTGCCGCCCTCTACAGGAAATAGTGGCATAGCCTGGGCCCATATCTCTCCATAGTGATCCACAGGCGATCCCTGACTCTGCTTGCCATCCTCAATCAGTAACTCTTGAGCCCAACCCTCCCCGCTCAGTGCGATAAGAAGAGCCTGATCTGTATGCAAGGAGACTGCTGCTTGAGAGACATCAATCTGATGTCGATAGAATATATTAGCCAAGATCATGGTTACAGCAAGCACCAAAATCATGACTGCTAAAAGGGCAACGCCTTTTTGCTTCGAGTAGTCAGCACTAATCACGAACTACCCCTGGAAATAATCGTGAAGTCTCAACGTCATCCTCAGTAATAATTGTCATATTAACCATCCTGGGTAGCGTTTTTTTCTCAGTTTTGCTTATGTTTTTCGGAGGCCAATCAATTGAATATTCGCCATCTTTATCGACATGAAGTAACTTAATATCTTTAACATTATTTAGAAGAATCAATCGTGTTCCATCACTCTGTCTTGGTGACTCCGTAATTGCCCAAGACGTTCTTATTAGTTGATTATCTTCATCAATTCGATAATCAATTCGCCTCATTCCAGTGGGATTAGATCGGACCATAGGTCCACCTCCACGGCTCAAACGAAGTCCAAAGTCACTCGGATTAGTAAAGTATGCCGCCTCAATACCATCTAAACCATCATGAAAAGTCCGTGGTCTCATGTGTAAGATATCGCGACCAATAACTTGCCAAGCCCGCTGCAGTTTTGCCTCATCTTCAACTCCATTTCGACTTCTTTCGTTTACGCCAGTCACAACCTCTACAGCCTGATATGACATTATTGACAAAATAGATAGTAGAAATAAGGAAACGATAGCCTCAATCAAAGTAAAGCCGTTTACGTTCTGACCATTAACTTTATACATCTGTTATTTACCCACTAGATAAACCACAAGTGAAGATTTAGAGCTATCGCTTTCTACCGAACCCACTTCTACTTCATAACGATAAATATCTTGGCCATTGGCTTTTTCTATTTTCATTTCCCACTGCCAACTTTGACCACCCTGCTCATCCACTCCTTTGGTTTTAAATCCTGTTGCAAGTCTTTTGGGAGACCACTTTTTGGAATGTTGATAACGCTCCATCAAATGATTCCAAGCGACTTGGTTAGCTAAAAAACGATCTCTAATGAGGACACGCTCATCAGCATATTGATGAACTGAGAATATGGCGCTGCTTAACACCAAGCTCAGAATAAACAAGGCTACAACCACTTCAATCAAAGTGAATCCCCGGTTGATTGAGGACACCTTCATAACTCACGACGCTCCATTACTATGGCGGATTCATTCATATCCCACCAAAAGTTGAATGAGGCATTATAGGACTCAAAAAATAACTGTATTTCACCGGCGGGCTCCGTATAACCATCAGGCAAGAATGCCAATTCTGGCAACAGAAAGTCTTCCTGTGTATCAAGTATTGCGCTATTTTTATCAAAAGTCGGCGGCGAAACAGAGGTCTGAGGTAAAAACTCTTCCTCTTCAGATTCCATATTCCAATTAACCAAACCATTGTGCTGAATAATAAAGGGTTCAAAGGAAGTAACTTCAACCCAACGTTTTCGATAGTAAATTACTGGATGAAGTGCAAAAGTAGCCTCAGTATTTTCATCAATCTTCGCTACAATTCCGTAAGCCGCACCCTCAAGCATTGAACGTTGAGAAATTTGCTGCAACCAGATCAACATCTTTTCGGCCTCGGCTGGATACCGCCGTTCAGATGATTGATTCACAGATACAATACTTATTAGTAGCAAAATGACAAGGATAGCGACTGTCACCAATAGCTCAATAAGAGTGAAACCCCTGGAATTATTCATAGCCAATTCTTGATCGAAGGATACTTTCTCCTTAAAACTCACCCTCAGTCATTCACGTTCCAATTACCCCAATCGGCATTAGAGTCAGTTCCTCCGATAGTTCTATCAGCGCCCAGTGTAAAAACTTCTACTGGCTTTCCATGAGTACCAGGATTAGCATATTTATATGGCTCTTTCCAAGCATCTTTGGGCACCGACTCCAAATATGGTCCGTTCCAACTTCCAGCACCAGAGCCTGATGGAGCCGAAACTAATGCCTCCAGCCCCTCGGACTGAGACGGATAACGGTAATTATCAAGACGATAGAATTTCAATGCGCTCTCTATCTGTCTAATGTCTGAAGCGGTCCGAGATTTTTCGGCTTTTGATACCTGATTAAATAGGGTAGGAGCCAACATCGCACTCATAATAGCCATAATAGCGACTACAATCATCATCTCTATTAGTGTGAATCCAGCTTGTTTGTTCTTTACACTCATATCATATCCTCTGCAAAAACTTTATCTATATCGTATTATTCATATCCATTATCGGCAACATAATAGCCGCCACAATTCCGAGAATCATTGCACCCATTATCAATATCAGTATAGGATTTAATAGCTTCAGAAAAACTTCAACCGCATTTTTCAACCGAGCTGAGTAATATTCAGCGACCCTTAAGAGCATTTTATCTAACTCACTGGAAGCCTCTCCACTGCCCACCATATGGACGAGGAAACCGCTACCATCTAAATTATCTTCCAACGCCTTATGGAGACTTGCTCCCTGACGCATTGCCTCTGTCACAGCATTAAATTTGTCCTGCAGGGCACAGTTATTTACAACAGCTGACGAAATTTTTAACGCTGCTAGGGCTGGGACTCCGCTGTTAAGTAGAACTCCTAGATTTCTCGACCAATCCGAAATATCCGCCATACGGACCCAGCGCCCCATCCCTGGCATGCTCAAAATAAGTTCGTGCCACTGCATTTTTAACTTCGCATTTTTCATAGCCTGCCGGAAAGCCAGAGAAGCGATCACCACAAATACCAGCACATATAAACCATAACTTTGAGTGAAATTACTGATACCTACGACAACTTCAGTTATCCAGGGTAATTCTCGGTTAGAGCTGGCAAATACCGCTGTTATCTTGGGTACTACCCAGACCATCATCACAGACACCATGACAATCGAAACACTTACAAGAGTTACTGGGTAGATGAGTGCCCTGGTTACTGTTTTTCGATTCTCGGCACTCGTCTCCAGCTCCTCAGATAAACGTAACAATATCTTATGAAGATGGCCTGTCTCTTCACCGACCCCTACTCCTGCCACAATACTCTCAGGAATCTGATAGGGAGATCGCCGTAGAGCCTCTGAAAAACTTCGCCCCTCGGTAATTTCACTTCGCCAACTCTCAACTAATCTCCTCTGCTTATCGGTCTCAGCCTGCTCAATTGTCATACGTAATGACTCTTCCAGAGGCAGACCAGATTGAATCAGAATAGCTTGTTGATGGAGTAATAAGGATAAATCGAGATTATCTACCCGAGCCTTCCGACCGAGTTTAGAGCCCTTATGGTAGGACTTTTGACCAACCTCGCTTAACGCAGAGGGTATAAGTTTCTTATCTTTTAATAATCGGCGAGCCTGACGCTCAGAGTCTGCAGAAATGACCCCACTAACCAATTTACCTGAAACATTGTATGCTGAGTAGTCAAAAGCTGGCATCGCTAATTATACGCTCGTCACTCGAAGAACTTCCTCGATTGTAGTTAAACCATCTCTAACTAAACCAAATCCGGCCTCACGGATACTTGGAACCTGCTCTCGAATTTTAGCCTCTAATTCTATCTCTCCAGCATTTTCATGAATCAGTGTCTGCAAAGATGAATCAACAGTAACTAACTCAAACAAAGCCTGACGTCCAGCATAACCTGTGCTGTTACATTTTTCACAGCCATTAGCTTCAAATACTTTTTGTCCGGGCTTTAACTTCAATAACCCACGATTGAACTCGTTTGGTTCAGAGGGTCGTTTACAGTGAGGACACAATTTTCTTAGCAAGCGTTGTGACAAGATACCTCTGATCGTAGATGCTAATAAAAAGCTATCCACACCAAGGTCCTGCAAACGAGTAATCGCTCCAGCAGCTGTATTTGTATGTAAAGTAGAGAGAACTAAATGGCCAGTTAAACTGGACTGCGTTGCTATCTCTGCTGTCTCACCATCTCTAATCTCACCTATCAAAATCACATCCGGATCTTGTCTTAAGATTGCTTTCAATCCTCTAGCAAAGGTCATTCCAGCGCGCAGATTTATTTGAGTCTGGCTAATTCCAGGTAGATCATATTCTACAGGATCTTCGACAGTCATTATATTTCGACCCTGACGATCCATTTGCTGGAGTCCAGCATAAAGGGTCGTTGTTTTACCTGAGCCAGTTGGCCCAGTGACAAGAATTATTCCATGGGGGCGACGAATTAAATCATCTAATTGAGCTGATGTTTCTGATGGCATTCCAAGGTCATCCACTTGAAGTTTTCCAGCATCTTTGTCTAAAAGACGCATAACAACTCTCTCTCCGTGACTGGATGGCATGGTAGATATCCGAAGATCAATACTTCGTCCACCAAGTTTTACAGTCATTCGGCCATCTTGTGGAAGCCGCTTCTCAGCGATATCAAGCTTTGACATTACTTTGATTCGAGAAATAAGCAACGGGGTGATTTGCGAGGACGGCTTCAAAACAGTACTCAGTACTCCATCCAACCTAAATCTCACCAAAGATTCCTTTTCATAGGGCTCTATGTGAATATCAGAGGCATTTTCTTTGAGGGATTCAGCCAAGATTGCGTTTAACAAGCGTATGATCGGAGCATCGTCCTCAGAATCTAACAAATCACTTGTCTCTTCAAGATCCGCTGCGGCTGATTCCATATCAACGAAATCTTTTATATCTTCCATCACCGATTCTGAGGAATTTTTCCTCCCGCTATATAAAGAAGATAACATTTTGTCGAAATCTTCTTTGCCTACTCTGGTTACAGTAGCAAACTTTGAATTAATGCGACTTACTTCAGTGATTGCTGAACGACTTGCATCTGGAGATAAAACAAGGTCTCCCTCAATCTCGCGCACCAAAATACCATTACTTCGAGCAAACTCGAAAGGAAGCAACTTAGTATTTGATATCGACATCTTGGTGGGCCCCCTAACCTTTTTCGTTTATACCAAAAAACCCTTTTTTACTACAGGCAACATAAACCCTTACATTATCACCTCATTTAGATATGAGCTGAGGTCTATTCAGCCAGCGGCTTCCCACCTACCATGGAGGAGAAAGGGAAAGGCCTGACATTTCCTCCGTCCGCTTCAGTGATCTTCCCAGCACCCTCTTTCTCAACTTCATCGATGCGCACAATCGACTGCATTGGAATAAAACTTCTTTTAATTGCAGAGAACTCATTTTTTAATTTCTCTTCTGCAGGATCAACGATCATCTGTGATCGTTCACCAAACAGAAACTCTTCAACCTCCAAAAAGCCCCAGAGATCACTTTGAAAAACATGCTTTGCATAAATTTCATATACCTGACCTTGGTTAAAAAATGTAATTCGATAAATAGGATCAGCGGCCATAAAAAATCACTTAGTTGTTGAGTAATAATTGTGTTGAGATAATAGCATATTCAAGTAAATTTTAATTGTTAAATAATCCAACAGTATCGTCTTGACTGTAAGACAGATAATAAAAATTTCTGTTCGCTAATCACTCCTTCAGAAGCAAAAAGGTTTACTGAGATGATAAAATCAAGCTATGCTAGCCTTCCAAATAACAACCTAGGGTTCTCTTTCTCCTCTTGAAACAATCTCAAAAACAGCCATCTGAGTTTTCCATTACGCTAGAACCAAATGACGTTAAAAGATTAGCCTCTCTTCGTGGCCAGTTTGAAGATAATATTCGCCTCATCGAAAGCAGATTGAAGATCGAAATTCGGTCTAGAGACAATTTTTTTACAGCTTTTGGTGACCCTCACAAATCCCAGTTTGCTATCAACACTTTATACGACTTATATCAAGAAACAGCGCACTACAGAGATATCACTCTAGAGGAAGTGCACCTTTGTCTAAGACAATTTGAGAAGAAAATTCCTATGGATCAACCACAAGACCCTCATCAATCAGTCACCGACATCGATAACTATTCGGTTATTCGAACAAAAAAAGGCACCATAAAGCCAAGGGGAATAAATCAACAACGTTATGTTAGATCCATACAAACTCATGATATTAACTTTGGAATTGGTCCAGCTGGAACAGGGAAAACCTATTTAGCTGTAGCTTGTGCTGTTGAGGCATTTCTCAGGGATGAAGTCGAGCGAGTTTTACTGGTTCGACCTGCTGTTGAAGCAGGAGAGAGGCTTGGTTTTTTGCCTGGAGATCTCGCTCAGAAAGTCGATCCTTACTTGAGACCACTTTATGACGCACTACATGAAATGCTTGGGTTTGATGTTGTGGCAAAATTACAGGAACGAAATATTATTGAGGTAGCCCCACTGGCATATATGCGCGGCAGAACTCTTAATGGAGCTTATATTATCCTTGATGAGAGTCAGAATACTACTCGCGAACAAATGAAAATGTTCCTTACTCGAATCGGTTTTGGCTCAACGGCAGTCATAACCGGTGATATGTCACAGATTGATTTACCACGCGGCACCAGCTCTGGCCTTGTTCATGCCTGCAATGTCCTTAAAACTGTCGCCGAAATTAGCTTTACTCATTTCGAATCTCGTGACGTAGTCAGGCATCCTATTGTTCAAAGTATTGTAGATGCTTACGATACCTATGAGAGCGATACCTAATACAACCCATGTCTCTCAATATTGATATTCAAAGAGCCTGCTCTCTAAAAAGTATACCGAGTGATGAAAAATTTCAGCATTGGTCAGAGGCAACGATAAAAGGTAGGACCACCGCGACCGAACTCAATATTAGGATTGTTGAGGAGCATGAAATTACTGCGTTAAATAGTCAGTACCGCGGCAAAAAAAAATCGACCAATATCCTATCTTTCCCGTTTGATGCAGTAACACCAGAACCGATGCCAATACTCGGAGACATAGTGATTTGTGCTCCATTGGTTTTCAGAGAGGCTCAAGAGCAAAGTAAATCAATTGAATCTCACTGGGCTCACTTAGTTGTGCATGGAATATTGCATTTGTTAGGCTATGATCATGATAGAGATAACGATGCGAAAATTATGGAGGCTCTGGAATCAGAAATCTTAACGAAAATGAATTACCCTGAACCCTATGAAAATTAAATTATTTAACCACTGAGCTTACTATGAGTGACGAATCATCAAGCAGTAAACCATCTGAGCCATTTTTCAAGAGACTCTTAAAAGTTTTCTCTCCGAGTCCAACAAGTAGTGATGAAGTTGCTGATATGCTTCGCAGCGCCGAGAATGAATCTATTATTGATGCAGATGCTCTACAGATAATGGAAGGAGCTCTAAAGGTCTCTGATCTTCAAGCTCGCGAAATAATGATTCCAAGATCACAAATGAAGTTTGTTGATGTAAATGCTTCTCTTGAGGAAATACTCAAGGTCGTTGTGCAGTCCCAGCACTCCAGATTCCCCGTTGTTGGGGAATCCTCAGACGACATCCAAGGAATATTGCTAGCCAAAGAATTATTACCTTTAGTTCTGTCAGGTAAAGAAGCCTTTGATTTGAAGAATATGTTGCGACCAGCAACAGTAATTCCCGAAAGCAAACGTCTAAATGTTCTTCTCCAAGAATTTCGGGAGCAGCGCTACCATATGGCAATCGTAATCGACGAATATGGCGGAGTATCGGGTCTTTTGACCATTGAAGATGTACTTGAGGAAATCGTAGGAGAAATTGAAGATGAAACGGACGAGTATGAACCTGAACAAATTAGAAGATTAGCCGAAAATTGCTTCTCGATTGATGCTGTAACCGATATAGCTGACTTCAACGAATTTTTCGACGTCGGCTTGCCAGATGATGAATTTGATACTGTAGGCGGGCTTGTTATAAATGCCTTTGGACGACTACCTTCTCTTAAAGAAAAAGTAACTATCGATAGATTCACTTTTACCGTAACAGGTGGAGATAAAAGAAAAATCACTCAATTGGATGTATCTAAAGTAAGTTCATGAACATGCCTAACAATGTCAGGCAAAATTGTTTACTGGTCCTCGCAGGTGCAATTTTCCCGTTGGGCTTGGCTCCTTTTGGTTTGTGGCCAATTACGGTCATTAGTATCGCTATACTGTTTCATAAGCTAATAAACCAAAGTAATGGAAAAGCTTTTTTAAATTCATTTTTCTACGGTTTCGGACTTTTTCTTTCCGGTGCAAGTTGGATTTATGTAAGTATCCATGAGTTTGGCTTTTTGGCTGCACCACTAGCATTCACAGCAACAATCATATTCTGTTTACTTTTTGGCGCTATTTTTGCCTTGCCATTTGTTCTTTTTGGATATCTGCCAAAAACTCAATTGGCTTTAGTTCTTGGCTGTCCTTCTTTATGGGTTCTCAGCGAGTGGCTTCGCTCATGGGTGCTAACCGGATTCCCTTGGTTATATGCGGGATATAGTCACACTGACACATGGTTGAGTGGTTGGGCACCTCTAGGAGGAGTTTTTCTTTTAAGTTATTTTTGCGCCTTGCTGTCAGTCCTTTTAACACTTCTCTGTCAGAGTCTAAACAGGTTCACCTATCCGAGACTGCTCTGTTCACTAACCGTGGCTTTATTTCTAGGCGGATACTTTCTACAGAGTATAAATTGGACTCAAGAAACTGATAATTCCTTGTCCGTGGCCCTAATTCAACCAAATATTCCTCAAAACGAAAAGTGGTCAACGAACATGAGAGTCAGTATTATGCAGCAGTTGGCCAAGCAAACTGAGCCCCTTTGGGATCATGATATTATCGTTTGGCCTGAAGCCGCAATTCCCACTATACCCGAGAGAATTCCAAGGTATATGGAAAGCCTCAAACTGCGAGCAAAAGAACATAACGCAACTCTTCTTGCCGGCGCCATAACGTATAACCCAGAGAAGCAAAACTACTACTATAATTCTCTTTTAGCAGTGAATGATCGCGCCGAGCAATATAATAAAACAAGACTTGTTCCTTTCGGCGAATATGTGCCCTTCGAAAGCTATATTCGCGGTCTAATAAAATTCTTCGATCTACCTATGTCCAAAATAACCAAAGGAAGTCGCGATCAACAGCCATTCTCAATCAGGGGGCAATATGTTTCTGCAGTCATTTGCTATGAAGTGGTCTATCCGGACCTGGTAGCACGTAACACTCTCCAGTCCTCTCTGATCGTGACAGTGAGCAATGATACCTGGTTTGGTCGATCTCTAGGCCCAATTCAGCATATGCAAATGGTCAGGATGAGGGCAATAGAAAACGCTAAGCCAGTTGTCAGGGCAACTAACAACGGAATAACGGGTTTTATAGACTTCAAAGGGCATTTGCAGGCTTCGCTTGACAGAGGTGTGAAAAGTACATTCAGTGGAACTGTTCAACCCAGGACAGGTTATACCCCTTTTTCGATGGTTGGGTCCTGGCCGATCATCATTTTTTCGATGCTCAGCTGCCTGTCGTTAGTGATTTTAAGATCCAAATTAGAGCCCTAGGAGGGTGGTAAATATGTCAGCTTTAAAAAATTTAACTATGTTGGTTACCAGTGTATTAATTTCCAATTTTGCTTTAACGCTGGAAATTGGAGACCAGGCCCCCGATTTCGAGCTTCAGGCAACAGATGGAAATACTTACACACTCAGCCAGTTTCACGATAAAGAAGCCGTCGTAATTGCTTGGTATCCGCGAGCATTTACAAGTGGCTGCACAATAGAATGCAAATCTCTTGCTCAAAATGGGCATCTTTTGAGGGATCTTGAGGTGGCCTATTTTATGGCAAGTGTTGACGACCTAGATACAAATACTGAGTTTGCAGAAGAGAATGATGCAGATTTCCCTCTGCTTAGTGATCCGTCTAAAAAAACTGCGGAAGCGTACGACGTGCTTGCGTTTTATGGCGTTCCAAAACGGCACACTGTCTACATAGGCAAGGATGGGAAAGTGCTCTTCGTAGACAAACAAATAAACGCAGCTACCTCAGCTGAGGATATTGCTCAAACACTTAAACTGCTTGGTATTCCCAGCCGAGGTTCGTCCTAATTACCAAACACCCAATGTAGAACGAGAAAAGAGGGTTGCAGTAAGCTACATTCCTTGTGAGCGTCTGTTAGAGTGGCGCACAATCACCTATAATCGTCGCTGATTTCAAATTCGCAAAAACAGTGGCTATTCATGACCCTTGATAAAAATTATGATCCTGCATCCATAGAGCGGGAAGCACAACAGTTTTGGACAGACAACAAAACGTTTGAAGCTATCGAAGATCCTTCCAAAGAGAAGTTCTATTGTCTCGCAATGTTCCCTTATCCAAGTGGGAAGCTTCATATGGGTCATGTGCGCAATTATACTATTACTGATGTAATCGCTCGATTCCAACGAATGCAGGGCAAAAATGTGCTCCATCCGATGGGTTGGGATGCATTTGGATTACCTGCAGAAAACGCTGCTGTAGAAAACAATACCGCTCCATCGAAATGGACTCACGATAATATCTCTTATATGAAATCTCAATTACAAAGCCTTGGCTTTGGCATTGACTGGTCCCGAGAATTAGCAACATGTGAACCAACTTACTACAAATGGGAGCAGTGGTTCTTTACTAAACTATTCGAAAAGGGCTTAGTCTATAAAAAAACCAGCGCCGTTAATTGGGATCCTGTGGATGAAACTGTTCTTGCGAATGAACAAGTTATTGATGGAAAAGGATGGCGATCTGGAGTTCAAGTTGAAATAAAAGAGATAGATCAATGGTTTATTCGCATCACCGACTATGCTGACCAGTTAATAGATGATTTGGACGGACTGGATCAATGGCCCGAACAAGTAAAAACTATGCAGCGCAATTGGATTGGTAAAAGTCAAGGAGTGAATGTCGTGTTTGATTTATCCGAATCTATTTCTGAATATAGCCACCTCAATGTTTTTACAACTCGTCCTGATACCCTGATGGGCGTGACTTATTTGACACTAGCAACGCAACACCCAATTACCTTAAAGTTAGCTGAAAAAAATTCGTCCATAGCCAAATTTATTGACCAGTGCCAATCACAGAAAACCTCAGAAGCTGATATGGCAACTATGGAAAAATTAGGCATGGATTTAGGAATTACTGCTGTGCATCCATTATCTGGAGAGACTGTTCCAGTTTGGGTAGGAAATTATGTGCTAATGGACTATGGATCAGGAGCTGTTATGGCAGTCCCTGGGCATGATCAAAGAGACTATGAATTTGCCAAAAAATATGTCCTCCCAATTACACAGGTTGTTTTATCAGCAGAGCATAAAGACACGAATATAGAAACTGAAGCTCTCACAGAAAAGGGTACTTTAACTAATTCAGGCAAATATAATGGTCTGGACTTTAACACCGCAGCCGAGAAAATAGCATCTGATTTAGAATCTACTCAACATGGATCAATGGCAACGAACTACCGATTACGGGATTGGGGAGTCAGCCGACAGAGGTATTGGGGGGCACCAATCCCAATTTACAATCTAGCTAATGGTGGGGAGATCGCTGTACCAGCAGACAGGCTCCCAGTGTTGCTTCCTACTGACGTCAGTATGAATAGTATTCAATCACCTATCAAAGCAGACAAATCTTGGTGTAAAGCAGAGTTAAATGGTGAACCAGTTGAGCAAGAAACTGATACCTTTGACACCTTCATGGAATCCTCTTGGTATCACGCGAGATTTACCTGCCCCGATCTAGATTCAGCAATGCTAGACCCAGTGCGAGCGAATTATTGGCTTCCTGTCGATCAGTATGTAGGTGGAATAGAGCACGCAATTTTACATCTACTGTATGCCCGGTTCTTCCATAAACTTCTACGTGATGAAGGTCTTGTAAATAGCGATGAGCCATTCAAAAGCTTGCTGTGTCAGGGCATGGTATTGGCTGAATCATTTTACAAAGAAAACGATGGTCGTAAAATTTGGCTATCCCCGGACGAAGTTACCGTTAAGCGTGATGAAAAAGGTAGGGCTCTTTCGGCACTAGAGACAAAGACAGGACTTTCAGTATTCAGTGGTGGAATCACTAAAATGTCTAAGTCTAAAAATAATGGTGTTGACCCTCAGACGACCATCGATAGATTCGGTGCAGATACTGTTCGACTTTTTACAATGTTCGCCGCTCCTCCCGAACAAACATTAGAGTGGAGCGATGAGGGTGTTTTGGGAGCTCATAGATTTTTGCGAAAATTGTGGAAAATGGTGCAAGAGCATGTTGAAAGCGGACAATCAGAACCCCTAGACAAGGATAATCTCAACCCAAAACATAAAGATCTAAGACGAAAAACCCATGAGACTATTCTTAAAGTCAGTGACGACTTTGGCCGTCGCAACACTTTTAACACAGCTATCGCAGCAGTGATGGAGCTGTTGAATGAAGTTGCCAAGCACAATGATCATTCAGAGCAGACAAAAGCAACTCGCCATGAAGCACTAGAAAATGCCATTTTACTTCTCTCCCCGGTCGCTCCCCATATATGCCATAAACTTTGGAAGGTATTGGGTAGGTCAGAAGAACTTACTGAGGCTATCTGGCCTCAAGTGGATGATTCAGCCCTAGCTCGAAGTATTATTACCATTGTTCTTCAAGTAAATGGCAAAGTTAGAGGAAAAGTTGATGTCTCCCCTGATATTTCCAAACAAGAACTGGAAACCATTGCAGTTAATGACTCTAATGTAAAAAGATTCATAGCGGGAAACGTTATCCAAAAGATCATCGTTATCCCGGGAAAACTAATTAATATAGTTGCAAACTAAGAGATCTTTATGAAGCTAGAGATATTTCTGCCCATCATCTTAATACTGATAAGTTCGTGTGGGTGGCAGTTGCGCGGTCAACAAGAGCCAAATACACCGTCAGAATCTATTTATATATCTTCTAATATTACCAACAAAGAGTATGTTGCGGTCCTCAGGCGATCTCTTCGTACTTTTGGCTTCGAAACAGCTTGGGATCCAGAAAATGCCGACCTTAAAATTGTACTCACAAATTTTCGTGAAGACACACGTATATCCTCTTTAAATGCTAGTGCTCGAGCAGCTGAATACATGTTAACTGAAGATGTTGACTTCATGATCACAGATAACAATGGAAATGAGCTAGTATCTCTAACGACAGTATCTATTGAAAGAGTTTATGAGTTTAATGAGCAGGACATTCTTGCATCATCAAACGAAGAACGTCGAATCCGAAATGAGATGCATAAAGACATTGCCAGGAAAATACTTAACCGGATCCGATCACTCCCTAGAAGCGAAAGCCTAAGTGAGAGCTCTTTTGGTGGTCCATGAAAATAGCACCTGAAAAACTCAAAAACCATTTAGTTAAAGAGCTCTTCCCAGTTTATGTGATAAGCGGTGATGAGCCTTTGCTTTCTCAAGAGTTAGCCGATCAAGTGAGACTTGTGGCTCGTCAGAATGGCTTTTCTAGCAGAGACGTATTTCGCTGTGATAACCATTTCGACTGGGATCAACTCCATAATGAGAACAGTGCTCTATCACTATTTTCCGAAAAAAAAATAATTGAACTTCATCTTGCAACTAGTAAACCCGGTGACAAGGGAAGTAAGGCTTTACAAGCCCTATGTTCAAATCCTAATTCAGATAATCTCATCCTCGCAATTCTCCCAAAGATAGATAAATCCGCTGAAAAAAGTAAATGGATGAGAGCCCTCGAATCATCTGGAGTGCATTCTCAAGTTTGGCCTATTAAATCTGAGCAAATGCCAAGATGGATAAAGCAGCGTCTTTTGCAGTCGGGTATTGATGCGAGTAAAGAGGCTGTAGAGATTTTATCTGAACGCGTAGAAGGGAATTTACTGGCAGCAGTTCAAGAAATAGAGAAACTCACGCTGCTTGCAATCAATGGTACAGTTGATGCCACTATCATGTCATCAGTCGTCGCTAACAGTGCACGGTATAACCTTTTTGAATTTATAGACAAAATACTTTTAGGTGATAGCCAAAGTGCTGCGCGTTCACTTAGGGGACTTAAAAATGAGGGCACCGACGCTCTGCCGTTACTTTGGGCTATCACTCGAGAGTTGCGTATCTTAGTGAAAGCAAGCGACGAAATTGTTAAAGGGGCACAACAAGACAGAGCATTAAAGAGTGCAGGAGTTTGGGATAAACGTATTCCCATTTTTAGGCAGGCCCTGAAGCGCTGCAGCGCTCCACACCTAAGAATGCTTTTGTATCAAGCTTCAGCAATAGATAGAGCTATTAAAGGTATGCGAAAGGCTGATATTTGGGAGGAGCTCACCACACTTGTCTTATCTCTTTCAGGAGTTCAGGCGCTAAAGCCTTATAACGTCAGACTAATGATTGACTGACTATTTATTCCCCTATCCCAGCCAGTAGTAGACCACTCCAGTAATTGTCACAATACCTAGCACATTTAAAATAATACCTTCTCTAACCATCTGCTGAACACTAATACGCCCTGAGCCAAAAACGATAGCATTTGGACCGGTTGCTACTGGCAGCATAAAAGCACAGCTAGCTGATAAGGCGGCTGGCAACATTAATAATGCAGGTTCAATGCCAGCTCCAAGTGAAGCGGCAGCTAAAATTGGCATTAGGAGAGCTGTTGTTGCCGTATTACTGGTAATTTCAGTCAAGAATGTGACTGTTAAAGCAACTATCGCGATAATTATGACAATTGACAGGCGAGTCACCCCAGAAAGAGCCTCGCCAATAGCCCCACTGATACCGGTAGCAGTAAATGCTTTCGCAATTGCTATACCTCCCGCAAAAAGCAGTAGGACACCCCAATGGATGCCTGAAGCTGTCTCCCAATCTAATAATTTCCCTCCCTTACCATTGGGAATTATGAACATGAATATGACGGCAGTAAGCGCAACAGCAGCATAATTAGCAGAAGCCACACCAAACCATGCGGTCCAACCACCAAATGGCTCTCGCAAGGTTATCCATCCAAGAGCTGTTAAAGTGAATACAAGCGTAACTCGCACTTCCTCCTTGCGCCACTGGCCAACCTCCGGTATGCGAACCGACTGATTGCCGTGTAAATTACGCGTTAACCAGAGGCCAGCAGCGGGAATCATGAAGATTATCACTGGGAGAGCCCAAATCATCCACTGGCTAAAACTTGGCATCGCCCCCGTTGCTTCAGCATACACTTTTAAAAATATCACATTAGGGGGCGACCCAATAGGAGTTCCCAAACCTCCGATACTGGCAGAATAGGCGATACCTAAGAACAAAGGGACTGCTAATTTAATCCTACTATGTTCGTCATTTAGACTATCCACTACGGCATATGCAACTGGCAATAGCATCAATGTAGTCGCTGTATTGGACACCCACATACTTAGAGTTGCAGACGCAACCATGAAACCGAAAACCAATTTCTTTGGACTGTCACCTCCGAAAACATGGACCATACTTAATGCAAGTCGACGATGCGCTCCACTCTTCTCCATCGCCTTTGAAAGCATTGCTCCACCCATAAGAAGAATAATCAGTGGATCACCATAAGCCATCGCTACCTGTTTTCCATCAAGAACACCTAATAACGGCATTACTCCCAATGGAATCATTGATGTAGCAGGAATCGGAATAGGCTCAAAAATCCACCAAAGAGCGCATAAAACGGTAATACCAACGGTCAGTGAACCAGCAGCTGCCCATCCATAGCTGTTCATGGCTAATCCAGAAACTATTGCTGCAATAGGAGCTATCCAGAGCATATGCTGCTTTAACATTTAAAATCTCGTTTATAGATTCGATATACACAAATTACAAACAAAATTCCTAATGTATTGGCTAACAAATCCATGGGTTCACCGCACCTATAGTCAGTTGTCGACTGAATTATTTCTACGACTAAACCAAAACTGACAAGCCCCACCCCGATCTTCCAAAGTGGGTGTTTAGTGCCATATGATTTAATAGCTAAAAAACATAAAACTCCATACGCCATAAAATGGTGTAACTTATCTTCCCAACGGAAAATACTAAATTTAGGCGAGGAGATTGGTAAAACTGATAATATCAAGACTGCTACCATCGCTGCCCAAAAGGCACCGACATAAAATTTTCTATTAACCATGATTATTGGTCCCAATGAGACTTTGATTTAATACATTAAGTCGAGTCATTGTGCCTACATCATACCAATCTTCAGAAAACAACATTCCACTAACTTTACCTGACAATATTGCTGGCTCTAATACCGAGAGCAATGAAAATACGTTGCTGCTAATATCTGTAATCTTAAAAATTTTAGGTGACAAGATACTTATCCCACTGAACGTATGACGCGGTCTTTCATATCCAACAATGCCATTTTTTAATGCGAAATCTCCACTTTTGTTATGAGCTGGGTTTTTGACCAAGAGTAAATGTGCCAATATCTTAGGTGGCAGAGTATATTCAGTTAAAGTCTCAAGTGGGAATTGAGTCCAAACATCAGCATTAATCACTGTAAATGGTTCTTCTCCTAGCAGCTCAAGGGCATTGTAAATACCTCCGCCTGTCTCCAAGGGAGACTCCTCCCTGGACCATAAAATGTTAGCTCCAAAATCGCTTCCGCTTCCAAAATATTTCTCTATCTGATCGCCTAGCCATGAAATATTGATCACGATCTCTTTTACGTTAGCCCTAACTAGTTTTTCAATATGCCATTGCAAAAGTGGCTTTCCACCTACTAAAACCATGGGCTTAGGTATTGTATTTGTTAACGGTTTTAATCTCTTACCAAGCCCAGCGGCAAGGATCATAGCTCTCATCGATGAATTACCTTTAGCTAAACAAATTTTGACTTAAGAATTTTTGATAAATCGTCTTCTTGAACCAATTACTAAAAGTCAAAGTATCAGAATATCGGTTACTCACATCCATTACATACTCTACGACTAATGGAAGATCCTTTAAATAATCAGGCTTATTATCGCGTAGAGCCAATCTTGAAAAAATTCCTAGAACTTTGATATGTCTCTGCAAACCCATCAAATCGAACCATCTAATAAATGCTTGATCGTCTACATGCTCTATGATCATCTTGGCCTGCAGTCGCTGTTTAAAATTCAATGCTCTACTGATAACCATTTCCCTAGGCCAACCAATATAGCAATCCTTCAACAGAGAAACCAAGTCATAGGTAATAGGTCCAATCACCGCATCCTGATAATCAATGAGTGCAAGTTCTTTGGACTTCATCAGCATAATATTTCTTGAGTGGAAGTCCCTATGAACAATGCCTTGAGGTTGACACAACGCATTCTCAGTTAGGACTCCATATATTTCTTTCAGCATATCTTCATCAGTGCTTTTTAACTCTGAACCTAGGAGTTGATTAACAAACCAGATTTTGAATAACGATAGCTCTTGCTCCAAACTCTGTCGATCATACTCAGGAAATACGCTTGTATCAGCAGATACCGCCTGCATATCAATTAGCAGTGACTCTGCCTTTTCATAAAAATTATCGACAGTATTATGATTAAGCAATGGCTGTAAAAGCTGTTCTCCTAGATCCTCTAGAAGCATAAAGCCATTTTTGAAATCAATCGCATATATCTTAGGGGTTCGAACATTACCTGCCTGTAACGCCAAAGATATTGATACAAAAGACTGATTATTTTCTTTATTTGGAGGTGAGTTAACAGCGATTAAGTTGGGTTGAGAATTAATGCGAAAATACCTTCTAAATCCAGCATCACCGGGCAAGGGATCTAATGTGAGCTCTTTGTTCGCGCGAAACGCTATGGGAACAAATTTTGAAACCCAATTATGAAAATGTTGTTCTAATTTAAGACTCAATAATATCCCACCTATAAAGGCTAACTCATTTCTTTTATTTACCAGTAATAAACTTTATATCTAAAACATTATTTTAAATCAAATGAACGCGCTACAAACCCAAGATATCGGGTAAAATAAAGTAAAGCTGGTTTTTTGTTGTACTCTAAAATAGTTTAACTGTCGGTTATTGTATGCCTACTTTTAAAAGTAGTTATGTTTTATTCTTACTCATTGCTCACATCATTGTGAGTGGTACTGCATTGGGAAATGAAACGGATGTCACAGACTCACGCTCGATTCTAACAAGCACGTTAGATTGGGTTAATAAAAGTAATATGACTGATGATCAAAAAGCAAAACTTAGTCGCCATTCCTGCGGTGCTTTTATAGATCCCCTAATTGATGATCAGGGCACACTCCTAGAAATGGAGGATGCCCCTCTGGTGGTTTACTCTGAAGATTCCGAAGCCACCTCCGATTCTTCAGTTACCTTGAAAGGAGATGTCCAAATATCTCAAGGTAATAGAAAAATTCGCGCAAATACTGCAATGCTTGACCAAGGAAATAGGCAAGTGTCTTTAAAAGGTAATGTCCAGTTTCGCGAGCCAGGTCTTTTATTAATTGGTCAAGAGGCAAATATTGATATCGATAATAGAAATGTTGTTATGGATGATCTAACTTATGTTATTCATGAGGCTTCTTTAAGAGGATATGCGAAAAATCTAAATAGGACAGATGAAGGAAAGATAAAAATTATCGAGGCATCTTATTCAACTTGTGAACCTGGGGACTCAAGCTGGAAACTAATCACTGATCAAATAGAGATCGATCAAGATTCAGGATGGGCGACAGTTAAAAACGCACGTCTGGATGTAAAAGATATACCTATTTTTTTCTTCCCTTATTTAAAAGTTCCAATCGATCAACGTCGCTCATCAGGCCTTTTATTCCCTGACATCAACATTAATACAGAGAATGGATTGGATATTACTCAACCCATATATTGGAATTTAGCACCTAATTATGATGCAACTATCGCTCCTCGTGTCATCGAACACAGGGGCTTTGGTTTAGAAGCTAAGTTTCGTTATCTTAATAAGTGGTCCATAAACTCATTTTCAGGGGCTTTTTTAGGTAATGACAGTGGTGGAAGAAATGATGACGATATTGATTTGATAACTGGACTACGTCCCTTTGAGGGGAAGGATAGATATAGATTTAGCATCAACCATTTTGGAGGATCTAATAATACTTGGTCTAGCTCAATCGATTACCACCGTGTTAGTGACATTGAGTATGTGCGCGATTTCGGCAACATGAATCTTGATGAAATGAGTAAAACTCATCTTAAGCAACGAGGATATTTAGACTACTCATCGCGCCACTGGAATTATCGAATTGGTGCTGAAGACTATCAGATCATTACTCGTGGATTGGATAGCCAATACTCAGTAATCCCATACATTACCGCGAATGGGTATTATCATTATGAAAATGATATTGCCCTTAGTTTTGAAAACCAATATGCCGTTTTTAAGCATGATGATCCGTCAATGATAGAGGGCATCCGTAGCCGCCTAGACTATGGGATAAGCTGGAATAAGCAGTGGTCTTGGGGTTATCTGCGACCGGAAATACAATTAAAACACCTGGCATACAAACTGAAAAACTATGACATAAGCTCAATTGGCAATAATGATGAGTCTCCGAATATAACAGTTCCAATTTATAGTTTTGACACGGGTATATTTCTTGAAAGGGACTCAAAGTTAGGTTCAGCATTACTACAAACATTCGAACCAAGAATTTTTTATCTAAACTCATCCTTCAAAGATCAATCAGAATTACCAGATTTTGATACCAGAGAATTTATTCCGACCTACAACTCACTCTTTCAAGATAATCGCTTTGTGGGAGGAGATAGAATTTCTGATGACAAGAAACTAACTATTGGTTTCACCACGCGGTTTCTCGACAAGTCATCCGGAGAAGAGCAATTCAGAGCTAGTATTGCTCAATCAATTTTTTATAGGGATCGACGTGTAAAGCTCAATTTGTCACCCATGAGCAACCAAATAATGAGCTCTCTTGGTACTAAATCCATAATTGCCCTTGAAACAGTAGCGAGAATGAACAAAGAGTGGCGATTTATAGGAGACCTTATCTATAACGAGGACACTAATCAGGTTAACAAGACAAGTCTAACTCTCAGGTATAAGGACAAACGAAATAGATTATTTAATTTTAGTTACCGGTATACTCAGAGAGGTGAGAGGCAGTTTGATGGACGATTAGTTGACCAAGATTTAAAGCAGACAAATCTATCTGCTTTTATTCCTTTGTCCTCTAATTTTAATCTCGTGGGAAGATGGAGTCACGACTTCACTTTTGATCGAGAGCTGGAGATATTTGCAGGGTTTGAATATAACAATTGCTGTTGGAGGGCCTCTGTCATCGCTCGTAGGTGGTTAGACAGGGATGATAAAATACTGTTTCCTGAAGAAAATTTAAAAGCTAAAAACGGTATCTCATTGAAAATCGAATTTAAAGGTTTAGCTGGCAGTGGAAGTCGGTTAGACACAATTTTAAAAAATGGTATTTATGGTTATGAATATGCTGAAAGTTTATAAGAAGTTGTTGGTTCCCTTTACTATTGCATTCCTGGGTTTATTTATGACTGAAATGTCTCTAGCACAAGTTAAAGTCCTAGATAAAATAGTTGCTATCGTAGACGACGGAGTAGTTCTTAAAAGCGAGCTTGATCAGCGAGTATCCTCAGTTAGTCTGCAGATTGCACAATCCGGTACAAATGCACCTCCCATGGATATTCTCACGCAACAAGTACTAGATAGACTTATTTTGGAGAGATTACAACTAACAATGGGATATAACGCAGGAGTTAGAATATCCGACGAAGAATTAAATCAGGCTATAGCAAGAGTCGCGACTAACAATCAGCTTTCAACTGATCAGTATATAGAGCAGATCAAACTTCAGGGATCGACGATTAATGTTGTGCGAGAAGAAATTCGTAATGAATTAACAATTATGAGAGTGCAGCAGGGCCAAGTTATGCGTCGGATTCGAGTTAGTGAGCAAGAACTCGATAATTATCTTAATTCAGAAGAAGGACGCTCAGTTACGTCTCCGGATGTAAACATAGGGCAGATTTTATTATCTGTCCCAAGTGGATCCAGTAGAATAGAAATTGACGAAATTCTTGAACGTGCGACTCTTCTTTTCAATCAAACCACGGCTGGAAAAGATTTTAGAGAGTTAGCCATTGCAAATTCAGCGGATCAATCTGCTCTTCAAGGCGGAGACCTTGGTTGGAGGAATATGGCGCAATTACCCGACGTTTTTATTCAGGCGGTAGGTCAGCTCGATATTGGAGATGTCTCCAAACCTATTCGCAGTGGTGCTGGATACCACCTTATAAAGGTCTATGATCGAAGAGGCGGTGAAAAGAAACTAGTTGAGCAGCACTTTGCAAGACACATACTAATCAAACCGAATCAAATACGTGACGAGAAAACAACTATTGAGCAACTAAAAATACTCGCAGACCGGATCATAGAGGGAGAGGATTTTGCGGCTCTTGCGAAGGAATTTTCTGAAGATCCTGGTTCAGGTTTGAGTGGTGGTGAACTAGGATGGTCAACTCCCGGGATGTTTGTGCCGGAGTTTGAGGAAATTATGAATACAATCGCTGTTGGTGATATTAGTTCTCCATTCTCTTCTCAATTTGGCTGGCATATTCTGCAAGTAACTGAGCGGCGCGAACAAGATTTCAGTCAAGATATTCTTCGTAACCGAGCTCAGAATATGCTTAGACAGCGAAAGTATGACGAAGAATTGCAGGTATGGCTGCAAGAAATCAAAGATGAAGCTTTTATTGAGATAAAAGAGACGCCAACCTCATGAGCTTAAATTTGGCACTGACACCCGGTGAACCGGCGGGTGTAGGGCCCGACATTACTATTCAGCTTGCCCAAGCTGAGCGACAAGAACAAATTATTGTCTTTGCAGATCCTGATATTTTAAAAGCTAGGGCTAAATTGCTGAATCTTCCTTTAAAACTAAAGGATGTCAGCTCAAACTATACTGGATGTAAGTCGGGTGAAATCTCTATAATGCCAGTCCGCGCATCTTCTAAGTCCCGCGCTGGAATTTTAGATCCATCAAATTCAGACTATGTTCTCGAATGTTTAGATAAAGCTGTTGAAGCTTGTAGCTCTGGATTCTGCCAAGCTATGGTCACTGGGCCCGTTCAAAAATCTGTAATAGCGGAAGCCGGATTTCAATTCAGAGGCCATACAGAGTACTTGGCAAAAATAACTGGTGTTGAATCAGTGGTTATGATGCTTGCTACAGAGCATCTTCGTGTTGCATTGGTTACAACACATCTCCCCTTAAAGGAAGTAGCCGGCTCTATTAATAAAGAGCTTCTGACAAACGTTATAAATATTTTATATAAAGACTTACAGCAAAAATTTGGTATTGAGAATCCACAAATTTTCGTTAGCGGCCTTAACCCTCACGCGGGAGAGAATGGTCATTTAGGGGATGAAGAAATTAAGGTTATACAACCTGTCATCGAAGAATTAAACCTTCTAGGTATGAATCTTATTGGACCTATTCCGGCAGATACGTTATTTACACCGAAATATCTTACCTCCGCAGATGCAGTCTTAACAATGTTTCATGACCAAGGATTACCAGTTCTAAAAAGTCAAGGTTTTGGCAAAGCTGCCAATATTACACTTGGACTGCCAATCATAAGAACATCCGTGGACCACGGCACCGCCTTAGATATTGCGGGGTCGGGACTGGCTGATTATGGTAGCCTGAAAACTGCAATTAACGTCGCAAGTCACATGGCTACTAGGAAGTGACCATTTCTCATAAGCCGAGAAAAAGATTTGGTCAAAATTTTTTAGTAGATCAACAAATAATAGATCAAATTGTTTCAGCAATTGGCGCTAATTCAAATGACAACCTCATTGAAATAGGTCCTGGTACTGGCGCTATAACAAAACACCTTGTGAAACTTTGCCCAAAAATGTCTTTGATAGAGCTAGATAGAGATTTAATAGAAATACTAAAGAATAATTTTATCGACCTTCAGGATCTTAAAATTTCCAATATGGACGCCTTAAAAACCGATTTTTCACAATTTTATGATGGCAGAAAACTACGCCTTGTTGGAAATCTTCCATATAATATTTCAACGCCTCTCCTATTTCATTTACTCACTGTCGGACATTTGATCCAAGACATGCATTTCATGCTTCAGCGAGAAGTTGTTGATCGAATGAACGCAATACCTGGAGAAAAGAGTTACGGAAGACTATCTGTAATGATTCAATATAATTGTCGTGTGATGCCGTTAATTCCTGTACCTCCAGAATCATTTAGCCCTGCCCCCAAGGTACAGTCGGCTGTAGTTCGTCTCAAGCCTTATTCACAGAAGCCCTTTATCGCCTCTGACGAGATTCTACTTAGCACAATAGTAAAATTATGTTTTCAACAACGCCGAAAAACCCTCCGTAATTGCTTAAGACCATATGACAGTTATTCATCGTCGATAGGCCAAGTGATTGATCTAACCTCGAGACCTGAAGAACTAAGTATCAGGGACTTTGTGGATATAACAAATATTATTAACCAACTTAAAGATAAAGATTTATGACGTTTTCTAATGAAGCGATACACGTAAATATAGCCACAAAGTATTTAAAACAGCAGTCATCGCCCGAAAAGAAGCAATACGCATTTGCTTATCACGTTACTATTAGCAATATGGGTGGCTTTGCAGCTCAACTACTCACGAGACATTGGATCATTATTGATGGTAACCAAGAAAGAGAGGAAGTCCATGGTTCTGGAGTGATTGGACAGCAACCACTAATCAAACCTGGGATGTCCTATGAATATACTAGTGGAGTAATTCTAAAAACACCGATAGGAACCATGCAAGGCAGTTACAGTATGATTGATAATAATGGAGAAACTCTTGATGTAAGGATTGAGCCTTTCCTTCTATCAGTTCCAAATGCGGTGCACTAAATGACGGATTATGTAGTAGGAGATATTCAAGGTTGCTTCGATGAGTTGATTGGTTTGCTCAAACAAGTCCGATTTAACCCAGATACGGATAACTTAATTGCCGCTGGTGATATTGTAAACCGAGGTCCGAAATCCCTTGAAACACTGCGGTTTTGTAAAAGTTTGGGAAAGTCGTTTCAAATGGTTCTAGGTAACCATGATTTGCATCTGTTGGCGATCGCTAAAGGCGTAAAAAGTCCTACATCAAAAGATACACTACACGATATTTTGAAAGCCTCAGATGCTCAAATATTATTAGACTGGCTACAACAACATCCTCTTCTGCTCAACATCGGAGAATACACGATCGTCCATGCTGGTATCCCTCCTCAGTGGGATTTAAATCAAGCAGAACTACTGGCAAAGGAAGTTCAATCAGCTTTATTATCTGAGCAATCTGGGGAGTTTTTTACACACATGTATGGAAACGAACCAAGTATTTGGGACTCCACTTTAAAAGGTACCGATCGACTCAGATTGATTACGAATTACTTTACACGTATGAGATTTTGTACCGAAGTTGGCCAGTTAGATTTACAAAATAAGAACTCAATAAGTGCTAATTTCCCCTATAAGGCATGGTTTGCTTGGGGTGCTAGAAGAAGTGCACAAAGCAAAATAGTCTTTGGCCACTGGGCAGCGCTCAAAGGTATGAATTGCGGAGAAAATTTGTTTGCTTTAGACACTGGATGTATTTGGGGAGGGCCCATGAGAGTAATGAACCTTAATAATGAAGAGTATACGGACTACAAAATATCTCCCTAATAATAAAAAAGCCAAGTAACATGGTTACTTGGCCTTATTAAAATGACAACCACGCTTAGCTACTCAACAGCTTCCACCAACTCTTCTTCAGTCTCCACAATCTCACGCCCCACTAACTCGACATATGCCATAGGCGCTTTATCCCCTGTTCGATAACCACACTTTAATATACGAACATAACCCCCTGGCCTCTCTTGATAACGCGGTCCTAGATCGGTAAACAATTTTGCTACCGTCTCTTTGTTACGTAAACGATCAAACGCCAGTCTGCGATTAGCAACGTTATCCTGTTTGGAAAGTGTTATCAAAGGCTCTGCGAAACTACGCAGTTCTTTAGCCTTTGGCAGAGTGGTTTTAATTAGCTCATGCTCTACCAAAGAGGCAGTCATGTTGCGAAACATAGCCCTCTTATGAGGCCCTGTTTTATTTAATTTGCGGCCACTGTATCGATGACGCATGATTCTCTTCCTTAATTCTTTACTAAATTAGCAAAAATTTTTGTAGTAGTTTAGTTAGCTTAGCTCTCGATCGCTTTTAATACTGGCTGGAGGCCAATTCTCTAACCGCATCCCCAAGGACAACCCCCTGGATGCCAGAACATCTTTGATTTCGGTCAATGATTTCTTTCCAAGGTTTGGTGTCTTCAATAACTCTACCTCAGTTCGCTGAATAAGATCACCGATATAGTAAATACTCTCTGCCTTTAGACAGTTTGCCGAACGAACAGTTAGCTCTAAATCGTCAACGGGGCGAAGAAGGATAGGATCAATTTCTTCTTCCTTTTCCTCTGGCTCTGCCATCGTCTCCCCTTGAAGATCCACAAAGACAGCCATTTGCTGTTGCAAAATAGTTGCCGCGCGACGAATCGACTCTTCTGGATCTATAGTTCCATTGGTCTCAAGCTCTAAAATTAACTTATCTAAATCTGTACGATTTTCAACCCGAGCATTATCTACGCTATAAGAAACCTTGAAGATTGGGCTAAATGAAGCATCTAGCTGTAAACGGCCTATTGTCCGGTTATCTTCATCATTAACACGGGAATCAGATGGTTGATAACCTCTCCCACGGACAACTCGCAATTGCATATTAAGGGATGTCTTACCAGCAATTGTAGCAATCACATGGTCTGGATTGACTACCTCTAGGTGACTGTCACACTCAATATCACCTGCAGTCACGACGCCAGGCCCTTGAGCGTTCAGAGTAACAGTAGTTTCGTCTCTTCCTTCCATGACTACTGCAACACCCTTGAGATTTAGAAGGATCTCCATAACATCTTCCTGGATTCCCTCAATAGTACTATATTCGTGCTCAACACCGTCAATCTCAACCTCTACGATAGCGCATCCCGTCATAGAAGAGAGCAATATGCGTCGCAGCGCGTTCCCTAAAGTGTGTCCAAATCCTCTCTCGAGAGGCTCTAGAACAACCTTAGCATGTGTTGAATCGTAAGACGTTACATCGATGTTTCGCGGTGTAAGCATTTCAGTCGCAGAATTTTGCATATTATTACCTGTAGGGGCTGGCAGAGATTATTTGGAGTAAAGTTCAACGATCAAATTTTCATTGATCTCAGCAGGAAGATCGTCACGATCTGGATTTCTCATGAGAGTCCCTTCCATCTTATTGGCATCTACGTTCATCCACTCTACATCTCCACGCTGAGACGCCAACTGCATTGCAGTCTGGACGCGAAGCTGTTTTTTTGATTTTTCACGCAGGCCTACAACATCTCCCTCTTTAACTTGGAAGGATGCAATATTTACCTTTTGGCCATTGACCAAGATAGCATTATGAGCAACTAGCTGACGAGACTCCGCTCGAGTCGATCCAAAGCCCATGCGATAGACTACGTTGTCGAGTCTAGACTCAAGGAGTACTAAAAGATTCTCACCAGTATTTCCCCTAAGGCGAGCAGCAGACTTGTAGTAGTTACTGAACTGTTTCTCAAGAACACCGTAGATACGGCGAACCTTCTGCTTCTCCCTTAATTGCACGCCATAGTCCGAGAGTCTTCCTCTACGCTGGCCATGTTGCCCTGGCGCACTTTCCGCGCGGCATTTAGACTCAAGCGGCCTGACGCCACTTTTAAGAAATAAATCTGTCCCTTCACGCCGGGACAATTTACAGGTTGGTCCAAGATATCTAGCCATTATCGTCCTCTCTCACACACGTCGCTTTTTAGGAGGTCGACATCCATTATGTGGAACAGGAGTCACATCCAAAATATTAGTTATTTTATACCCAGCATTATTCAGAGCTCGAACGGCAGATTCCCGTCCAGGGCCGGGACCCTTAACTTGTACGTCAAGATTTTGTAGCCCAAAGTCTTTGGCGGCTTCACCTGCACGCTCCGCAGCAACCTGTGCAGCAAAAGGAGTACTTTTTCTAGATCCACGAAATCCTGACCCACCGGAGGTCGCCCATGAAAGGGTGTTGCCTTGACGGTCCGTGATCGTAACAATCGTGTTATTAAAAGATGCGTAGATGTGAGCTACACCATCTATCACCGTTTTTTTGACCTTTTTTCTAGTCGTTTTAGTCGCTGCTTTTGCCATTATAATCCGATCCTAATTATCGTTTAATCGGGCGCTTTGGACCCTTCCGGGTGCGCGCGTTAGTCTTAGTGCGTTGCCCACGTAACGGCATGTTACGTCGATGGCGAAGCCCTCTGTAGCATCCGAGATCCATCAATCTCTTGATATTCATACTGGACTCTCTACGGAGGTCACCCTCTACTTCATTTTGCCCAACAGCGGCACGAAGTTTATCAAGCTGACCTTCATCTAATGCAGAAATTTTAGTATCTTCTGCTATGCCCACATCCGCACAAATTTTCTTGGCAGTTGGACGCCCGATACCAAAAACATACGTCAGCGAAATAACGGTGTGTTTGTTATCAGGTATATTGACTCCGGCAATACGGGCCATTAACTTTACTCCACTTAAACTAAGGGTTTAACCGATGCTTTGACAACAAGCATCAACACTGCAAAAAGGCGCGGTAGAATACCGATTGATCTGTCAAAAATCAACTAGATTGTCTCTATCGCTTGTTTCTAAAGTGGTCCGATATCATTTAATACGAACCACAAAATTACTTTTGTACTGCTTTAAATCGAGGATTTGATTTACAAATGACATATACACGTCCACGGCGCTTTACAACCTTACAATCTGGGCTTCTGTTTTTAGCACTCTTGAGTGATTTAACAACTTTCATAAAATAACCTCTCTATCTTCGGCCAACGTTTTTTAGGTTTGCCTTTTTCATAAGCGAATCATATTGCTTTGACTGAATATGTGACTGAACCTGCGCCATAAAATCCATTGTCACAACAACTGCAATTAACAGCGATGTCCCACCTAAATAAAATGGTACATTAAAATACACATTCAAAAACTGTGGCATGAGACAGATCAAGGTAATATAAACACCTCCAATCAATGTTAGTCTCGTAGTAACACTGTCAATATATTTGGCAGTATTCTCTCCGGGACGGATCCCTGGCAGGAACGCACCACCCTTCTTTAAATTATCAGCCACTTCTCGCGGGTTATACATCAAGGCAGTGTAGAAGAAGCTGAAGAATATAATTAAACTTGAAAAAAGCAAAATGTATAAAGGTTGCCCTGGACCGATCAACAAGGCTACATCTTGAAGCCATTCTGGCGCGTTAACACCCTGACCGAACCATGTGCTGATAGAAGTTGGAAATAATAACAAACTACTTGCAAAAATTGCCGGAATTACCCCTGCCATATTAACTTTCAAAGGAAGATGGGACGTTTGAGCATTATAAGCTTGCCGCCCTTGTCTTTGAGCGTAGTTAACGGTGAGTCTACGCTGGCCTCTTTCAATAAAGACGACGAAGTACACAACCGCAACACCGATAATGAGCACAAACAGCAGCATTAGTGGGTTCAGATCACCCTGCCTTGCTGACTCGAGCGCCTGCCCCGCGGCACCTGGCATTCCAGCGACAATCCCAGCAAAAATAAGCATAGAAATTCCGTTGCCTATTCCCCGTTCGGTAATTTGCTCGCCCAACCACATTAAGAAGACTGCACCAGCAACCAAGGAGGAGATCGCAACTGCATAGAACATCGGAGTTACCTCATAGGCAAGCCCTTGGGAACCGAACCCCACAGCCATTGCACTCCCTTGAATCGTGGCAAGAAGAACAGTTCCATAGCGAGTGTATCGATTAATGGTTCGCCGGCCGCTATCACCCTCTTTCTTGAGTTGCTCTAAACTTGGAACAGTAGCCGATAGTAGCTGCATAATAATTGACGCAGAAATGTAAGGCATGACGCCAAGAGCTAGGATTGATAATCTCTCCAACGCCCCACCGGAGAACATATTAAACAGCCCTAAGAAGGTACCTTGGTTCTGATTAAATAACTCCGCCAATCGGTCCGGATCGAATCCTGGCACAGGAATGTGGGTACCAATTCGGTAGATAATAATAGCCATAAACAAAAAGCGAAGTCGAGACCAAAGCTCGCCCAGTCCTTTTTGATTGCCCACAGGCATACCGCCAGGTTTCGCCATCTTATCTACTCTTCTACCTTTCCACCGGCTGCTTCAATAGCTGCAATTGCACCTTTTGTCGCACGAACGCCTTTAAGAGTAACAGCCTTGACCAACTCTCCAGATGCAAACACTTTAGCGCGTAAGATATTATTATTAATTAAGCCGGCTGCCCGAAGAGATTCAATATCTACAATATCTCCTTCTATTAGACCTAGCTCAGACAAACGGATCTCTGCCGTCACGGCTGCCAGACGAGATGTAAACCCATACTTTGGAAGGCGCTTCTGTAAAGGCATTTGTCCACCTTCAAAACCTGGCCGTACAGTCCCTCCAGACCTTGACTTCTGGCCCTTGTGCCCTCGACCACCGGTCTTACCCAAACCGCTTCCAATACCTCTCCCTGCGCGTTTGGCTTCTTTTATTCGTCCTGGAGCTGGACTAAGGGTATTGAGTCGCATATTACGCTTCCTCTACTTGTAACAAGTAGTTAATTTGATTAATCATTCCTCGAACAGACGGAGTGTCCTCGACTTCGACTGTATGTCCAATTCGACGCAGTCCTAATCCAGACAGGCAGGCCTTATGATTCTTAAGGCGGCCGATAGCACTTTTCACTTGCGTCACCTTCACTTTACTCACTTTCGCTTTTGCCATGATTTTATCCAATGAATATCTTGCTTGTTTGACGTTATTTAATTGAGAATCTCATCTACAGATTTCCCGCGCTTGGCGGCAACGTCATCTGGAGAGCTCATTGACTCGAGAGCCTTAAAAGTAGCTCTAACAACGTTAACTGGATTCGTCGAGCCATAGCACTTGGCTAAAACATTTTGAACGCCAGCTAATTCCAGAACCGAGCGCATGGCACCACCAGCAATCACCCCAGTTCCCTCTGACGCAGGCTGCATATAAATTTTTGATGCCGCATGGATTCCTTTCGTTGGGTACTGGATGGTTTTTCCATCCAACGCAACATTAATCATGTTCCTGCGAGCAGCCTCCATAGCTTTCTGAATCGCCATTGGTACCTCGCGCGCTTTCCCCCGACCAAATCCTACTTTGCCATTTCCATCACCAACCACAGTGAGTGCAGTAAAGCCAAAAATTCTTCCACCTTTTACCGTTTTTGCTACCCGATTAACCTGTACTAGCTTCTCCATCATGCCTTCAGCGGACGCATCTTTTTGATCTGTAAGAGCCATATAATCTACCTATTAAAATTCTAGGCCGGCTTCACGCGCGGCGTCGGCCAGCGCTTTCACACGACCATGATATTTAAATCCATTTCGATCAAACGCAACTGAGGTCACACCTGCTGCAACAGCACGCTCAGCAACTAATTTTCCCACAACCGAAGCCGCATCTATGTTACCAGTACTACCAGATCGCAAATCCTTCTCAAGAGTCGAGGCGGAAGCAACAACACTATCTCCATCACCAGTAATAATCTGGGCATAGATATGTCGTGGCGTACGATTAACACACAACCTAGTAACTCCTTGTTCTCGAATCCTCATCCGAGCTCGTTTAGCTCTACGTTGGCGTGAAACTTTTTTATCTATCATTAGTAATATCCCGTTACTTCTTCTTGGCTTCTTTTCGTCTTATATACTCACCAGATATCCTAACCCCTTTACCTTTGTAAGGCTCTGGTGGGCGGAAAGCTCGGATTTCAGCAGCGACCTGGCCCAATTTTTGTTTATCTACAGACTTGATTAGCACCTCAGTCTGACTAGGAGTTTCAGCTGTAACGCCAGCAGGCAGCTCATAAACAACTGGATGAGAGAATCCTAAAGTCAAATTGATTTTGGATCCTTGGACTTGTGCTCGATAACCAACTCCAACAAGATCAAGTTTTTTTTCAAATCCCTGAGAGACTCCGGTGACCATATTATTCACCAATGATCGCGTGGTACCAGACATTGCCTTGGCAAACTTGTCTGTTGAACGAGCTGAGAAAGTTAAAACATTATCATTATGAACAATCTCTACCTGCCCGTTTACTGACATTGCCAGGGTCCCTTTGGCTCCTTTAACTGAAATCTCAGTCTCTCCTAGCGTAACTTCAACACCGCTGGGCACTTCAACTGGATTATTTGCAACTCTAGACATTTCTAGTTCCTATCAAAATACTGTGCAAAGTACTTCACCGCCGATGCCAGCCGTTCTGGCCGCTCGATCAGTCATCACACCTTGACTTGTTGAAATAATAGCGATTCCAAGACCACTTCGAACCTTAGGCAGATCATTAGAACCCATATAAACTCTGAGACTTGGCTTGCTAGTTCGAGAAATTTCCTCAATAACAGGCTTACCATCAAAGTACTTTAATGCAACTGTCAAAGTCGGCTTAATTTCCTCACTCACACTAAACCCGCTAATGTAGCCCTCATCCTCCAATACCTTCGCCACTGAAGCTTTAAGCTTAGAGGAAGGCATAGCCACCTCAGGCATACTACGGTGATGCGCATTACGAATGCGCGTTAACATATCTGAAATAGGATCTTGCATACTCATTTCGTTTGGCTCCTCAATCTACCAACTTGCTTTAACTAATCCCGGAACCTCTCCACGCATAGCTGACTCGCGGAGCTTGTTTCGACACAAGCCAAACTTTCTGTAAACACCGTGCGGACGACCAGTGACTCGACAACGATTTCGTTGACGAACCGGACTAGCATCACGTGGCAATTTTTGTAGCGCTTGCTGAGCATTCCAGCGATCTTCGTCTGATGCCTCAACACTATGTATCACAGCTTTGAGCGCTGCGCGTTTGACAGCAAACTTTGCTACTGTCTTTGCGCGTTTATGTTCGCGCTGTACCATCGATACCTTGGCCATTAATCTATGTCCTCAACCTTTTAACGGGAAATTAAAGGCTCTAAGCAAAGCTCGGCCTTCGTCATCATTTCGTGCAGTAGTCGTAATTGTTATATCCAAACCCCTCAACTTATCAATTTTTTCATAATCAATTTCTGGAAAAATAATTTGCTCTGTTACTCCCATTGAGAAGTTTCCTCGCCCATCAAACTGCTTTGGGCTAATTCCTCGAAAATCCCGGATACGGGGTATAGCAATACCAACAAGTCTTTCTAAAAACTCATACATTCGATCGGATCTCAGCGTTACTTTTGTCCCAATAGGCCAACCCTGACGAACTTTAAAGCCTGCAATAGACTTCCTAGCGTTATTTATGATGGGCTTCTGTGCTGAAATTAGAGTGAGATCTGACACCGCATTTTCAAGAGCCTTTTTATCACCAATTGCCTCACCAACACCCATATTCAGGGTGATCTTAGTGATGCGGGGCACCTCCATTACATTGGCCAGTCCAAGCTCTTGCTTTAGCTTGGGTACCAATTCTTTTTTATAAACTTCTTTCAACCTTGCCATTACGTTTTCCTATTCTCTCAAGCGTCGACTGCTTCGCCACTGGACTTAAAGATACGAATTTTCGTATTATCCTCTTGAATCTTAAAACCAACGCGATCGCCCTTGTTGGTCGACGCATTGAAAAGAGCAACATTCGAAACCTGTATAGGAGCTTCTCTTTCAATTATCCCGCCGGGAGTTCCAGCATTAGGATTTGGCTTTTGATGCTTCTTTATCATCTGCACTCCAGAGACAATAATTCGATTGTCTTCGAGCACTTTGAGCACCTTCCCACGCTTTCCTTTGTCTTTCCCAGCTATGACGACCACTTCATCGTCACGCTTAATTTTTAGCATTGCCATTCCTTAATCCTCGCTTAAAGCACTTCTGGTGCTAAAGAGATAATTCTCATGAACCGCTCAGTCCGAAGTTCTCGAGTGACGGGTCCAAAAATACGCGTACCTACAGGTGCCAGGCTAGCATTTAATAGAACCGCGGCATTATCATCAAACTTAATAAGACTTCCATCTTGTCGACGCAGTCCTTTTTTTGTTCGAACCACTACCGCACTCATCACCTGCCCTTTTTTAACCTTACCTCGGGGAATGGCTTCTTTTACAGTAACCTTAATAATGTCACCTACTCTTGCGTAACGCCTATGTGAACCACCCAAGACCTTGATACACATTACGCGTCGAGCGCCACTGTTATCCGCTACGTCAAGATAGCTTTCTGTTTGAATCATTTCCTTTCCCCAAACCCGTTATATCTACAGCTTTACTCTGCCGTAGCACGCTCATCAATGTTAATTAATTTCCATGCCTTATCTTTAGAGACAGGACGGCACTCGGCGATAGTTACTAAATCACCCATGCTGGCATCGTTACTATCATCATGAGCTTTAATTTTAGACGACTTAGTTAAAATCTTACCGTAAACAGGATGTTTCACGCGCCGCTCTACCAATACCGTTATAGTCTTATCCATCTTATCACTGACAATACGACCACTCAGTGTTCTGGAACTAGTCTTTATCTCTGACATCTTTAATCTCCAGCCTTCTGGGCCATAATGGTCTTAATTCTTGCAATATTTCTGCGTGTAGCCTTAACTAAGTGGCTCTCATTAAGTTGTCCAGTAGAACTCTGCATGCGCAATTTAAACTGCTGCTTAAGTTCATCGCCTAAAGCTGACTGAAGCTCGGCGACAGACTTTTCTCTTAACTCGCTTGCTTTCATATTCACATTACCGTCCGTTTAACAAAAGTTGTGGAGATGGGTAATTTCGCTGCCCCTAGCGCAAAGGCTTCGCGAGCCAACTCCTCACTGACACCTTCCATCTCGTAAAGGACCTTTCCTGGCTGAACCAGCGCCACCCAATACTCTACATTACCTTTACCCTTACCCATTCTGACTTCCAAGGGCTTATTAGTTATCGGCTTATCTGGAAACACTCGAATCCAAATCTTTCCACCACGTTTAATGTGCCGCGTCATTGCTCGTCGAGCTGCCTCAATCTGTCTAGCTGTCAACCGACCACGACCCGACGCCTTGAGACCAAACTCACCAAAGCTAACTTTGCTACCACGCTGTGCAAGGCCTCTATTGCGCCCTTTGTGCATTTTGCGGAATTTTGTACGTTTCGGTTGCAGCATTTCGCTTTACCCTTCTCTCACTTAATTCTTACTTCGTTTTTCTTTAGCAGGCGCCTGACCAGGCTCCTCACCACCCAGAACTTCCCCTTTAAAAATCCAGACCTTAACACCAATAATTCCATAGGTAGTGTTCGCTTCAGAAGACGCATAATCTATATCCGCCCTCAAGGTATGAAGAGGTACTCGACCTTCCCGATACCACTCAGAACGGGCAATCTCTGCTCCGCCCAATCGACCACCTACCTGAATTTTTACGCCCAAAGCTCCCCCACGCATGGCATTTTGAACCGCACGCTTCATTGCTCGCCTAAACATCACTCTACGTTCTAGCTGCTGAGCCACATTTTGACCAACCAAAGTCGCGTCAAGATCGGGCTTTCGAATTTCTTCGATATTGATATTGACTGAACAACCCATTACTTTGCCAATATCATTTCTTAAACGTTCTACATCTTCACCCTTCTTGCCAATAACGATCCCTGGTCGGGCTGTATGGATCGTGATCCTCGCACTATCTGACGGTCGCTCAATGTCAATTCTACTAACTGACGCATGAGACAGTTGCTTTTGAATGAACGCTCTCACAGCTAAATCTTGATTCAGCTTATCAGCATAGTCTTTGTTACCGGCATACCAGGTAGAGCTATGCTTCTTAACTATCCCAAGACGGATACCGGTTGGATGAACTTTTTGACCCATTACGTGGTCTCCCGAACCTAAATTTTACTTTTCAGCGACTTTAACTGTGATATGACAGCTACGTTTAAAAATTCTATCTGCACGACCTTTCGCGCGAGGCTTAATGCGCTTCATGGTCATACCTTCATCAACAAAAATTGTGGAAACTTTAAGCTCATCGACATCAGCCCCATCATTATGCTCAGCATTTGCTATCGCTGATTCCAGCACCTTTTTTATGATATCAGCCCCTTTCTTCGTGCTGAATTGTAATATCTCAAGCGCAGACTCTACAGACCTACCTCGGATCTGATCCGCTACCAGCCTAGCCTTCTGTGCCGACATTCGGGCGCCTTTTAATTTAGCTACTACTTCCACAATAAACTACCTCTTTCAACCAAACCAAACTTAACGTTTGGCTTTTTTGTCCGCAGCATGACCGCGATAAGTACGAGTAGGAGAAAACTCTCCTAATTTATGACCCACCATTTCCTCGTTAATTGAGACAGGAATATGCTGGCGTCCGTTATGGATCGCAATAGTCAACCCAACCATGTCAGGCAAAATCATAGAGCGTCTGGACCAAGTTTTGATAGGTCTTCGCTCATTGTTAGCGACCGCCGCCTCTACCTTCTTTGCGAGATGGAGATCTATAAATGGTCCTTTCTTTAGAGAGCGTGGCACGTTTGCTATCCTCTTAAAATTATTAAGTCGACGACTACTTGCGGCGACGGATTATATACTTATCAGTACGCTTATTCTTTCGAGTCTTGTACCCTTTTGTGGGCATCCCCCAAGGGGACACAGGATGTCTTCCGCCCGAGGTTCGACCTTCTCCACCTCCGTGAGGGTGATCGACCGGATTCATTGCCACACCTCGAACTGTGGGGCGAACTCCACGCCATCTTGAGGCACCAGCCTTCCCTAAAGAGCGCAAGCTATGCTCACTATTGCAAACTTCGCCAAGCGTAGCTCGACAATCGATTGGAAGTCGTCTCATTTCCCCACTTCGCAAACGGACAGTAGCATATGCGTCTTCCCGAGCTACAAGCTGGACGGAGGCTGCAGCACTTCGGGCTATTTGAGCTCCTTTTCCTACCTTCATCTCAACGCAGTGGACAACAGATCCAACTGGAATCTTCCTCAAAGGCAGACTGTTACCCACTTTAATTGGCGCGTTTTCACCTGAAACAATAGTATCTCCAGCTGCGACACCTTTCGGAGCAATAATGTACCTTCTCTCTCCGTCTGCGTAACACAACAACGCTATGTGCGCTGATCTATTAGGGTCGTACTCAAGTCTTTCAACTTTTGCTGGGACTCCGTCTTTATTCCTTTTAAAATCAATGATCCTATAGTGTTGCTTATGACCTCCACCAATATGACGAACCGTAATACGTCCGCCACTATTTCGCCCTCCAGATCGCTTTTTTGGCGCTAGAAGTGGTCCGTGGGGAGCTCCTTTATGCAAATCAGGATTGACAACGCTTACAACAAATCGTCGCCCCGGGGAAGTTGGTTTTCTTTTAATAACTGCCATGAGTAACCCCTTACTCCGCTACTGAAAAGTCAATATCTTGACCTTCCGCCAGTCGAACATAGGCCTTCTTCCAATCGCTACGCTGACCCATTCCTGTCTTGGTGCGACGAGACTTGCCTTTCATATTTACAACACGGACATCGTCCACTTGAACTTCAAATAACTGTTCAACAGCTTTCCGAATTTCCAACTTATTTGCGCTTGTTGAGACCTTGAAAACTACTTGAGCAGCATCGCCAGAGGCCATAGCTGATTTCTCAGTGATATGGGGCCCTAAAAGCACCTTGAAGAGTCGCTCTTGATTCATACCAAAATCTCCTCAATTTTTTTGAGCGCCGCGATAGTCACCACAACTTTATCTGAATTGATTAAACTAACTGGGTCGATCGCTGCGACATCCCTGACATCGACTTTGTGAAGATTTCGTGAGGAGAGGTATAGATTCTCGCTCACATCTTCTGTAACAATTAAAGCCTCCTGCAAACCGTACTCAGACAATTTAGCAATTAATCCTTTAGTCTTAGGCTCCTTGACATCAAAGTCTTTGACAACTACTAGCCTCTCTTGTCGAGCAAGTTCTGAGACAATTGATCTCATCGCAGAACGATACATCTTTTTGTTAAGCTTCTGGGTATGATCCTGAGGTTGAGCAGCGAAGGTTACACCGCCTCCTCTCCAAATTGGACCACGAATGGTTCCTGCTCGAGCACGTCCTGTTCCCTTCTGCCGAAAGGGTTTTCGCCCTCCACCTGAAACCGCCGAGCGGTTCTTTTGAGCTCTTGTACCCTGTCGGGATCCTGCTAGAAAGGCTACGACTGCCTGATGGACAAGATCATGATTGAAATCAATACCAAAAGCAGCCTCAGAGACTTCTACTGTTCCTTTGTTACCCTTGGGTGTGGCGATTGCTAATTCCATGGACACTCCCCTTAAGCCTTAACTGCTGGACGAACGATAATATCACCGCCAGGAGCACCTGGAACGGCGCCTTTAATTAACAAAAGATTTCTCTCTGCATCAACACGGACGATTTCCAAATTCTGCGTAGTTACTTGAGCATTACCCATCTGACCACTCATTTTTTTGCCTTTGAAAACTCGTCCCGGAGTCTGATTCTGACCAATCGATCCATTGGACCGGTGGGAAATTGAATTACCATGGGTTGCATCTTGCATACTAAAGTTCCAACGCTTAACACCGCCCTGAAAACCCTTTCCTTTAGACGTACCAGTAACATCGACTTTCTGACCCTGCTCAAAACGCTCTACAGTGATGGCACTACCTACTTCGAACGCCTCATCGGAATCGTCTGATCGGAACTCCCAATGACCTCGACCAGCTTCAACGCCTGCTTTAGCAAACTCTCCGGCTTGGGGCTTTGAAACGCGGGAAGACTTTTTGAACCCTGTGGTAACCTGAACAGCAGAATAACCGTCAGTTTCCACGGACTTTATTTGAGTGACGTGGTTTGGGGACGCTTCGATAACTGTTACAGGAACTGAAGCTCCCTCATCGGTAAAAATACGAGTCATTCCGCACTTGCGGCCGACAATACCTATTCTCATTTTATAACCTCTCACGTGTACGGGGCTTTTACCCGCTACGGCCGCCAATTTCAGGGCGTTACACTATCATACGCATCCAATGCAAATTCACCGGACAGAAATAATCAGCTTAGGCTTATTTGAACCTCTACGCCTGCTGCAAGATTTAGCTTCATCAATGCATCAACTGTTTTCTCAGTTGGCTCCACAATATCGATCAAACGCTTATGGGTTCGAATCTCATACTGATCTCGAGCATCTTTGTTTACGTGCGGTGAAATCAATATTGTGAATCTTTCCTTTCGAGTTGGCAGAGGGATAGGCCCGCGAATCTGAGCTCCTGTTCGCCGTGCCGTCTCAACAATTTCCTGGGTAGAGGAATCAATCAATTTATGATCGAATGCTTTGAGACGAATCCTAATACTTTGGTTTTGCATGTACCCGAAACTCCGCTATTTTTTCTACTTATAAGCCTGATGCGATAACTCGTAAACACCAGCCCCTGAAAAGGAGCGCGAATTCTAGAGCCGCACCCCACAACTGTCAAGCAATTAAACCGTGATAACTTATTTTTTTGCTCTACTAACAAAGAGGATCATTATGATTTCAGAGCTGAAAGAAAAGGGGCCAATAAGGCCCCTTTAGAATCTAGATCATTAAAATCATTCTATAATTTTAGCAACGACTCCTGCACCAACAGTTCGACCACCTTCCCGTATAGCAAAACGCAAGCCATCTTCCATCGCAATTGGGTGAATCAATTCAACT
>NTJY01000029.1 GCA_002457245.1 SAR92 bacterium MED-G29 | reverse complement strand
AGAATTCAGTATTAGGCTCAATAGTTAGTTGGTACCAAGAAATATGAGATGCTCCAGAACTTACTGCTATTTCAATGTCATTTATGGCATTGGCTATAGATTGATTTGGAAGACCATGCATAAGATCAATATTGAAATTGCTAAAGCCAGATGATTGAGCTATGTCGATAGCTGAAAGGGCATCCTGACTGCCGTGAACTCTCCCCAGGCTCTTGAGATGGGTATCATTAAAACTCTGAATCCCAATAGATAGACGATTAACACCAGCAGCATAAAGGTCAGAAAAATTTTGTTGATCCATCACTCCTGGATTAGCCTCCAGTGTTATTTCAATATTATTCTCAAAGCCAATCAGGCGCTCTGCTTCTCTTAAAATAGCGCCAATAGAAAAGCCAGAGAATAGACTGGGAGTGCCGCCACCAAAAAATATTGAATGTAATTTCCTACCCTGAACCCATGGGAGATCATTTTTAAGATCTTCAATAACGGCTTTTACATAGTCTGCTTCAGGGATCACTGAAGTAGCAACATGCGAGTTAAAATCACAATAAGGGCATTTTTTGATACACCAAGGAATATGTATGTACAAAGATAGCGGAGGTAGATTCAGCACGTTACTAGTAACGACTTAACAAAGATAAAAATTCTCGAGTGGCTTTACCTCTGTGACTAAGTTCTTTTTTAGTCTGAGCGTCTAGCTCAGCTGCATGACAGTTTGTCTCAGGCACATAAAAGATAGAATCATAGCCAAACCCTTGGTCTCCTCTCTCTTCCACAGCAATACTACCTTCCCAGGTTCCTTGGCAAATTATAGGAGTGGGATCATTGGCATGGCGCAGATAAACCAGAACCGCTTGGTAGCGTGCATTGCGTTTTTCCGGAGCTGCAGATGCTAATTCACTTAGTAATTTATCACGGTTAGATTTATCATTTGCTTGAGCTCCGGAAAATCTTGCAGAGTAGATTCCTGGAGCACCATTTAGAAAATCGACCTCAAGTCCTGAATCGTCGGCAAGGGCTGGCAAATTAGAGAGACGTGAGGCGTTTCTGGCTTTTAGAATTGCATTTTCAACAAAGGTTAAGCCAGTCTCCTCGATGTCTGGGATATTCAGATTCCCCTGAGGAATTATACTTATACCAATCTCAGCTAGTAGAACCTCAAGCTCTTGTATTTTCCCGGGATTACCTGTGGCTAGAACAAGCTTTTTGCTCTCATTCAAAGGATTGCCTCAAATTTTTTTAGATTAGTCATGGTACATCTTTTTCTGGAACTTAAAATCATAGGGATAGCTTCTCTTACCATCATTTGCCTGAACAATAATTTTAAAGGTCAAATAATCTTCATTTTCAAAAGTAAATGGAGCGAGATAATAAATAGACTGACCCTCTCTAATAGGGAAGAATTCTAATTTTTGACTCTGCTGTAAGATATTAAATACACGCCCTGTGATGGAGGATGGAACACCAATTGCTAGCTCCTCCATGACTGAGATATTCACCATACCTTTCCCTTTTCCCCGAACAATATCATTGGAAGCAGCAATTTCTGGTGAAAGAAAAGAGCTATTAAATGCAGTAAAGAAAATCTTATAGCCATCGTGTTCTTTATACAGCTTTCGCTCTACACCAAAAGCAGAAGTCGCTAGAGTTATTAATGCCATTGCAAGGAAAAATTGCTTCATTTTTTTACAAACCTTAGAGGTATCTTTGTTTAGATTTACGAGCTTAACCTGGAGGATTATTTTCTCAGGCGATAGATTGCGGTTTGTGCAAATAGATTTGGCCACACTCTATCCATCCCCAGAGTGCTCGAATAGCCTCCTACAAAAACTCGACCAACTATTTTAATTTTCCGTTCAACACAAAGGGTTTCAAAGTCTTTATACGTAAAGAAGTGAATATTCGGTGTATCGTACCACTGGTAAGACAGCTGTTTTGTTACGGGCATACGACCATTGAATAGAAGAGATGCGCGGGTTCGCCAATGGCCAAAATTCGGGAAAGTTATGATCGCTTGGTCTCCTATCCTAAGCATTTCATCAAGAACAAGATGAGGATATCTAAGCGATTGTAGTGTTTGAGTCATTAAAACAGTATCAAAGCTACCATCATTTAGGTTGGTTAGACCAGAATTTAAATCCTGCTCAATAACATTAATACCTTTGCGGATACAGTTGTTTATTGATACTGGATCAATCTCTAGACCATAACCACGCACTTGAAGTTGATCTATTAAAGTCTTCAAAAGGGACCCATCTCCACAGCCAAGATCAAGTAGCCTTGATTTAGATTCAATCCAATTACTAATAAGTGCTGTAATGTTCACTTTACAGCACCATTTAAATGATTTGAGGTTGCGAATAAAAATGCTCGCAAACCATCTTCATAGCGTCTGTTAGGTAGTAAAAATGCATCATGCCCTTGATCAGAATCAATTTGGAGATAGGACACATTTTTGTTTGCTTCGATCAAAGCGTCTGTTATCTCTTTTGAGCATTGAGGAGAAAAGCGCCAGTCACTGCTGAATGAAACGATAAGAAAATTACAGCTAGATTTGGAAAACGCATCAACTGCTTCATCATTAAATGATTGAGCTAAGTCAAAATAATCAAGCATTTTGGTGATAAGAATATAGCTGTTGGCATCAAAGTTATCTGCAAATTTATCTCCTTGGTAATTTAAGTAGCTCGAAATTTCAAACTCAACCAATGCTTTTTCAGCGGCATCAAGGTCACCATTTCTAACCAAACGTCCAAACTTTCTGCCAAGAGCACTATCTGACAGATATGTTAGATGCCCTATCATTCTAGCCAGTGCAAGTCCTTGTTTAGGAGTAACGTCTTGATCTAAATAGGCGCCGTCATGGAAGTCTGGGTCAGACATAATCGCGCGACGTGCAACTTCATTGAACGCAATATTTTGTGCAGATAGTTTCAAGGAGGCGGCAATAACGACAGCGCTTTTTAATCTATTACTATGCGAGACAGCCCAATGCATAGCTTGCATGCCACCTAAACTACCCCCTATGACAGCCGACCAACATTTAATTTTAAGGTATTCCATGAGGAAGACTTGCGAGTTAACCCAGTCACTAACCTCCAAAGGCGGAAAATCTGGTCCCCAAGATTTATCTGTATCTTCATTAATTGTGTTAGGCCCTGTACTACCAAAGCAACTACCAATGTTATTGGGACAAACAACAAAAAATTTATTGGTGTCGATAGGTTTATCTGGTCCTATGTAGTGGTCCCACCAACCAGGTCGTCCTTCAGTATTTAGTCCAGCAGCATGTTGATTGCCACTCAGTGCATGACAGATAAGTATTGCGTTATTGCGCCCTTTATTAAGAGTACCGTAAGTCTCAAAAACAAGTTTATGTGTTGGGAGTATTAACCCGCAAGCAAGCGTGAGTGGGTCCTCAAAAGTCACTTCATGAGTTAAGGCATCAGCATGTAAGCCATCATTAAATGATTTTTCATTCATTTCGTTCTGCATCTCACTATTGTACAACGTGTTTGGGTACGGGTCATTGCAGTCTTATATTTCTAATGGAAGATAAATAGTATTTTTAATGCAAATTTCTTCATGTAGACTGGAGGAAAAAGGTTCTAAGGAGTACGTAATGCAATACCGAAAGCTTGGTAGTACTGATATTGATATACCTGTGATTGGCTTAGGAACCATGACTTGGGGTCAGCAAAATAATCTTGAGCAAGCCTGTGAACAAATGGACTATGCGCTATCACGCGGGGTAAATTTTTTTGACGTAGCAGAAATGTATCCTGTACCTCCCCGAGCGGAAACTTCTGGAGATACAGAGCGCTGTATCGGCCAGTGGTTGGCTCAAACTGGTAGGCGTAGTGATATCACTCTGGCAACGAAAGTATCTGGACGATCGAAAGATATGTCTCATGTCCGAGGAGGCCCTCGGCTGAGCCGAGACCACATTAGGCAAGCTATTGAGGGGTCTCTTGACAGATTAAAAACAGATTATGTAGATCTTTATCAAGTCCACTGGCCTGAACGAGCTACCAACTTCTTTGGTAGACGTGGTTATGTCCACTATCCAGAGGGCGATGGTATTGCCATAGAAGATACTTTGAAAGCGCTCACAGAATTAGTAGATGAAGGTTTGGTCAAGAACATTGGCATATCTAACGAAACGCCATGGGGAGTAATGGAGTACCTACGTGCAGCTAGTGAGAGAGGTTGGTCCAAAATAGTCAGTATTCAAAATGTGTACAGTCTTTTGAGCAGGCAGTTTGAAGTTGGATTGGCTGAAATGGCACTTAGGGAGAACGTGGGACTTTTAGCGTATTCACCCCTTGCCTTTGGTGTACTCACAGGCAAATATATCGGTGGCGCAAAGCCGGAAGGCTCTAGACTTGCATTATTTGATAGATTCTCTCGCTATGATAGTCCCCAATCTGAGGCAGCAACTGAGGCTTACTTTGAAATAGCTAAAAAGCATAATTTAAGTTTGGCGCAGATGTCATTGGCTTTTGTATGCCAGCAACCGTTTGTAACTAGTTGCTTGATTGGGGCCACAAATATGGATCAATTACGAGAAAATATTGATGCAGGAGAGGTGGTTTTGACCAAAGAAATTCTGAAAGAAATTGAAGATATTCAAAGTAAGTATCCAGATCCAGCGCCTTAATTAATTTTGGAGGCTACGATGAAAATTTTTTATGATAGTAAATTATATAAGGCCATTTAATAAAGGAAGTATCTGAGCTCTGGCAAACATCAATGTTAGGATGGCGACCATTGGAGAGATATCGATCATTCCAATAGGTGGGATGATGTTTCTGAAGGGCTTCATATACGGATCTATCACTTGATTAACAAGTCTAACGGTAGGATGGTCAAGGGTGCCGATCCAACTGGAAACAGCAACGACTAAGATTCCATAAAAATAAATTTCAATCAGTGTTCCTAATAGCGAGAGACTGGATACAAATAAAAATAGCGGAAGGTTCTGGGGGGAAATAGCCCCTAAGATCATCATGACCACATAAAACGACCACTTCACAAGAATTGCAGCCATTAATGCTGCAATATTAAAACGCCCTAAGTTGGGGAATATCTTATGCAGCGGCTCTACAATTGGAGCTGTGACCTTAAAAATTGATTGAGATAGAGGATTAAAAAAATCAGCCTGAACAAGCTGAAGAAGGAGCCTGACTATCAAAATAGCGGCATACAAATCGATGACGAATCGTAAGATATCAACAAACCCACTGCCCATATTTTATTGCCTTGTAGTTAAATTATTAGTCAGAAAAATCTCTTGCCATCTCTCTTGAGCGCTCTAGTGCGCTAGTCATAGCACGTCGGAATGAAGACTCTAAGTTTTCACTCTGAAAGGCAGCGAGGGCTCTCTCTGTCGTTCCACCAGGAGATGTCACCTGCTCTCGAAGTTGAGATGGACTTAAATCTGATTGACTAGCCATTTTTGCAGCACCTAGTGCGGTTTGCTTTGCGAGGTTACCAGCTAATCCCTCAGGCAATCCTAGCTCCTGACCAACAGACTTCATAATCTCAAGAATTCGGAAAAAATAGGCTGGTCCACTTCCAGATACTGCAATTACAGAGTCTATTAGTTTCTCACTCTCAACCCAGCAGCTATAACCTACGGCCTCAAAAATGTCATTGACCACATCTTTTTGCGATTGTTGAGTCAAATGATTAGCATAAAGTCCAGTTGCTCCAGTTAGTACAAGAGACGGCGTATTTGGCATAGCTCTAATGATTGGGATGGAGTGGCCTAGCCATCCTTGAAGAGCATCGATTGAAATTCCAGCAGCAATCGACACCACAACGGTCTTTGGATTGAAGCTAGAGGCTAAGTCCAAGCTGACTCTACGCATAATTTGAGGTTTCACCGCCAGTACAACGACATCCGCTCCAGCTATGGCGGTTTGGTTATTGTCGGTAACGCAGATCCCAAATTTGGTTTCCAAATTATTGCGATTGTCCTGCTTTGGCTCGCTTACGGTGATTTTATCTTGCTTGAAACCCTGCGCTATCATGCCTCCAACAAGACAAGAAGCCATGTTACCGCCACCTATAAAAACAACTGAACTCATATCTTCCTTCACTTAACGTTTTAATTGGGCTCTCTATTGCCAAAAATATCAGATCCTACTCTGACGATTGTCGCCTGCTCGAAGACAGCCGCCTCCAAATCCGATGACATTCCCATAGAGAGGGTATCCAGTTTATTAGAATTGTCCAGCGAGTCGTTAACTTTATCGATTAGTTTGCGCAATTTGGCCAGTGGCTCTCGTTGTGCATCGAAATTATCTTGGTAGCGAGGGATAGCCATAAATCCGCGTAATTGGAGATTGGGAAGATCAATAATTTCCTTCACCGCAGATTCTACCTCATCCATTTTAAAACCTGACTTAGAGATTTCATTATCAATATTAACCTGCAAGCAGACATTTAGTTTCTGCATATTAGCAGGTCTCTGGTTATCCAAACGACATGCAATTTTCACTCTATCGATACTGTGTACCCAAGAAAAATTTTCAGCTATTTGTCGAGTTTTGTTGGACTGTATCGGTCCAATAAAATGCCAGTCTAGCGAGAGCGATTGTAATTCAGAGATTTTTTGTAGTGCCTCTTGCAGATAGTTTTCTCCAAAACTATGAATACCATATTCGACAGCCTGTCTTATCATCTGCGCGCTGCGAGTTTTGCTGACCGCTAAAAGAGTTATATCTTTTGAGGAACGCTTACACTTTGAAGCTGCATTCTCCAGTCGATTTCTGACCCTTTTTATATTGCCTAACAAATTGATCATGAAATTATGTGTGCTCTATTTTGAGGAAAGATGGGGCCTAGTGAGTGGTTAGATGCTTGTTTCGATTGAAGGGTCATCGAACCAACTCTGTAAAATAACGGCAGCAGCAATATGGTCGATCTTGGTAAGGTCAATGTCTTGCCCGCTGTTACCATTTTGATTTTCTCGAATTATTGACTTGGCCTCACGAGTACTTAATCTCTCATCAACCATTTTTACAGGACTGGCAAATCGACCTTCCAACCGACGAGCAAACTTTCTAGCTCTTCCTGATAGCTCACTCTCTGAAGAGTCCATATTGAGAGGCAAACCAACCAGCAATATATTCGGTTGCCATTTATCGATAAGGCCGGTGATTGTTATCCAGTTCGGAGTGCCATCTTGTGCCTTGATTATCGTAAGACCTTTTGCTTGCTTCGTTACGGTCTGTCCGTAAGCTACTCCAATTTGTTTCAGGCCAAAATCGAATGCCATCAATGAAATAGGTTTGACCAAGTTATGCATGTCCCATATCCGAAGAGAGCATGTCTAAGTCTAAACCAATTGAGGAGGCAGCTGCAGATGCTCGCCGATGGCTTGCAGTATCAAAAATTATTGCAGAGTTTGATGGGATAGTTAGCCACGTATTACTGGCTAATTCTTCTTCTAGTTGTCCTGCACTCCAGCTAGAGTAGCCAAGTGTGACGATTGCATTTTTTGGGCCCTCACCAATTGCGATATCACTCAAAATATCCTTTGAAGCTGTAAGGCTAATATCCTTGCAGATAGCGATTGTTGATTCCCAAACCTTGGAGACAGTGGGATGGAGAATGAATCCGCGATCGCGAGCCACAGGACCTCCATCAAAAATAAAGGTTTCACCGCAGTCCTCATTATAAATTAAGTCCATTTGCTTGAAGATAGCATTAATGGGAATATCCATTTGTTGATTAATAATTAATCCCATGGCGCCATCTTCAGTATGTTCACAAAGGTAAACCACTGATCGAGAGAAATTAGGATCTTCAAGGCCTGGCATTGCGAGGAGAAAGTGATTTTTTAGGCTGGAAACAGTTTTCTTCTTAGTATTCATTTTATCAATATGACTGAGTAGAGCAATTATCACAACCTAAAACCTTTGGCTTCAAGTCTCTTTAGCGCGTTTAGGGTTTCTATCCAAGTCGCACTTCAATTGCTTCCATCAAAGTTTCTCCTATTGCAGTGTTATGAAGTTTGTCGATTTCTCGAACGCACGTTGGGCTTGTAACATTTATCTCAGTGAGATAGTCGCCTATAACATCTAACCCGACAAAAATAAGACCTTTCTCCTTAAGGACCGGTGATACCTGCTCAGCGATCCAAAGATCTCTTTCGCTTAAAGGCTTTACAAGGCCGGTACCTCCGACTGCAAGGTTACCGCGAAACTCTCCTTTTGGTGGTATTCGCGCTAGACAATATGGAATGACAACGCCATCGACGACTAAAATCCTTTTATCTCCTGATGTAATTTCAGGAAGATATTTTTGAGCCATAATCGTATTTTTTCCATCTGCAGTTAAAGTTTCGAGAATCACGTTAAGGTTTTGGTCTCCGCGTTTAACTCGGAATATAGATGTTCCCCCCATGCCATCCAGGGGCTTATAGACAACCTCTTCATGGTCCTCTAAAAATGCTGACAATAGAGCTTGATCGCGGCTCACTATCAGTGGTGGAGTGCACTGTGGGAAATGGGTTGCAAACACTTTCTCGTTGCAGTCTCTCAGGCTTTGAGGTCGATTGACTATTAGAGTCCCAAGTCGCTCGGCGGCCTCAAGAATGTACGTTGAATAGATAAATTCGCTATCAAAAGGTGGATCTTTGCGCATTAGAATCACGTCCAGTTGTGAAAGGTGCTGTGGAGATGATTTTTCAAGATCAAACCACTTTTCTGGATGATCATAGACTTTTAGGCGCCCCATTTTGGCATAGGGCTCTGAGTTATCTAAGTAGAGATCGGCTTGCTCCATATAAAATATCTCATACCCATGCTTCTGAGCGGCGAGCAACAACGCTAAGGTAGTATCCTTCTCAAAATTAATAGATGCGATTGGATCCATTACCACTCCGAGCAATTTACCCATTTTTTCTTATCCTTTCTAGGCTAGTTGGCGTTACTTTATAAATCTATTAGACAACAATATAGGCTTACCGAAAACTTTAATGCTGATTGAGATTTAGAGGGGGATCATTAATTATTCCCTGAACCTCCGATTGTTATTATAAATTAAGGAGTAACACAATTATATCTGTCGCTAGATATTCTTTTCGTTATCTACGGACTATTTCCTATGCTCTTATTACGATCCATTTTTTGCCATAAAATTTTGTTTTTCTTAGCTTGATGCAAATGTTAGTCTTGCGGATAAAAATTAATTTAGAGGAATAAGTATGAATGGCCTAATGATGGACTCGCCCTTAACGATCACTTCAATTATGGAGCATGCTGACCGAATTCACGGTGCGAGTGAAATAGTCTCTTTTACGATGGATAATCCACAACACAGGTACACCTATCGAGATTCTTTCAAAAGGATCCGTCAATTGGCAAATGCCTTGGATGAGGTTGGCTTCAAAAAAGGTGATCGAATCGCTACCTTGGCTTGGAATGATTATCGGCATTTTGAATTGTATTACGCTATTTCGTGTTCCGGTCAGATTTGCCATACGATTAACCCGAGATTATTCCCAGAGCAAGTCGATTTTATTATTAATCACGCTGAAGACAAGTGGGTCTTCACTGACATAATGTTTTTACCTTTGTTGGAGGCGCTGCAAGATAAGTTAGTGACAGTGGAAGGGTTTGTTGTCCTCACTAGCGAGGCAAATATGCCTGATACAACGCTTAAAAATGTCCATTGTTACGAGACATTTATTTCTGATCACAAGGATACATTTGATTGGCCAGATTTAGATGAGAATACCGCAAGTTCCATGTGCTACACCTCTGGTACAACAGGAAATCCAAAGGGTGTCGTCTACAGTCATCGCAGCACGGTTCTGCACTCTATTGTTGGCTCACTTCCCGATAATATGAATCTTTCTGGAAATGATGCTATTTTGCCAATCGTGCCAATGTTCCATGTTAATGCCTGGGGAACTTCATATAGCGGTCCTATGGTCGGTTGTAAGCTGGTTTTTCCAGGACCAAAAATGGCGGATGGAGAGACTTTAACTCGATTAATAAATGAAGAAAAAGTGAACTACTCACTTGGTGTTCCTACAGTATGGTTGGCTTTGGTGGACTATCTAAAGAGTGCTGGGGAGACCGTAGATACGCTAGAAAATGTAGTTGTAGGTGGCTCAGCATGCCCACTTTCTCTAATGAAGGAGATGGATAAATTTGGAATAACTATGCATGTTGGGTGGGGCATGACTGAGATGAGCCCATTAGGATCTTATAATAGGCCAATGGCCTGGATGCAGGAGTGTTCTGAGGAAGAAAAGGATGCTTATCGAGTTAGGGCGGGACGCGTTGTTTATGGTGTGCAGATGAAAATTGTTGATGCTGATTACAATGCTCTTCCTTGGGATGGTCTTTCATCTGGGCTGCTGTTGGTAAAGGGCCCCTGGGTTTGTAACGGATATTACAAACTTGAAGACCAACCGGCGTTAGATGCTGATGGTTGGTTTGATACAGGTGATATGGCTTCTATCGATGAGTATGGTTATGTGGTAATCACCGATCGTGTAAAGGATGTAATTAAATCTGGTGGAGAGTGGATTAGTTCAATAGATGTAGAGAACGCAGCAATGTCTCATGAGCATGTTCAAGAAGCGGCTGTGATTGGCGTGGCTGACCCTAAATGGACAGAGAGGCCTCTACTGATCGTGATAGCTACTCCAGGTGCGTCGCCAAACAAAGACGATATTTTATCCTCACTTGAGGGTAAGATTGCTAAGTGGTGGATACCAGGTGATTGCGTCTTTGTTGATGAAATCCCCCACACAGCAACCGGTAAAATCAGTAAGAAAGACTTACGAGAACAGTTTAAAGATTACTCATATTAAAGGATTAAGGCCTATGTCAACCAAGATCTGTTTGTAACGTTTTAGGTTGTAGATTTTAAAAGGAGATAATTAATATGGCAAAGATACTGGTGGGTTTAATAGGCTTGGCCTTATCGCTTTCTGTTGCAGCAGATCATCACAAGGACCGTGGGAAGGATTCTCAAGCTAGGGAGTTCTTCAAAATGGCAGACTCAGACCAAGATGGAAAAGTCTCATACGCAGAGCATGAGGCATTTATCGCCATGCAAGCTGATAAGGGACGTAAGCGCTTTAATTCTATGGATACCAATTCGGATGGGTATGTCACTAAAGAGGAAGCAAAGGAAGTACGCAAGAAAATGAAGAGAAAGTTAAAAGAAATGCGGAAAAAGAGAGCAGCTCAGATGAAGGATAAGCGTGCAAAGAAAGAAGACTAAAAGCGCTTTCTGACATTAAAAATATCCAAAGGCCGCACTGACATGCGGCCTTTTTTATTGGTACTTTTTCCGTTGGCCATAAACGCAGTATATAATGCCGAACAGCGTAGTTAAAAAACTCTTAGAACACAGGTGTCTTATGGCTGATTACTTAATTGCTCCATCCATTTTGGCAGCCAATTTTGCCCGACTTGGAGAGGAAGTTGACTCAGTGCTCGAAGCGGGCGGCGACATCATTCACTTCGATGTGATGGATAACCACTTTGTACCAAATCTTACGATGGGACCCATGATATGCAAATCTTTGAGAGATCATGGAGTTTTGGCGCCAATTGATGTCCATTTGATGGTAAACCCTGTTGACGAGATGATTCGTATGTTTGCAGATGCTGGAGCTAACTACATTACCTTTCATCCAGAGGCATCTCAACATGTTGATCGATCTTTGCAGTTGATTCGTGATTTGGGTTGTAAAGCGGGTCTCGTAATCAATCCTGCGACTGGACTGGATGTCGCCCAATGGGTAATGGATAAAATGGATATGTTGGTGTTGATGTCGGTCAATCCTGGGTTTGGCGGACAAAAATTTATTCCATCAACTCTCGATAAGCTCAAGCAAGCAAGAGCAATGATTGATAACAGTAACTACGATATTCGCTTAGAAATTGATGGAGGTGTTGGAGTTAGTAATATTGCTGAAATTGCCGCCGCTGGGGCCGATACGTTTGTTGCCGGCTCTGCCATCTTTAGCCAGCCAGATTATTCTGATGTTATCCATAGAATGAAAGCTGAGCTCAGTAAGGAATGATGAGCTGTTTATTCGCTCAATAATTTTGATTACACTAACCTCCTCTTGGGAGAGTATTCATGAAAGACGTTTTGGTTATTGGTTTTGTTCTAGGGTTTTGTCGTTGGCCGGGCTAGCAAGGCTTTGGTGCAAATTGCATCTACAAATCCGATATTAGAAATTCAACCAGGAAGTTATCATGACACCCGAATTATTTGCCAAACTGGCGGCGCAAAATTTCAATAGAATTCCCATCACAAGGCAAGTCCTTGCAGACTTGGAAACCCCTCTTAGCGTCTATTTAAAACTTGCTCTTGGCCCTAATTCTTACCTATTTGAATCTGTCCAAGGGGGTGAGAAATGGGGACGTTATTCGCTTATTGGATTGCAGACATCGACAGTTTTAAAGCTATATGGGGACCGCCTTGAAATTATTCGCGATGGTAAACCGATGGTAAATCGGACTACAGATGATCCCCTAGCAGAGGTGGAGAGATTCAAAAGTCTTTTCAGTATGCCAGACTTACCAGATCTTCCTCGCTTTACTGGCGGTCTTGTCGGTTATTTTGGTTATGACACCGTAAGGTATGTTGAGAGTCGCCTGGCTAAAAGTATGCCAAAGGATCAACTTGGCACTCCAGATGTACTTTTGATGGCTTCTGATGAGGTGGCCATCTTCGATAATTTATCTGGGACCATCATGTTGGTTGTCCATGTCGATGCCAAAGAATCAGAGGCTCTGGCTAGAGCTGAAGCTAGGCTGGACAAATTAGAGGAGCAGTTATCTCAGCCAATTCCTGACTTTCCTTCGATGGATACAGGGGGTGAAGGCCTCTCAGAAAAGGATTTTAAATCGAGCTTTGGTAAAGAGAATTACAAGCAGGCAGTTGAGGTAGTGAAACAATATACGCTGTCAGGCGATGTTATGCAGGTGGTTCCATCACAGAGATTTTCGGCTCCATTTGAACAGGAGCCCATTAATTTATATAGAGCGCTAAGGCGTCTAAATCCCTCGCCCTACATGTATTATCTTGACTTAGACGGCTTCCATATTGTTGGTTCCTCTCCAGAAGTATTGGCTCGATTGGAAGATGACCAGGTAACCGTTAGGCCTATAGCGGGGACGCGCCGCCGAGGAGAAACAGCAGAGGACGATCAACTTTTAGAGCAAGATATGTTGGCTGATCCTAAGGAAATTGCTGAGCATCTTATGCTTATTGATTTAGGCAGGAACGATGTTGGACGAATTAGTCAGGCCGGTACAGTTCAAGTGACAGAGAAGATGATCGTTGAGAGATACTCTCATGTTATGCACATAACTTCGAATGTTGTGGGTAGGGTCAACTCTGGTATGAATGCAATTGATATTCTAAAAGCTACTCTGCCAGCTGGTACGCTAAGTGGAGCGCCCAAAATTAGGGCTATGGAAATAATAGACGAATTAGAGCCCGTCAAACGTAATATCTATGGAGGAGCTGTAGGATATATTGGCTGGAACGGCAATATGGACATGGCGATTGCTATTCGAACAGCTGTTATCAAGGACGGCATGCTCCATGTGCAATCAGGTGGCGGAGTTGTTGCTGATTCCGTTCCGGAATTGGAGTGGGAAGAAACGATGAACAAGGCTAGAGCATTGATGAGGGCTGCGGCAATGGTTTGTGGAGAATCAAAATGATTCTAATGGTTGATAATTATGACTCCTTTACTTATAACGTTGTCCAATACTTGGCCGAATTAGGCGCAACTGTTGAGGTATGTAGGAATGACGAGCTTACGCTGAATGACATCGAGCAAATGGCTCCCGAGAAAATTGTTATCTCGCCAGGACCATGTACGCCAAATGAGGCGGGAATTTCAATTGATGTTATCAAAGCATTCTCCTCCCATATTCCTTTACTGGGTATCTGTTTGGGCCACCAGAGTATTGGTCAAGCTTTTGGTGGAAAAGTAGTTCGTGCAAAGGAGGTCATGCACGGTAAAACCTCAAGAATATGCCATGGTAATGCGGGAGTTTTCCGAGGCCTTTCTCCTCGATTTGAAGCAACGCGTTATCATTCTTTAGTTGTCGAGCAAATTAGCTTGCCTACCTGTCTTGAGGTCACGGCGTGGACCGAACATGATGATGGTAGTTTGGATGAGATTATGGGTATAAGGCACAAAGAATATGCGGTTGAGGGTGTCCAATTCCATCCTGAGTCTATTCTGACTGAGCACGGACACGACTTGCTTAAGAATTTCCTGGAGGCATAGTTAATGAGTATTAATGAGGCATTAACTGCAGTTGTAGAGGGTCGAAACTTAGATGTTGAGACCATGAGACGCACAATGCATGAGATTATGTCTGGGAATGCGACAAGTGCTCAGATAGCTGGATTTTTGGTCGCCTTAAGAATCAAAGGCGAGACTATCGATGAAATCACTGGAGCAGTCCAGGTTATGCGCGAGCTAGCTACGGGTGTTGATGTCTCTGGAGAGTACCTTGTTGATATAGTTGGCACTGGCGGTGATAGATCCCAATTGTTCAATGTATCCACCGCATCAACTTTTGTGGTGGCTGCCGCTGGCGGAAGAGTAGCAAAGCATGGTAATCGATCAGTAAGTAGTAAAAGTGGTGCGGCCGATTTACTCGAGGCGGCAGGGGTTAATTTAAATATCAATGCTGAAAATGTTGCTCATTGCGTAGATAAAATTGGTGTTGGGTTTATGTTTGCACCCTCGCACCACAGCGCTATGAGACATGCTATCGGGCCACGTAAGGAACTAGGCTTGCGCACCATATTCAATATTCTTGGTCCAATGACTAATCCGGCGGGCGTTAAACGCCAGCTGATAGGAGTTTATGAACCTAATCTTTGTAGGCCTATGGCTGAAGTGCTCGGTCGACTTGGTGCTGAGCATATCCTAGTCGTGCACTCCTCAGACGGATTAGATGAGATCAGTAGTTCTGCTGATACATTTGTTGCCGAATTCAAAGACGGATTAGTTAGTGAATATTCTATTTCGCCAGAGAATTATATTAATCGTTACAGCTCTATTGGGGAGCTCAGAGTAAATGATTCCAAAGAATCTTTGACCTTGATCTTGAAGGCTTTTGATGGGAGAGCGCCTCATGCGGCAGATATCATTAGTCTTAATGCGGGTGCCGCGCTATATGTTGCAGGTCGGGTATCAAGTATTGAGGATGGAGTATATTTGGCGGGGCATCAGATCTCCTCTGGCGCCGCTAAAGCAAAAGTAGAAGAGCTCATTATGCTAACCAATAGCTTCAAGTAGAAATGTCTATGAGTTCAGGCACTCCCACGATCTTAAAAACAATCTTGGCACGAAAGCGAGAGGAAGTGGCGTTGCGCTCCAAACAAAATTCAATGGCTGAATTACTGGAGAGCGTCGCATCAGTTTCTGAGCCAAGGGGCTTTCATGACGCAATAAAAAAACAGATATCCTCAGGTGAAGCAGCAGTAATTGCAGAAATAAAAAAGGCATCGCCAAGTAAAGGGGTCATTTGCGAAAAATTTGATCCTGAGTTCATTGCCAAAAGCTATGAGCGCGGAGGTGCTTGCTGTCTCTCTGTGCTTACAGACGAAGACTTTTTTCAAGGGTCAGATAACTATTTAAAAATAGCTCGGCAAGCTTGTAATCTTCCTATTCTTAGAAAGGATTTTATTATTGATGAGTATCAAATCTTTGAGGCTCGATCTATAGGAGCAGACTGCATCCTTTTAATTGTTTCAGCTTTGAATAAGGAAAAATTAGGAGAGCTAAATGCGTGTGCTTTGTCACTAGGCATGGATGTGTTAATTGAGGTCCATGATGAATCTGAATTGGAGATAGCCTTAGAGTTAGACAATCCTGTTATTGGTATCAATAACAGAAACCTCCACACCTTTGAGGTATCACTTGAGAACACCTATAAGTTATTAGGTCTTGTGCCCAAGTCGGTTGTCGTTATCACCGAAAGTGGCATCTATTCTCGGGCTGATGTCCAATTGATGAGACAAAAGAAAGTCAATGGATTTCTAGTTGGTGAGGCTTTTATGAGGGCCGATGATCCGGGTCAATCATTACGAAGACTATTCCAATAATCAACCGTAATTTTTAATCTATGATTTAGACTTAAGCCTATTAGTGTAAGGAAGACAAACTGTATTTAGCTACTCTGCTCTGATCTCAGAGGCGCATCAAAAACACGCTTTTCGACTTATGCGCTTACATACTCAAAGAAACTTTAAGATTATTTTGCAGTAAACAACGTTATCAGCATTTCTTGGTAGCGGTTGTTTTTGGAGCTTTCATCTTGGCAAAATCATCTTTTGCAATTGCGGCACCTGTAATTCCGGCGAAAGCCATTAAAACGTACATGAGGGTCATAATTAAGTCCTTTTGGTTGCTTGATCTGTCTGGAACGCGCGCACTGTAGGAGTTTCAAGGGCATAATTCAAATGCATTAATTGCATTTGTAATATGCGTTTAATGAATGCATATATTAAAAACAAAAAAAAGGGACCTCTAGGGAGGTCCCTGTAAAAATCCTATGCAGGATTAAGAGGGGTTTGGCTCGTTTTACGAATCTGTTTGGAAGCTAAACTTAACTTTTTTTATCGAATAACTTCTCGAGTTGAAAAGATACGTATTCTGATGCCATAATTCCAATGCATTTTTTGCATTTACTATATGCGTTTTTGTAATACATATAAGGAAGGTTACCGATGAATTTACAGAAGCTTTCAAGATTAGACTTAAATTTGTTGGTCTCTCTTCAGGCGTTACTAGAAGAAAAGAGCGTTACTCGAGCTGCTACGCGATTATTTATTAGTCAGCCTGCTATGAGTCGAGTGCTACAAAGACTTCGTTACCAGCTAGATGACCCGCTATTTACTCGGACAGGCAACGAGCTTGTGCCAACGCCTAAAGCTCGTGAATTGCAACTGAAGCTGCCACCTCTGTTAGATAATATTCTGGATATTGTAACGGAGGATGAGTTTGATCCTGGGACTTATACTGGCGAGATTACTATTGCAATCCCTGAATTCGTCGCTGTTTCATTGGTTTCAGAGCTTACTAGAATCGTGGCGGCGGAGGCACCTAACATCGTGCTCTGCGTTTCAAATGGTTTTGACTCGGTGGGCGGAGAGTTAGCAGATGGGGCGATAGACTTTGCTATTGATATTGAGAGGAATAATTCTCAGGATGTTTTGTCCAAACCATTTGCAACCTACAGCCCCTCGATATGGATGAGAGAGGATCATCCATTGGCGTGCAAAAAAGAGCTCAGCACTATTGAAATTCTCAAATATCCTTTTGTTCAATATTACCTATTAATTTCAAAAAGAGTGCGCTCTCGAAATGATGCCCGCTTTGATAAGACTCTCAGGGACCTGGGTCTGAAAAGAGAAAAAATATTAGTTACTAATCAGTTAATGACAGCAATGGAAACATTATGTGAAACAGATTGCCTTATGGTTGCGACTCAAAAAGGATTAATTGATGAGAGGGAGATGCATCGTATTGTGACAAAACCTTTCCCAAAGGATTTACCTCATGAGGAGGGCATCAATTTAGTGCTGTTGCAACACAAAAGAACGGAGGGCTCCCCAATACATTCTTGGCTAGCCCAAAAAATGTTTAGTGTAGTCCATGAGGATCAAAGATTAGGTATCTTGTGAGAACTATATTTTGTAAGAGCTTTTTGTCATAACAGCCGATATCGTAGTCATAACCTGCTTTACTTGATGAGGGAACTCATAACCTCCAGCGTCCAGAGCCGCCTGGGCATGACGCTCTTCATCAGCCAGCATCTCTTCCACCACAGCCCGGCTCTTGAGGTCATCTTCTGGTAACTGGTCCAGATGATTTTTAAGATGAGAGCAAACTTGATCTTCAGTAGCAGCCACAAAACCAAGACTAAGTTTATCGCTAATAATGCCGGCGCCGGCACCAATCCCAAATGACATGGCATAAAACAATGGATTCAATAAGCTTGTACGTCCGCCCAGTTCCTTAATTCTATCTTCACACCAAGCCAAATGATCTATTTCCTCTGTAGCAGCTTCTTTCATCTGCTCACGAACATCCGATAGCTTTGCCGTTAGTGCTTGCCCTTGATATAAAGCTTGAGCGCAAACTTCGCCAGTATGATTAACTCGCATTAATCCAATCGCATGATCTCGATCTTTGTCTGATAACTCATCT
>NTJY01000028.1 GCA_002457245.1 SAR92 bacterium MED-G29 | reverse complement strand
GCAATATATCTCCATCTTAGGATGACTAAACTCGAGTGATCAGGATGAGCAACTTACGGAGATTTGATCTGCCCAATCTGGAGGTAATCCCGCATAACGCTCAGCTATAGGATGTTCTTCATAGGGTTTTTGTAGAATTTTTAACAAGAAATTGACCTCAGAATAGTCACCTTGGACAGCCTTTTCAATAGCGTTTTGAGCCATATAGTTACGCAAAATATATTTTGGATTAACTTTTAGCATTGAACGTTTTATGGATAAAGCATCTAAATTTTGTTGGTTAAATCTGTCGGAGTATGAGTCTGCCCAGTCATCGAAGGCGAAGCGGTCTATAAACATGTTTCTCACACCTTCAGGATCCTCAGAGAACGAGCAAAGTTTTCTAAAGAACAAACTATAGTCCACGCTATTTTCATTCATAAGAGCGAGTAATCGATTTATCAGTTCTTCATCACTATCTTCATATTTTTGGAGTCCGAGTTTTGCAGACATAAGGGAGCGGTAGTGCGATAAGAAGACTGGTTCATATGTTTTTAAAATGGGTATAAGAGATTCAGATGGAATCAGTGTCGTTAAGGCTGTCGCTAGTGCATTTAAGTTCCATAAACCAATTGCGGGCTGATTTTTAAAGGAATATCGGCCATTGATATCAGAGGAGTTACATACAAAGTCTGGATTATAGGCATCTAGAAAGCCAAAAGGTCCATAGTCGATAGTTTCACCAAGTATAGACATATTATCTGTATTCATTACTCCATGAGCAAACCCTTCAGCTTGCCAATGAGCGATGGTTTCCGCCGTTTTAAGGACGGCATTTGACATTAAATTGATATACCGGTCTTCAATATCGAGCCACTCAGGGAAATGGCGAGTTATGACATAGTCCGCCAAGCTCCTCACTGACTCTGTTTGATTTCTATAGTGAAAATGTTCAAACGAACCAAATCGAATATGACTGCGAGCAACGCGGCATAATATAGCAGCGCTCTCAACATCGTCTCTGTATACAGGTGTGCTGCTGCTTATTAAACTCAGAGCCCTAGTTGTTGGAATACCTAAGCCGTTCATTGCTTCAGAGCAGAGATACTCCCTGATACTTGATCTCAATACTGCGCGTCCATCCGCAAAACGGGAATAGGGTGTTGTGCCAGCCCCCTTAAGTTGCACATCCCACAATTCATTATATGTAGTGGGAGCGCTATTAATCCTATGCTCGCCTAGGGTGATAGCGCGCCCATCACCAAGTTGTCCTGCCCAAAGTCCAAATTGATGACCAGAATACACAACTGATATTGGTTTTAACGAGGTACCTCTGATATCGCCAGACATAATTTTTAACATTTTGGGGCTTTGTAAATTATGAGGTTGCAGGCCTAATTCATCTGCTAACTGAAGATTAATACTTACCCATTCTGGGTCACTTACTGCTGCCGGGGTAACTTCGTTGAAGTAAACATTATCTTCTGTTTTAAATGTCCTTGAAAACGTATTTTCGAATACAAAGGGTGATTGATCAGAGTTGGTCATTGTCTATAGTTCACCGTCGATGTTCAATTGATCCCAGCTAATTCTCGCCAAATTTTCAGCATGAAGAGAACTAATATATAACCATTCTTCAGTCTCTAAAGCACCAGTATTTGTATGATGCTCTCCTTTTGGGTCTTGCAATGAGGTAATAATCTCTCCATCACCTGTCATGGCAAAGATATGACTATAGTTTTCGGCTTTTGGGCGCAAAAATGCGGGAAATCGTTGAAAGATTTGGCGAATAAATGGGAATTCGGACAGGTCATCCAGTAATTTATTGCGTGGGGAAACTAATCCTACCCAAAATCGACCATCTGCTCCCCTTACCACATTATCTGGAAACCCAGGAAGATTATCTATAATAATCTCAGACGTTCCCTGTTTGTCTCCTTTAAGCCAATACTTGTGAATTCTATAGGATCCAGTTTCATTAACCAGTACGAATTCACTATTTGCGTCAGTGGCAACGCCGTTAGCAAAATTTAAATTTTCCATTAGAGTTTTTGTGGATTGATCTTCTGGATCATAAACAAGTAGCCTGCCATGACCTCCATGCTCCATGGTATCTAGCAAGCTTGCGGCATAGGTGCCGCCCATTTGCGCACCAAACTTTGTAGAGGCATCACTAAAATATATTTTCCCATCAGCGGTGACATCTAGGTCATCAGCATAATCAATATCGGTACCATCAACTGAGCGTGTTAAGACGGTAATAACTCCCCCAGGAGTAACTTTGAGTAGGCCTTTCTCTGCATCAGCAATCAACAAGTTATTGCTGGCGTCGAATACTAATCCAAGGGGACTACCCTCCGTATTGATCCATTTGATTTGGCCGCCAGTCTTTTCGTTAAATCGTATTATCCAGCCCTCTCTGGTAGCGGCATATATTTCGTCGTCTAAAAAGGCCAAACCCTCGGGGCCATGTGTATCTGGAAGGACAATAAATTCCAAAGCGCTCAATCGATTATTTTCTTTAAAATCACCAACAAATCCCTTATCTGAGGGCGCTTTCCAACTTATTGGATCGATTGGAACAGGCCAAAAGAGCAGATAAAATAAGGTTATCAGAGTGAAGATTAAAACATTTTTAGCCATCGAAAACTCCTGAGGAATTTTTTTCTGATGTAATGGTGCGCTACTGTAAGTGTTTAATCAACCTATCGAGTTTCCCTTGGTGAGGCGTGATAGGTGAGGTAAAATACTGACTGTGCTAAAAGCCCGTTATCTAAAGGATCCAATTCTGATGGAAGTAAGCCCTTTATACTCCTCCCTTGCTGACTTAAAGACACGCACCGATGTGTTGAGGGGGTATCTTTGACTACCATAATCGTAAGGACCGACTTGCAGAGGTGGAGTTGGAATTGGGTGAACCTGATGTTTGGAATAGACCTGAGATTGCTCAGGGACTAGGGCGTGAAAGGTCGTCACTGGAGATTGTAGTAAAGACTATCGAAGATCTAGATTCTGGTGTCGCAGACGCCCATGAACTCTTGGGTATGGCCGTTGATGAGAACGACACTGACATTGTGGCTGATGTTGAAAATGAGATTTTGCTGTTGGAGCAACAACTCGCGAAGTTGGAATTTCGCAGAATGTTCTCCGGCGAGATGGATCAAAATAATGCCTTTCTTGAAATTCAGTCCGGTTCTGGGGGCACGGAGGCCCAAGATTGGGCTGAAATGTTACTAAGAATGTACCTCCGTTGGGCTGACGAAAAGGGCTTTAAAACTGATCTGGTAGAATGCTCAGCCGGGGATGTAGCAGGAATTAAAAGCGCTACAGTGGAGGTTTCTGGTGAATATTCTTTTGGATGGCTTAGAACAGAGATAGGTGTTCACAGGCTTGTAAGGAAGTCGCCATTCGACTCTGGAAACAGACGTCATACATCCTTCGCCGCGGTTTTTATATCTCCCGAAATTGATGACAATATAGATATCGAAATTGACCCGAGTGATGTGCGCACAGATACTTACAGGGCTTCTGGAGCAGGTGGTCAGCATGTGAATAAAACTGACTCAGCCGTGCGACTCACTCATTCTCCTAGTGGTATAGTAGTGCAAAGTCAGAATCAACGATCACAGCATCAAAATCGTGATAAATGTTGGCAAATGTTGCGAGCAAGGCTTTATGAACTAGAAATAAGCAAACGGCAAGAAGCTGCCCAAGCAACTGAAGACACGAAATCAGATATAGGATGGGGAAGCCAAATTAGATCGTATGTCCTTGATGACTCTCGAATTAAAGATTTACGAACCAATATTGAAACCCGAAACACTCAAGCTGTTTTGGACGGAAAGTTGGACCAATTTATAGTTGCTTCGCTAAAAGCGGGACTTTAAAAAACTCAAGACAGGTTAAATATGACGGATCAATCGGATGAAAACAAACTTATTGCAGAGCGACGTAAGAAACTTGATAGCTTGAGAGCTGAGCACGGTTCGCCTTATCCAAATAATTTTAAGCCAAAGAATAAGGCAGACAGTTTACAGCGAGGTTTTGGTGAGCAATCCAAGGAACAATTGGAGTCGTTGAACAAAGTTGTAAGTGTGGCTGGGCGAATTATTCGTAATCGTGGAGCATTTATAGTTCTGCAAGATAGCTCTGGTCATATTCAATTATATGTAACCAAACTGGCGCGACCATTTGCCAAATCATTAGATCTAGGTGATATCGTTGGTGTCTCAGGTACCTTACATAAATCTGGTAAAGGTGAGCTTTATGTTGAAATGGATGATTATGTACTGCTAACCAAAGCTCTTCGTCCTTTGCCTGACAAGTTCCATGGTCTTGCCGATCAAGAACTTCGATATAGGCAGCGTTATGTCGATCTTATTGTTAATCCTGATGTGAGGAATACTTTTCGAATTCGGTCTCAAGTTATCGACTTTATTCGGCGCTACCTTAATAGCGCTGACTATTTAGAGGTTGAGACACCCATGTTGCAAGTCATTCCTGGTGGAGCAGTCGCTCGACCTTTTGTTACTCACCATAACGCACTAGATATCGATATGTACCTACGGATAGCTCCAGAGTTATATCTGAAGAGGTTAATTGTGGGAGGCTTTGATCGTGTATATGAAATTAATCGAAATTTCAGAAATGAGGGGTTATCTACCAGACATAATCCAGAATTTACGATGCTAGAGTTTTATCAAGCTTACTCTGACTTTAATGACATGATGGATCTCACGGAGGATATGATTCGCAAGATGAGTTATGAAATCCTTGGTACCACAAAAATAACAAATACGATCAAAGGTCAAGATGGACAGCAGATTAGTGAGACCCGATTTGATTTTGCAAAGGCCTTTTCTCGTTTATCTGTATTTGAATCCATTCTTAAATATAACTCCGACATCACTGCAGACAAGTTGAGCAATGAGAAAACTGCACGAAAAATAGCTAGTGATATGCAGATTTCTATTAAGGATACTTGGGGTTTGGGTAAGATCCAGATTGAAATTTTTGAGAAGACTGTCGAGCATCAATTACAGCAGCCAACTTTCATTACTATGTATCCAGCAGAGGTTTCGCCGCTTGCACGTCGGAATGACAAAGATCCATTTGTCACTGATCGATTTGAGTTTTTTGTTGGTGGTCGCGAAATTGCTAATGGATTCTCTGAATTGAATGATCCCGAGGATCAAGAATCACGTTTCAGGCAGCAGGTTGTAGAAAAGGATGCCGGAGACAATGAGGCCATGCATTTTGATGCAGATTACATACGTGCACTCGAGTATGGGATGCCACCAACTGCTGGTGAGGGTATCGGTATTGATCGTTTAGTCATGCTTTTAACCGATGCGCCATCAATAAGAGATGTACTGCTCTTTCCTCATATGAGGCCAGAATAAAAGATTTGTCTCCGCTTATAGCTTCAATTTTAGAGTCATACTAAGACACGTTTATTTAGTATCCGTTTATATCTATAAGAACATAGATAGGGTTTTAAGGCATCCTAAAACTCTATTTATTGTTGGCTAAGATTAAATGTTGCCCAAGATTGTTGCTTTGCTATTTTGTTTTCCGTTGATGGGGTTTTCCTTTTTAACAGAATTTAATGCGAAATTTGATAACTCTGCACGTATTATTATTTCCTCAGAGGATTTGGTGGGGTCTCAACTTACCATAGGGGAAAAATCTACAGAGGTCAGTTTTCAGGACTTGGCTAAACACAAAAGCAGTAGCCTTGATATCTTAATTATAAGGGTGAGTGCGGGTTCTCATCTTGTGTCTTTGTCAAAGTCTGATCGGATTTTGTTTAAGACAAGAGTTATTTTAGACACTGGGCAAACGCGCAAGTTAAGAGTCCGCCAATAAGTCGAAGTTAATCCTATCATCCAAACCAACAACGAATTTTTTCAATTCTCTATCGCTATCTAGAAAGCTAGTTCAAATCGAGTTTTTAAAACAATGGCTTACATATAATGAAGCACTTAACAACGCTACAGCGCATACCTGGTGTGCCGCGGCGACCGGAATGGGAATATAAAAAATTAGGGTGCTAATACCCAGAGTGACTTGAAGTCCAAGAATGCCTAAAAAACTAAAAATAGCTATCCTAAATGGGGGGGCAAGTTTTGCTCTTAAAGTTATAAAAGCGAATATAACAACAGAGATACTGATAATGTAGGCAAATATTCTATGGTTAAACTGAATCGTAAGCATATCTTCAAAAGCAGAAAGCCAAAATGGCTCCAGATTATAAAGTCCTGGGGGAATAAAACTATCGCCCATAAGAGGCCAGGTAGGATATGGGATTCCAGCTCGAGTTCCTGCTACTAAACCACCAGATAAAATCATTAAAAAAATCATTGCTGTAATAGCATATGAAAAATTCTTTAAAGGAGGAAGTCTATACTTGGGTAAAGAAACTAAATCCATGACAGTCCAAAAAATTACTCCATAGATGAAGACCGCCAGGCCAAGATGCGCTGTAAGCCTGTATTGACTCACATGGGGATTGTCTACCAAACCGCTTTGAACCATATACCATCCAAGTAGGCCTTGACTTGCACCAAGGCTTAGCAGCAACAACAATTTCGGGGTAAGTCCAGGTCTAATTCTCTTGGAAATAAAAAAGAACAGGAAAGGGATCACAAACAGAATGCCAATGAAGCGCCCAAGCATCCGATGAAGATACTCGTACATAAAAATCGGCTTAAATTCTTCAAGAGTCATATCAAAATTGGTTTTCTGGTATTCAGGAAACTGCTGATATTTTAAGAACATCTCTTGCCAGTCGGCTTGAGTAAAGGGAGGAATTATTCCTGCTATCGGTTTCCAATCTACCATTGAGAGGCCGGAGTCGGTCAACCGGGTAATACCACCTAGAAGAATCATGCCAAATATGGTGGCAGCACAGACTATTAACCAAGCAGCGATTTGCCTGTCATATGGCGAACTTAGGGAATCTATTCTGGTTGACATATTTTTGGAACCGCCGTTTTAACTTCCATCAGTTTGATTACGAGAGACCTAAATATTTAGACTAACTTTAATGTTCAACTGATAAAGATATATTATATTGCATTCATCTGATTGATTGGGGATGTTTATATCAGGGGATCTGTGAAGCATTTGCATTATGTGTCTATCGTCCGTATCTATGATCGGACAAAATTCAAAAGAGAATAATTTAGTGAAAAATTTCAATGGATATATCAAAGCAAGCTAAATTGCAGCTATCATCAACTTGGTTTGAGGCTCTCGATCAAGAAATGCGTCAAGACTATTGGAAGACCCTACAGTTGTTTTTGATGGATCGAGAGTCACAAGGAAGGGCAATATATCCTCCGGTTGGACAATTATTTTCGGCATTTTCGCTGACTGACTTGGATAAGGTGAAGGTGGTTATACTTGGGCAGGATCCCTATCATGGTTATGGGCAGGCGAATGGTCTAGCTTTTTCGATCAACCCAGGTAATAAAATCCCACCTTCTCTTAGAAATATTCTCATGGAACTAAATCTAGACTTAGGTATCGCCGTTCCAAGTCACGGATGCTTGCGTAAGTGGTCAAACGAGGGAGTTTTTTTGCTTAATTCGGCGCTAACTGTAGAAGAATCAAAACCTAGTGCACATGCTGGCCAAGGTTGGGAAACTTTTACTAATGCCACCATAAAAACCATAAGTGATAGTCGTCAACAAGTAGTCTTTATGCTTTGGGGCAGTATTGCTCGAAGCAAACGTACTCTGGTTGATGAATCTAAGCACTTGGTCCTTGAAGCCCCTCATCCCTCGCCACTGTCTTGTTATCGAGGTTTTCAGGGCTGCCAGCATTTTTCCAAGGCTAATCAATATTTTAAGCATAATGGTTTAAAGCCAATAGATTGGGCTTTGGACTCTGCAGAAGATAATAGTGAGCAAATGATGCTCACGTTTTAAATGTAAGGATAACATTTTGTTAAAAAAATCATGGCAGACTCCAACTAATTTACTCTTCATTATGTCAGTTGCAATGACATTTGCATTTGCAACGTGGATGGCTTTACTCAATAACTTTGTTATTGAACGTGCTTACTTCACTGGAAAAGAAATAGGCATTCTACAAAGTATTAGAGAAATCCCGGGATTTTTAGCATTCACTGCAGTCTTTCTGTTGTTGGTTGTAAAAGAGCAGGCCTTCGCTTATATCTCTTTGGCGCTATTGGGAGTCGGAGTAGCTATCAGTGGTTATTTTCCATCTGCAGTTGGACTATATTTAACAACTTTTTTGATGTCGGTTGGCTTTCATTATTATGAAACCGTAAAACAATCACTATCTTTGCAGTGGTTAAGCATAGAAGAAGCCCCGTCAGTTCTGGGTAAATTAATAGCTGTTAGCTCTCTCGCCTCGCTTATTGTTTATGCGTTCTTATGGATCGCTCAAAGTTATTTTTTCTTCTCCTACGAGACAATTTACCTGTTAGGCGGCGGGAGTTGTTTATGTCTCAGCCTAATTATGTGGCTGGGTTTCCCAAGTTTTAAAAGTGTCACTCCCCAACGGAAACATCTTATTCTTCGCAAGCGATATTGGTTGTACTACGCATTAACTTTCATGGGGGGAGCCAGAAGACAAATATTTACAGTATTTGCAGGATTTCTAATGGTAGAAAAGTTTGGGTACAGCGTATCCAATATTGCCGCATTGTTTTTGATTAACCATCTCTTTAATTGGGGCTTTGCGGGGAAAATTGGACACATAGTAGGTAAAATTGGAGAGCGCAGAGCACTCACGTTTGAATACTGTGGATTGTTTTTGGTCTTTACAGCTTATGCCTTTGTTGATAATGCCGTCTGGGCAGGAGTTTTATATATTCTCGACCATCTATTTTTCTCGTTGGCTATAGCAATAAAAACGTATTTTCAAAAAATTGCAGACCCAGCTGATATGGCATCCACTGCAGGTGTAGCATTTACTATCAATCATATTGCAGCAGTTTTTATACCTGTGTCGTTTGGTCTCGTGTGGTTAGTTTCTCCAGCTATGGTTTTTTTAATGGGTTCTGGCATGGCCTTGCTTAGTTTGCTACTTGCTAGGAATATCCCCTCTAAACCTGAAGCTGGTAATGAGGTAGTTCGGCGTTCGCTTTGGCATACAAAAGGTAGCGTTGGTTAATTATCTATTTTAAGGCTGGGTTGATTAGCTTTATTTCTTAGCCAATTTAACTTCTCTAAAATTTTCTTGTTAGAAACGATCCTCCGTTCTAGCTCAAATTTGCCGGGATAGTCTGTCATTATGAGTCCAGCAATTATGGTCAAGACACCTTGCCCCGGTAAAAATAGCATCAGTATGCCGCCTGTTACTAGAAGCAAGCCAATTGAATTTTTTAAAATAAAAATAACAATCCAAATTCCAAAACTCTCATTTTTTAGAATTGTTTGTTTTCTCTTTTGCGATAAAAAATAGTCCTCAGGAATCATTGCTACGAGCCATGGGAGAGATAGCAGACTTAAAGAAAATACTAGCAAAGAGATTACACCAATCCATCCAAGTAAATATTGATGCGCCACTAACCATTGTAAAATCGTTTGGATGGTCATTTTTTTATTTCATAGGGAAGCGCAAAGTGCCTAGCGTTAACTAAATCAATATCGCCAAATTTTAGGCGTGCGCAATTTGCTGCTCTGACCGAGAGCACTGCAAGAACTTTAATTGAAGTAGTGTTTGAAAAAGAAGCGCCAGCTACAGTTCCAATGACTTTTCCAGCAGAATCAACCAGAGAATCTCCTGGTTTTGGGACACAAGTTGTCTCTAGTTCAATGATATACATTCGTCGCTTTACGCTGCCCCTGTAGTGCGCTCTAGCGACTATTTCTTGTCCTGTATAGCATCCTTTCTTAAAGCTTATATAATTTTGTGCATCAAGATTAATCATTTGAACAATAAATTGATCAGTAGTTGTTGAAGTCACATCTGCACAACCGTTTTCAATGCGGAGTAAATCACTATAGCCTTGTCCAGCCAACTCCAGATCTGGATTATCACTAATCAATTCACTCAATTCATAATCTTTTGTTAGTTTTATGGAAAAGGTTGATGGACCAATAGCTCGTGAATGATATGAATCAAAATGTTTCAACAGGGCTTTGCTGTTATTGCCGGAGAGAATAATAGACTCGTAGATGTGGCTAGCATCACTAATTTCAGTTTTAAAAAATACTGAGTATTTTTTTAAACTACTTATGGCTACTTCCATCACAGAGTGATGAGTTTCAAGTAGCAGGCCATTATCAAGATCTTTTGTTGCAGTAAATAGAAATATAATGCGTCCCTTGGGAGAGAGATGAGCCCCATTCATGGATTCACCATGTCCCAATTTAGATAGATCACAAGTAACTTGCCCTTGGAGAAACTCTTCAGTATCTGGCCCACTTAAGTGAATAAACGCGCGAAGATCAGTACTTAAAACGACTTTAGCCGCAAATTTGTCATAGTCATTTGGTGTTTCGCCAAAAGAAATGATGCGCTCCGGATTATTTTCATCCGCAATTACTTCATATTGTGCAAAATTTTTCTTCCAGTCCATTGAGATCTTTGATCCTGTATGTTTATTTTACTTAGTCTTTTATAATAACGGTTTTAGCTTGAAAGAAAACGTATGAATAAAAATCGCCTTCTGTGGGCAAGTCGACGAGGTATGTTAGAACTCGATCTAATTCTCACTCCGTTTGTTGAAAATGTCTATGATACTCTGTCCGCAGATGATCAACTTCGTTTTGAAGTTTTACTAGAATGTGAGGATCAAACATTATTCATGTGGTTTATGCAGCGGGAGAATCCGGATAATCCTGACATGGACCGAATTATTAAAATTATAATGGATAGTCGCTAGGTGATGATCCAAGTCTAATAATTTATCAGAAATATTTAACCTTTCGATGCGGTCTTAATGGTGATGTTTAATTACATCTTGCCCTGCATAGTTTATCGGCACAACAACTGTATCTCTAGCTATCGGAGACTGATTGGGATAATCAAGAGTAAAGTGCAAGCCGCGACTTTCTTTCCTCTGTTTTGCACAGCGAATAATTAATTCCGCTACGGTTGATAAGTTCCTTAACTCTAGTAAATCTCGCGTGATCCTGCAGTTACTGTAGTACTCCTGAATTTCTTTTTGAAGCAGGGTTACTCTGTGCTGAGCTCTCTCTAGGCGTTTGTTGGTTCTTACGATTCCTACGTAATCCCACATAAATCTTCGAAGTTCATGCCAGTTGTGTGAGATCACCACGTCTTCATCAGAGTCACTAACTCTGGATTCGTCCCACTCAGGAATAAAATCGGGCTCTGATATGGTTGCAATAGACCTATTGATTTTTCTAGCCACAGCTTGTGCGTACACTAGACATTCCAATAGCGAATTACTAGCCATTCGATTTGCGCCATGGAGCCCAGTGCAGGCATTCTCGCCAACGGCAAATAGGTTGAGGAGATCAGTTTGTCCGTCTTTGCAAACTAGTATTCCACCACAGGTATAGTGTGCAGCCGGTACAATTGGAATTGGATCCCGAGTAATATCAATACCAAACTTTAAGCACTCCATATAAACCGTAGGGAAATGTTCTTTAATAAAATTTTCGGTTTGATGAGTAATGTCTAAAAACAGGCAGTCACAACCTAGCCGTTTCATCTCATGATCAATCGCTCGTGCAACAACATCTCTGGGTGCTAGTTCGCCATCTGAATGAAAATTTTTCATGAAAGCTGAGCCATCAGGTAGCCGCAGTATAGCTCCCTCTCCACGCAGAGCTTCGGTAATTAAAAAAGATTTTGCCTTGGGATGATGCAGACAGGTTGGATGAAATTGATTGAACTCTAAATTTGCGACTCGACAACCCTTTCTCCAAGCCATAGCTATCCCGTCACCACTAGCACCGTCTGGGTTGCTGGTGTAGAGATAGGCTTTACTAGCACCTCCAGATGCTAAGATTACGCTTTTTGCCTGAAAAAGAGAGGTCACACCACTTTTTATATCGAGTAAGTAAGCCCCAGTGCATCGAATTTTCGTTGAATTGTTATCCGCTTGGGTCACTAAATCTATGGCGCACTGATGCTCAAAAATATCAATGTTGTCCGCCGCCCTAACCTTAGCTACAAGCGAACTGGTAACCTCTTTCCCTGTGGCATCAGCAGTATGCAATATTCTACGATGACTATGGCCTCCCTCTTTGGTCAGATGATAATGTTCATTTTCATCTGATCGCGTAAAGTCCACACCTTGCTCAATTAGCCATCTGACTACCTCAGGGCCGTTCTTGACAACGAATCTGACTGATTCCTCATGGCATAGACCTGCGCCTGCGGCTAAAGTATCAGCAACATGAGCTTCTGGACTATCGTTCTCATCGAAGACAGCAGCAATGCCACCTTGAGCTAGCCAGGATGCTCCTCCTTGTAAGGAAGATTTGCTAATAATTGCAATTCGGAGATTTTTATCTAGCTGTAAAGCACTAGTTAAACCAGCAACTCCACTCCCGATGATTAATATGTCGTATAGGTAGGTCTGCTTCATATCCATTACACACAGAAAACAGTCGACATGATAATATAATAGCCTAGTTCAAGCGAACTAAACTATGGGTCAGTTGTCACACTTGGGAGATCTCTAGAGTTGAAAATTATGTTTGGGTTGAGTTTATCTAAATCACAGCAACAACGGATTTATTGATGGTTAAATTAAAATCTGAAACCTCTGATGAGCAATTAGTGCTTTTCGTCCAAAAGGGAGATAAACAAGCATTCGATTTACTTGTTCTCAAGTACCAGGGCAAAATGCAATCTATTGTGAGTCGTTTTATCAGAGATCCAGATGAAGTTGCGGATGTGGTACAAGAAGCGTTTATCAAAGCTTACCGAGCACTTCCAAAGTTCAGAGGAGATAGCAAGTTCTACACATGGTTATATCGAATTGGAGTGAACACCGCTAAAAATTATCTTGTTGCTCGAAGTCGACGTCCGCCAGGTTCTGATATCGATTTATCAGATGCCGAGCACTATTCGGGTAATGATTTTTTAAAGGATTTAGGATCACCTGAGGCAAATCTGTTAAGAGATGAATTGGAGGTTCTGATTACGAAGGTGGTTGCAGATCTTCCAGAGGATTTGAGAACTGCTGTTAGCCTTCGAGAATATGAAGGACTTAGCTACGAGGAAATTGCGGAAATTATGGATTGTCCAGTAGGGACGGTTAGGTCCAGAATCTTCAGAGCACGGGAATCAATAGATGCGGTTGTTATTAAGTTAATAAGGCCAAACTAGTTATATGGGGAACCTTTTTCAATTTGTTGAGTCTTACATACAACTGCTTATCTAATGCAGCTACTTTACGAGGTTTGAATGAGTCAGTTTGAAGAGCAAGTAAAAGAATCTTTATCGGCTTTGATGGATGATGAGTCAAGTGATCTTGAGGCTAGGCGTATCCTGAAAGAATTAGAAATTGGTGATGCAAATCAAGCCTCCATGTTGCGCAACAAGTGGAGAAGATATCATATCGCTTCCGCGGCGATAAAAGGATCCTCGATATCAAATTTTGACTACTCTGAATCAATTGCAGAAGCTATTAGTTCTGAGAAGCCTTTGAAGAAATCGTTAATGCCAAAGATGGTTAATTCTGCTGGACGTTTTGCGATTGCTGCCTCTGTTGCTGTTATATCTATTTTAGGCGTGCAGGGATTGAATCAAGACTCCAGCATGGATGGCGAAGCTGCAAAATTTGCACAAATCGATGAATCAGCTGTTAATAATTTCACCGGGCCAATGAATCAGATTCCGTTTAGTGTGAGAGTTCCTCAAGAAGGTTCCTTAAGCACCGTCAGTGCTGAGAGTGGTAAGCAAAAACAATATTCCGATCAACAAACGCAAGCCTATATTCTTTATATTTTATCTAAACACTCTGCAGAATCATCTGATTTGAGTAATCACGGCATATTGCCTTACTCCCGAATTGAAGAGCGGCAAAAAATCTCTGAGGGTGAGCAGTAAAAAACTGTGATCAAACTGAAATTCCTTACATTCTTCAAAGGGGTGGTTCTCGCGAGCTTCCTCATTCAGCCAATTGCAAGTTTGGCCTCTGAAAAGCAGTCTGCTGGGCAGATTTTAGAAAAAATGCTAGCTGCGTCCAGAACTGTTAATTATTCAGGGTTAGTCACTTATGAAAAGGCGGCTCGTATTAAAACAGTAGAGATACTTCATTTAGTTAATGGAGATTTCTCATTTCGTAAAATTAATCATTTAGATGGTCCAAAAGGGCAGTACTCCAAATTATTGCCGGTCGACAACTGTGCTTCTCTTATTCCTTATGGAGACTATCCGATTGCTTCATCCATTTTAAGTAAGGAGAGCATGGAGCAAATTAAAAAGTCATATTATTTTGACTTGATAAGGGCGTCAGAAAATATCCCTGTTAGGGTAGCTGGTCGCGATGCTGCGGTAGTTTTAATAAGACCTAGAGATGAACACCGATTACCTTTGAGGCTCTCAATTGATACTGAGTCTGGGATTGTCTTAAAAACCGAGTTATTTAATTTGGAGGGAAAGGCATTAGAGCGCTTCCAATTCATAAAGCTTGCAGTGGGAGGTGATTTAGATTTACTGCAAATTCCCTTAGATGGACTGCCCAATGAATTTAACTGTGATTCAGTAGTCAATCGAGCTGTTTCTGCTGCTTGGCGTTTTCGGTGGATGCCCTCAAATTTTTTAATTCGCAAGGCTGAGAGATTAGCGCCCGCGAGGCAAGATACTTTCGTTTTTTCTGATGGATTGGCAGTGGTGACAGTTATTATTGAATCGCCAAAATTGAGCTCCAAATTACCTGAGTTAAAATTAAATTATGGTGGCGCTTCAATCGTGAGTCTCAAGCATATTTTTGATGGGAAAGTGTTTAATGTGTCTGTGGTAGGAGAGATACCATTACCAACTGCGATAAAAATCGCAAATGGCGTGACTTATTCATCTAAAGCTACCTGAAAATCGTAGTTCGAGCTTGTTAAATGCAAAAAAAGTATTATAACGTTTATATAAACCAAATTTTTAGTGGGATCTGTTTTCTATTGCTGAGCCCAATTTGATAATTAGGAGCCATTTCGTGTTTAAAAAGCTTATATTGTTCGCGTTTATAGTCGTTTTTCCAGCGTCTGTTTCGAGCTCATCATTACCTGACTTTAGCGAGTTAGTTGAGGATGCTGCTCCAGCAGTTGTTAAGATTAATACAGTGAGCACTCCAAAGCGGAGTCAGACTCAGGATCGCAGACAAGGCCAGCTACCAGAAATATTTAGAGATCTTTTAAACAGAAATCAAAGGCCAACTCGCCCCTCCAGAACTATGGGATCTGGGTTTGTTATTGACCAAAATGGATTTATTTTGACCAATCATCACGTTGTTGATGGTGCTGAAGAAATTCAAGTCCAGTTTTCTGACAGATCAGAGTATTCGGCTACCATTGTCGGATCAGATCGGCGTTCTGATTTGGCATTGCTTAAAATTGAGGCTGAGAATCTTCCCAGTCTCGATTTCGCTGATGCAGATACAATTAAAGTTGGGAGCTGGGTTTTAGCGATAGGTTCGCCTTTTGGTTTGGATTATTCAGTAACAGCGGGAATAGTGAGTGCGATTGGTCGAAGCTTGCCTACTGAACGAGGAGAGAACTATGTTCCCTTTATCCAAACAGATGTAGCGATTAACAGGGGAAATTCAGGAGGCCCTCTATTTAACCTGGACGGAAAAGTAGTTGGCATCAATTCTCAAATATATTCCCCGACGGGTGGATCAGTAGGCCTATCTTTCTCAATACCAGTCAGCATTGCTAAAAATGTAGTTTCTCAACTACGCTCATCTGGCAAAGTTACGCGAGGATATTTTGGTGTGGCTATTACAGATGTGAATAAAGACTTGGCTTTAGCTCTAGGACTTCCAGGGCCAATGGGCGCTGCTGTGAGTAATGTAACAGCAAACAGTGCCGCTGAGAAAGGTGGAATTTTGGATGGAGACATTATAGTCGAAGTAGATAATCAATCTATACTGCGATCTGGGGACTTGCCTCATATCGTGGGCTTAATAGCGCCAGGAACTAAAGTTCCTGTAGAAGTCTATCGTAAAGGCAAAGTTAAAAAGCTCTCAGTAGTAGTTGGTGCCCTCGATGCTGATGATGATATTTTAGCAAGCTCAAGTCGTGGTGGCGATCGCCTCGGTTTGTCATTAGAGGAGGTATCTCAGCGTGAGCTGCGAGCTCTGAGGATTAGGCAAGGATTAAAAATTTCATTTGTGGCTGACGGGTCTCCAGCCTCTATAGCAGGGCTGGCTTTAGATGATGTGATCGTGCAGATTGGTTATAGCAGCCTGGAAGATTTGGATGAGTATCAGGATATTTTAGATAATCTTCCAGAAGGATCACCTATAGCCATTCGCTTTTATAGAGATGGGCAGGCATATTTCACGACAGTTGAGATTGAGAATTGATCATTTTTTGATTGAGCTGGATGATAATGAGGTGAAGCTGGCCCCGAAATGGCTTAGAAACCGCAAATAGGCTAGACTGCCGTCGAATTTTGAAAGGATATTGAAACACTTGTCAGATCTCAGTCATATAAGAAATTTCTCGATTATTGCTCATATTGATCACGGTAAATCTACGATTGCCGATCGATTTATTCAAATTTGTGGTGGCCTTAGTGAGAGAGAGATGGCTGCACAGGTTCTTGATTCGATGGATATTGAAAGAGAACGTGGCATAACTATTAAAGCTCAAAGCGTGACGCTTCCTTATACCGCGGCAGATGGCATAACTTATCAGTTGAATTTTATCGATACTCCTGGCCACGTTGACTTTTCTTATGAGGTCTCTAGATCACTAGCTGCATGTGAAGGTGCATTATTAATTGTAGATGCAGCGCAAGGAGTAGAGGCTCAATCAGTCGCTAATTGCTACACGGCGATTGCACAGGGTCTAGAGGTTATTCCTGTTCTTAATAAAATGGATCTTCCTCAGGCAGAACCCGAAAAAGTGATCAATGAAATAGAAAATATTATTGGTATTGAAGCTGATGATGCCGTTCGATGCAGCGCAAAAACAGGCGATGGAATATCAGATATTTTGGAAGAGTTAGTAAAACAGGTTCCTGCTCCAGTTGGAAATATTAATGCGCCATTACAGGCTCTTATAATCGATTCTTGGTTTGATAATTATCTCGGTGTTGTTTCTCTTGTTAGAGTGATGCAAGGAACATTGGAGACAAAGTCAAAGGTTGTGGCCAAATCTATTGGTAAGGCTCACGTGGTTGACAGTGTGGGAGTTTTTACTCCGAAAAGGAAGGAAACAGGAGTTTTGAGAGCAGGTGAAGTTGGCTTCATGGTGGCGGGCATAAAGGATATTTTGGGAGCCCCGGTGGGCGATACTTTTACTACTCTTAGTGCCTCAGATGTAGAGGCTTTACCAGGTTTTCAGAAGGTGAAGCCTCAAGTCTATGCTGGAATGTTTCCAGTAGATTCTGATGATTTTGAGGACTTCAGAGAGGCCCTCAGTAAGCTAGCGGTTAATGATGCCTCCTTGTTCTATGAGCCTGAGAGCTCTGATGCGTTAGGTTTTGGTTTTCGTTGCGGGTTTTTGGGTATGCTTCATATGGAAATCGTTCAGGAGAGACTTGAACGAGAATATAATTTAGATCTTATAACGACTGCGCCCACGGTTGTCTATGAAATCATTACCTCAAAGGATCAAACTTTACATATTTCTAACCCCTCTGATTTACCTGATCCGGGGCAAATTGAGGAAATGCGTGAACCTATATGTGAAGCTAATATACTTGTTCCAAGGGAGTATGTAGGGAATGTAATAACGCTTTGTGTTGAAAAGCGTGGAATTCAAAAAGATATGCAATTTGTTGGTGGTCAAGTATCTATTCGTTATGAACTACCAATGAGCGAGGTAGTAATGGATTTCTTTGATAGGCTGAAGTCAGTGAGCAGAGGTTTTGCTTCTTTGGACTATAGTTTTATCCGATTCCAACAGGCCTCCCTTGTGAAGCTAGATATATTAATTAACGGGGACAGGGTTGATGCTTTAGCGGCAATTACCCATAGAGAGCACTCTATAGCCAAGGGCCGGAATTTGGCTGATAAAATGAAAGAACTGATTCCCAGACAGATGTTTGATGTAGCGATACAGGCTGCGATTGGCGGTAGCGTTATTGCTAGAACCACTGTAAAAGCATTAAGAAAGAATGTTACGGCTAAATGTTATGGTGGAGATGTGACGCGTAAGAAGAAGTTACTTGAAAAACAAAAAGCTGGCAAGAAACGGATGAAGCAAGTAGGAAGTGTTGAGATACCCCAGGATGCCTTTTTAGCTGTCCTCAAGACTTAAAAATCTGAATTTAATGAGTTACAGAAAGGCACAAAAATGGATATCAATTTTGAAGTGATTCTAACCGCGATGTTTTTAGTTACCGGTGTCTTTTGGGTGATGAATCGTCTTCTTCTAAAGCGAGATGAGGGTGTTATTGAGTTTTTAGCATCTCTTGGGCCGATTTTTGGTTTAGTGTTAGTTCTCAGATCCTTTGTTTTGGAGCCCTTTCAAATTCCATCTAAGTCGATGGTACCCACTCTCAAGGTGGGAGATTTTATCGTGGTCAATAAATGGACTTATGGGCTGAGATTGCCTGTGCT